>JAJRUD010000232.1 GCA_024277995.1 Chloroflexota bacterium
CGAGGGGAAGACGGCCATGGCGGTGGCGCTGGACGACCAGGTGCTGGGCGCGATCGCCGTGGCTGACGTGGTCCGTCCGGAAGCGCGCAGCGCCATCGCCGCCCTGCGCCGCCTGGGAGTCGAGCGGACGATCATGCTCACGGGCGACAACCCGCGCGTCGCGGCGGCCATCGCCGAGCAGGTCGGTCTGACGGCCTACCGGGCTGATCTGCTGCCGGAGGACAAGCTTAGGGTCATCGAAGAACTGAGCGAGGAATACGGCGCGGTGGGTATGGTGGGCGATGGGGTGAACGACGCCCCGGCGCTGGCGCATGCCACGGTAGGGATCGCCATGGGCGGCGCGGCGACGGATGTCGCGCTGGAGACGGCCGATGTGGCCCTGATGGCCGACGATCTCTCCCGGCTGCCCTTCGCTCTGGGTCTGGGCCGCGCCACACGGCGGATCATCTTGCAGAATCTGAGCATCTCTCTGGGTGTGATCGCAACCCTGGTGGTCACGAGCATCACGGGCCTGGCGGGCATCGGCGTGGCCATCCTCTTCCACGAGGGCAGCACGCTGCTGGTGGCCTTCAACGCCCTGCGCCTGCTGCGCTATCGAAAGGCACTGGCATGACGGAATCGGCGTGGGATCGCTTCTTTGGCGTCCTGCGTTCCTTTCTGTTCGGCGCCGCCATGTCCTGGGTGATGGCGCCCTACCAGATCCAGCAGCGCCGCACGCTGGAACGCTTCTACGGTCTCATGGCCACCATGGATCTGCACGGCCTGCCCCTGCTGCGCGAGGCTGACATGCTGCGCCTGCTGCCGTATTTCGTGCCCAGCATGCTCTACTGGCGTCGGCTGACGATCTTCGACCGGGAGCTGGAGGGCGCGGACCTGAAACACATCGGGCACTGAGGGCGCAGGTGGCTGATCTTGTCCCGTTGGGAAGATCAGCGCCTGAGCCAGACCTTGAGGGACCGGGCACGGCGCTGGATCACGGCCACGCCTGGACAGGGATGCCGATCCGGAGTCGGCTATCAGGGGGTGGGAGGTTGGGTGACGCACTGCGGCGCACCGCGAAACGCAGCCTGTTGCGCGCAATCCAATCGGCTCGCGCCGTCCAGGGAAGGGAGCTGATCGATTGGCTGCAGGTTGGGGCTGAGGATGCGGCGCTGGACGTCGGTTGCGGAACGGGGCTGCTGACCCTGCCGCCGGCCGAGCGCGCCCGCCGGACGGTCGGGCTGGATCTCAGCCCGGCGATGTTGAAAGAAGCTGGCTGCCAAGAGCGCTCGTCTTGGCTCGGCGGTCGAACTGCAGGAGGGGAGCGCCCTGGAACTGCCCTTCGGCGACGGCGAGTTCACCGTGATCGCCACGGCTTTCATGCTGCTCTATCTGACGCGGGATGAGAAGCTCCAGGCGCTGGCGGAGCTGCGCCGCGTGCTGGCGCCCGGCGGCCGGCTCGGTTGTCTGAGCAGCCTGGGCGAGGTCGCCGAGGTCTTCCTGCCGCGTGATGAGTGGGATGAGCTGCTGTAGGAAGTCGGCTTCAGCGCGGTGGAGATCCGGGAGTGGCATGACGTCTTCCGGCTGGTGAGGGCCCGCAAATAGATGGACAATCGGCGCAATCTCCAGATCTATCGCTGGTGGGCGCTCATCTACGATCGATGGGTGCCGCTGCTCTATGGTCGCGCCCGCCGGCGGGCCATCGCGCTGCTGGACCTGCGTCCCGGAGAGCGGCTGCTGATCCCGGGCGTCGGTACCGGCCTGGACCTGCCTCGAATCCCACCTCAGGTCTCCGTGGTAGGGGCCGACCTCAGCCCGCACATGCTGGCCAGAGCCGCTCCCAAGGCTGCAGGTCGCGATGTGCGCCTGCTGTTCATGGACGTGCAGGCCCTGGGCTTTCGCCAGGCCAGTTTCGACGCGCTGCTCTTCAACCTGATCCTCACCGTCGTCCCCGACGGGGCGGCCGCCTTCCGCGAGGGCTGGCGGGTGTTGAAACCCGGCGGCCGCGCCGTGATCTTCGACAAGTTCCTCCCCGAGGGCGCCGCCCTCACCGCGCGTCGCCGCGCGCTGGGTCGCCTGCTCATGGGCGTGGGCACGGACCCCAACCGCCGCCTGAGCGAGATTCTCGATGGGGTCGCAGGGATGACCGTCGAGCGTGATGAGCCGATCCTGCTGCGCGGGCACTTCCGGGTCCTGCTCCTGCGCAAGGCGCCAGCCTGAAAGGACCTTCCCATGATGCGCATCGGCCAGGCGGCCCGCGAGCTGGGGATCAACCCCAGGACCATCCGCTACTACGAGTCCATCGGCCTGGTCCCCGAGCCGCCGCGTTCCCCCTCCGGCTACCGCCTCTACGGCGAAGAGGATCTGGAGCGGCTGGCCTTCATCCTGCGCGCCAGGGCACTGGACCTGACGCTGGAGGACATCCGCGAGATCCTGGCCTTCCGTGAGCGCGGCGAGGCGCCCTGCCGCTACGTGGCCGGCCTGATCGACGAGAAGATCGCACAGGTGGAGGCCAGGATCGAGGCGCTGCGGCTGCTGCGGAAGGAACTCGAGGAATTGAGCCGGGCGGCGCAGGAGCTGCCGCCGCAGGCGATCCAGGAGAAACACTGCATCTGCCACATCCTGGAGGGCTGAAGGACGCCCATCGGCCGCCGCGACTTCCGAAGTCGCGGGCCATTTTCCCGCGCCGTTTGACTTCCCAATTTGCTCGAACACGACCTCTGCCCTTGACCTTCCAGTCGCTGGAAGGTGTAGCATGGATGCAGAAGCCATGGCTCGGGGCCGTGCCCGGGGTCTCGCGGGAGAGTGTGAAGTGAGCATATTGCCGGTGGAAGACGAAGGGCGCCTGCAGATCAAGATCGGCGGCATGTCCTGTTCCTTCTGCACCAGCACCATCCAGAAAGCGCTGGGGCGCATGGAGGGCGTGCGGGCCGTGCACGTGAGCCTGGCGCATGAAGAAGCGCTCATCGAGTACGATCCCGCGCGGCGCACGCCCTACGAGCTGCGCGAAGCCCTGCGCCAACTGGGATACACCGTGCGTGATGCGGACAAGGTGCGCGCCTTCGAGGAGCAGCGGGCTGAGCTGCGGCGGGCGCGGGCGCTGCTGCTCTGGGGCGTCGCCTTCTCGCTGGCCGCGCTGGCGATCATGGCCGCCCGCTGGCTCGGCCTGGGGGCCTTCTGGTTCCAGCCGCTGATGATCTTGCTGGCGCTGGGCACGGTATTCGGCCCGGGATGGCACATCCTGGTAATGGCCGCTCATTCGCTGCGGCGCGGCATCCTCAATCAGCACGTGCTGCTCGAGTTCGGCGCGTTCGCCGGGTTGGCCGGCGGGCTGCTGGGGCTCTTCACCCCGACGTTCCCTGCGGCGGACTTCTTCGCAGTGGCCACCTTCATAACTACTTACCACCTGCTCTCGGGCTGGGCGTCCTTGCTGGTGCGCACGCGGGCGTCGGAGGCCGTGCGCAAGCTGTTGGACCTGCAGCCGGCCACGGCCCGCCTGGTGGAAGCCGAGGGCGGGGAGCGCGATGTGCCCATCAGCGAGGTGCGGCCGGGGGATCGGGTGCGGGTGCGCCCCGGCGAGGCCATCCCGGTGGACGGGAGTGTGCTGGAAGGGAGTTCGACGGTGGATGAGAGCCTGGTGACGGGGGAGCCCATGCCCGTGGAGAAGGGCCCCGGCGGGGAAGTCATCGGGGGCTCGCTGAACCAGGTGGGGACGTTGCTGCTGGAAGCGACCAGGGTGGGGGAGGAGTCCTTCCTGGCCCAGGTCGCCCGCCAGATCGAAGCAGCGCGCGCCATGAAGCCGGGGGTGCTGGCCCTGGTGGATGCGGTGCTGGAGTGGTACGTGCCGGGGGTGCTGGCCTTCGGCGGGCTTGCGGTGCTGGTCTGGACGCTGGGGGCCTGGCTCGTGACCGGTGAGGCGAATCTCTCTCGCGCCGCCTTTGCCGCGCTGGCCGTGCTGGTGATGGGTTACCCCTGCGCGCTGGGAATGGCCAGCCCGCTGGCCATGATCCGTGGTGGAGGCGAGGCGGCGCGCAAGGGGGTGCTCATGCGCAGCGGCGAGGCCTTCCAGGTCTTCAAGGACCTGACGCACGTCGTCTTCGACAAGACCGGCACGCTGACGGTGGGCAAACCCGTGGTCGTGGAAGCCCTGGTGCGGGGGGTGGAGGAGTGGCAGGCCGTGCACGGCCAGGCGATGGTCGATGTGCCTGAGGCGCGGGCGTTGCTGCGCCTGGCCGCCGGCGCCGAGGCGGCCTCCGAGCATCCGCTGGGGCGGGCCATCGTGGAGTGGGCGCTGGAGCATGGCCTGCGCGTGGCCGCCGATTCCTTCGCCGCGCAGCCGGGCAGAGGGGTGGCCGCGCTGGTGGACGGCCGCCGGGTGCGGGTGGGCAGCCTGCGCTGGCTCGCGCCGCCAGCGGCGCTGGAGGCGGAGATATCCGGGTGGATCCGGCGGCAGGCGGATACGGCGCGCACCGTGGTGGGAGTGGCGGCCGATGGTGAGCTGATCGGGCTGCTGGCGGTGGCCGACGCGGTGAAGCCGGAAGCGCGCCGGGTGATCGCAGACCTGCGGGCCCTGGGCCTGGAGCCGGTGATGCTCACCGGCGATGATCGGCGCACGGCGCGCGCCGTGGCGGCCGAGGTGGGCGTCGAGACCTTCTTCGCCGGGGTGCTGCCGGGGGCGAAGGCGGAGGTGGTGCGCGAGCTGCAGGCGCGCGGCGGCCGCGTTGCCATGGTGGGCGACGGCATCAACGACGCGCCCGCGCTGACTCAAGCCGACGTGGGGATCGCAATGGGCGCCGGCACGGACATCGCCATCGAATCCGCCGACGTGGTGCTGATGGTGGAGCGCCTGACGGCGGTGCTGGACGCCTACACCATCGGCCGTCAGTCCTATCGCAAGACGGTGCAGAACCTTGTCCTGGCCTTCATCTTCAACGGGATCGGCGTTCCGCTGGCGGTGAGCGGCCTGGTGAGCCCCTTCTGGGCGATGGTGGCCATGGCCGCCAGCGTGAGCGCGGTGCTGCTCAACTCCTTCGGCGGACGGCTGCTGCCGCGCGGCGAAGCGCCAACAACGGCCTTGCGGGGCGCGGTGTGATCCTCTGGCTGCCGGGAGCGTGGGTCGCCCGGCGCTGCTGATTGAGATGATTGGGAAAGCAGGGGCGGCTGCCACGCCGCCCCGGTGTGCGCTCGCTCGGGCGTGGGAGCCCGGCGCTGCTGAACGTGCCGGGGGCGTGGCTCTCCCGGGCGCCGGCGGCTCCTGCGCGGGCGCATCAACGCCGGGCGTGGGAGCCCGGGCTGCTGATTGAGATGATTGGGAAAGCAGGGGCGGCTCCCACGCCGCCCCGTCGTGCGCTCGCCCGGGCATGGGAGCCCGGATCTGCTGAACCTGGCGTGAGCATGGATCGCTCGGGCGTCGGCCGCTCTCACGTTGCCTTGATGGGAAGCTCTTGACGCAGGCAGGGGAAGGGAGTAATATCAGCCATTGCTGATATGTTGTCTTGCCCCGGGAGATCGCTCATGCTCAAAGGCCCGATCCTGCAGACCCTGCCGCTCAAGGCCAAGCTCTTCCGCGGTTTCGGCGACCCCTCACGCCTGGCCATCCTGGAGGCACTGCGCGCCGGCCCGATGACCGTGGGCGAACTCGTGCGCGCCACGGCCCTCACCCAACCCAATACCTCCAACCACCTGGCCTGCCTGCGCGAATGTGGCCTGGTCCGCACGCGACGCCGAGGGCGCTTCATCGAATACCGGCTCAGCGACGCGCGCGTGGACCAGATTCTGGACCTGGCCGGCGCGCTGCTGGCCGAGACGGCGGAGGGCCTGGAGGCCTGCCCGCGCTACGCCGACCCGGAGCGGGAGACCGCGGCGCGCGAGGGGGTCTCATGAGCGCCGCGGCGCCCGAGACCCTTGAAGTGCGCGTCGCCAACCTGGATTGCGAGAACGAGGCCGCGGCCATCAGGCGCCGGATGGAGGGCGCGCCGGGTCTGCTGGCTCTGGAGATCTTTCCCCGTTCTGCCAAAGTGATCCTGCGCTACGACCCCAAGCGCACCGATCCTCGGGCCCTGAAAGAAGGGCTGGCCGAGGTCGGCTTCCCCGTTCAGCAGGGGCTGGCGCTCCCGGAACCTCCCCGGCCGTGGCGAAACCCCAAGATGATCACCTCCGTGGTCTCGGGTTCCCTGCTGGGCCTGGGCTGGCTGCTGGGCTGTTCATCATCTCCGGACCGGGTGAGCCAGGTGCTGTTCTTGCTGGCGCTCACCATCGGCGGGTACTACTTCGCCCGCGAGTCGCTGGAAGCGCTGATCTACCAGCGCCGGGTGGGGATCGAGCTGCTCATGAGCGTGGCGGCCGTCGTCGCCGCGGCCATGGGCCAGGCGGCCGAAGGCGCCATGCTGGTCTTCCTCTATTCCCTCTCTGAGGCGGCGGAGACCTACACCGAGGACAAGACGCGTTCCGCCATCCGGGCGTTGATGGAGCTGACGCCGAAGCGGGCCCTGGTGCGGCGCGACGGCCGCGAGGTCGAGGTGCCCGCCGAGAGCCTGCGGGTGGAGGAGGTCTTCATCGTGCGCGCCGGTGAGGCGGTGGCCACCGACGGGGAGGTCGTCGCCGGCGAATCGGCGGTCAACCAGGCGCCGGTCACGGGGGAGAGCGTGCCGGTGGAGAAGCGCCCCGGCGATACGCTCTTCGCCGGCAGCGTGAACGGCCAGGGCGCGCTGGAGGTGCGGGTCATCAGACCCTTCGCCGACAACACGATCCATCGCATCATCCGCATGGTGGAGGATGCTCAGGAGCGCAAAGGTCGCCGCCAGCGCTTCATCGAGCGCTTCGGAGAGCGCTACAGTCCCGCCGTTCTGGGGGTGGGCGTGCTGCTGGCCTTGCTGCCCCCGATCGCCTTTGGGGCCCCCTGGGAGATCTGGATCGGGCGAGCGACGGTGTTCGTGGTGGCCGCAGCTCCCTGCGCGCTGGTGATCTCCATCCCCGTCACCTTCGTGGCCGCGCTGGGCACGGCGGCCCGCAGCGGTGTGCTCTTCAAGGGTGGCGTATACCTGGAGGAACTGGCGCAGGTCACGGTGGTGGCCCTGGACAAGACGGGAACCCTGACCCGGGGCGAGCCGCAGGTGACGGATGTCGTGCCCGACCTGGACAGGAGCGCCGATGATCTGCTGGCCGCGGCGGCGGGGGTGGAGGCGCGCAGCCAGCATCCATTGGCGCGTGCCATCCTGGACCATGCGCGGTCGCAGGGGATCGACCCTGTCCAGGCGGGGAATTTTCAGGCCCGGACTGGCCTGGGGGCTTCGGCGCTGATCGGCGGCAGACGCGTCTTCGTCGGCAGCCCTACGCTCTTCGAGGGGGAGCTCGGGATCACGCTCGAAGGGCTGCGGGGGAGCCTGGAACGCCTGGAGACGGAGGGGAAGACGGTGGTGGTTGTGGGCGATGAGCGCGGCGGCTGGGGACTGATCGCGCTGCAGGACTCCCTGCGCGAGAACGCCCGCCAGGCGGTGGAGGCAATGCGCCGGGAGGGCGTGCGCAGGGTGGTGATGCTCACCGGCGATCATCAAGCCACGGCGGAGGCCATCGCTCGTGAACTGGGAGTCGACGAGGTCCATGCCGAACTGAAGCCGCAGGACAAGCTCGAGCGCGTGCGCCAGCTCACCGAACGCCATGGTCACGTGGCCATGGTGGGCGATGGCGTCAACGACGCCCCGGCCCTGGCGCAGGCAAGTGTGGGTGTGGCCATGGGTGCTGCCGGCAGCGACGTGGCGCTTGAGACGGCCGACGTGGCCCTGATGGCCGACGACCTGGAGAAGTTGGCTTACGCCCTGCGCCTGGCGCGGCGCACGCACTCGGTCGTCCGGCAGAACCTGGTGCTCTCGGCCCTGGTGATCGGAGCCCTGGTGGCCGGCGCGCTGGCGGGGGCCTTCAGCCTGCCGGTGGCCGTGATGGGCCACGAATTGAGCGAGTTCGTGGTGATCGGCTCCGGCCTGCGCATGCTGCGCGGTTGAGAGGGGTGAGGCCGTGAGTGGAGAAGAGGGTTTCCTGCTGCGGGGGGTGATCTTGCTCGAAGGGGCGCAGATGGTGCACGACGCGGCCGTGGCCGTAGAGCAGGGGCGAATCAGCTTCGCCGGGAGGGAGAGCGAGATCGGAGCCGCGCCGGGCCTGCCCGTCTTCGACGGCGGGGGCATGTACCTGGCCCCTGGTTTCATCGATCTGCAGGTGAACGGCGCTTTCGGGCATGATTTCACCTCCGATCCCGATTCCATCGGTCGGGTCGCGGCGCGTTTGCCGCAGTGGGGCGTGACGGCTTTCCTGCCCACCTTCGTCAGCAGCCCGCTGGGCGATTACCGGCAGAAGCTGCAGGCGGTGACGGCGGCCCGCAAGGAGGCGCGCGGCGCGCGCGTGCTGGGGGCGCATCTGGAGGGCCCCTTCATCAACCCGGCTAAGGCGGGGGCGCACGATGCGGACCTGCTCCTGGAGCCGGGCCTCGAGGCGCTGAAAGAGATGGGCCCCCTGGACGCCCTGCGTCTGCTCACCCTTGCCCCGGAGCTGCCCGGCGCGCTGCCGGTCATCCGCTGGCTGCGCGAGCGGGATGTGGTCGTCGGGTTGGGGCACAGCCAGGCGACGGAAGCTCAGGCATTGTATGCGCTGGAAGCCGGTGCGACCTGGGGGACTCATCTCTTCAACGCCATGGGCCCCTTCCACCACCGTGAGCCGGGGCTGGCGGGTGCCCTGCTCACCTCTCCCTCGGCGAACAGTGGGATCATCGCCGACGGGCGGCACGTCGCACCCGGAGCGCTGCGCCTGGCCTTTTTCTGCCTCGGTCCTGACAGACTGGCCCTGGTGAGCGACGCCATGGCCGGCGCCGGCGCGCCGCCGGGGGAGTACGCGCTGGGGGACCGCCGGGTGCGCTGCGCCGACGGGCGTGCATTGCTCGCCGATGGCACCCTGGCCGGCAGCCTGCTGACCATGGCTCGGGCCGTGGGCAACGCGGTAGCGCAGGTCGACTGCACGCCGGCTGAGGCGGCCTTCATGGCGTCGGCGGTGCCGGCGCGCGTCCTGGGCCTGGCAGGCAGCCTGGGGCGATTGCGCGCCGGTCGTATGGCGGATCTGGCCCTGCTGGACAGCGACCTGCAGGTACAGGCCGCCTGGGTAGGCGGGTGCTTGCTCTACGTGGGGGAGGGGGCGCCTGCGAGGATGGTGTGCTGAAGTGGGAGGCGGTGAGCGTGGGCGCCACTTGAAGCCGGGCTGTATTCTGGTATAGTTGGTGGTGGTCCCTACGAAGCGTTGGGGGCCGGCACCACTTGAGAGAGGGAGAGAAGCGAATATGCCGATGCGTGAGAAAGACCGACAACTTCGCCGACGCCGACGCCGGGTGCTCAAGCTGCGCAAGCTCAAGCGCCGCCTGGTTGAAGCGACGGATACCCGAACTCGCAGGCGCATTGTCGAGAAGATCAAGCGACTGGACCCCTGGACGGAGATCCCTGAGGTCTAGCGGCAGTCCGGCCGGAAGGTGACGGCCGCGCTGAGCAGCCGCTGATCCTGAGAGCGGCACCGCCCGAAATCGGAATCAGATGCCATGGCCGCTACGCTGGGTGCGCCGCGAACTGGTCGAGTTGTTGGCATAATGGCAATTTGAGGACCCGCCTTTCCAAGCGGGTCTTTTTGGCTTCTTCAGGATGCACGCCTCCGAGTTGATGTCCCCCGAACGAATGCGAGGAAACCGAGTGATGGTCGCAGGCAGTGCGATGGCGAAAGAGGTGGCCGCTCTACTGGAGCGCCACCGGGAGGCGATCGCCGACCGCTGGGCGGAGCGAGTGCAATCGCTCCCCGACTCTCATTACCAAGAAAGGCCTGTAGGTGAGCTGCGCGCCTCGACGATGAGAGGGTTGCGTGCCATCATCGAAGCTCTGACCACTGAATCATACACCGCGCTGGAAAACTATCTCACTGACGTCAGTCTCACCCGGCTGCGCATGGGATTCGACATCGCCGAGGTCATCGAGGCCTTGTTGCTCTTCGAGGTCTCGGCGTTGCCTATCATCTGGCAGACCTATGCCCCCGATTCCCCGCAGAGGCGTGAGGCTCATGAATTGATCGCCAGCTGTTCGCGCTGGATGGCCGGTCGCTTCGGCGCCCTGTATGCCGGAGAAGGCAATCGCATATTGCGCCGCGAGCAGCGCCGGACGGCTCTGATGCTGGATGCTGCCCGCGCCGCCAGCGGTTCGCTGGACCTGGAGGAGGTTTTGCGGCGCGTGGCGCGCGGCATCGCCGAAGCGGTCGGTGTGCGGAATTGCGGCATCTACCTGCTGGACCCGGAAAAGGGGCTGCTGATGCCGACGGAGGGCAGGGCGGCACCGGAGATCATGGGTCCGGAATTCAGCGCGAGTTTCCTGGGGAGGCCGCTGGACCCGCGGCGGGATGCCTTCACCCGCGAAGTGCTGGAGGCCGGGCGGCCGGTCGTATGCCTGGACGCCGAGAGCGATCCGCGAACGGACAAGGAGCTGGTGCGGCTGCTGGGCCTGAAGTCGATCCTGGCGGTGCCCTTCGTGGTCAAGGAGAGAGTGCTGGGCGTCGCTATGGTGAGCACCTTCGACGAGCCCTACGCCTTCAGCCAGGAGCAGATCGAGCTCGCCTGGGGCATCGCCAATGCGGTGGCTCTGGCCATCGAGAACGCGCGCCTCTATCAGACGGAGCAGGACCGGCACGCCGAGGCCGAGCGGCGCCGGCGGGTGGCTGAAGGCCTGCGGGAGATATTGGCGATCCTGAACTCGCAGCGCTCACCGGAGGAGATCCTGGATTGCGTCGTGGCCCAGGCCGGCGGGATGCTCGACGCCGACGCGGTGAGCGTCTACCAGGCTCGACCGGAGGAGGGGGTGCTGCAATTGCGCGCCTCGCATGGGCTGGAGGAGGAACTGGTGGTGCCGCGCATTCCCCTCGGGAAGGGGGCCGGCGGGCGGGCGGTGGTCGAAGGCCGGCCGGTGGCGGTGCCCGACAGCCTGGAAACCATTCCCGAGCGGGGAACTGAGCCCCTGTCGCCGGAGCGGCGCGATCTCCTGCAGCGTGTTGCGCGGCGTTATCGTGCCATGTTGGCCGTCCCGCTCATCGTGCAGGGCGAAGTGTACGGGGCGCTCACGCTGCGCTATCGTTCGCGGCGCGAATTCTCTCCGGAGGACGTTGCTCTGGCGAAGAGCTTCGGTGACCAGGTGGCCCTGGCCCTGGAGAACGCGCGCCTGCATCAGGAAGAGCAGGAGCGGCGACAGGAGCTGCAGACATTGCTGGACGTCGCCGCGGCGGCGAGCAGCTCGCTTGAGCTGGATGAGATGCTGCAGGCGACGCTGGATCGGCTGGTGGTTCTGGTGGGGGCCTCGCGTGCGGGCGTCATGCTGCGTGATGACTCCACGGGCGAATTGGTGCCCTACATGGTCCGACCGCCGCGGCCGATCTCCCCGCAGGACATGGCTGAGTTGATCGGGGCCTGCCAGGGCGTGATAGCCAGCGGGCAACCGCTCTACATCCTCGACAGGGAGCACCCGGAGCCCGGCGTGCTGTTGCCCCTGCGTTCGCATGGAGAGGTTCTGGGCGTCCTGGTGATCGTGGGGCCGGCCGGCAAGGCTTTCAGCGAGGTGCAAAGAGCGCTCTTCGAGGCCATCGCCGATCAGGTGGGTGTAGCGGTGGAGAAGGCCCGGCTCTACGCCAACGCCGAGGAGGCCGCTGCGGCCGCCGAACGCAGTCGCCTGGCGCGAGAGTTACACGACGCCGTGACGCAGACGCTGTTCTCCGCCAGCCTGATCGCCGAGGTGCTGCCGCGGCTCTGGGAGCGCGATCGTGAGGAAGGCCTGCGGCGCCTGGAGGAGCTGCGCGAACTCACGCGCGGCGCCCTGGCGGAGATGCGCTCGCTGCTTCACGAGCTGCGGCCCACCTCGCTGACGGAGGTGCCCCTGCCGGATCTGCTGCGCCAGCTTGCGGAAGCGGCCAGGGCGCGGGCCCGCCTCTCGGTGGAGGTGAGCGTGGAGGGAGAGTGCGCCTTTCCCCCCGACGTGCAGGTGGCGCTCTATCGCATCGCGCAGGAGGCGCTCAATAACGTGGCCAAGCACGCCGCGGCCAGGCAGGTGACGATCTGCCTGCAATGTGCTCTCTCGGGGGAGGTGGTGCTCGAAGTGCGCGATGACGGGATAGGGTTCGACCCCGGCGAGGTCTCGCCAGACCATCTGGGGCTGGGGATCATGCGGGAACGCGCCGAGTCCGTCGGTGCGCAATTCACAGTCAACAGCCAGGCCGGGCGGGGCACGACGGTGTCCGTCCGCTGGCGTCCCAGGGAAGGGTGATAGGCACAATGGCCGAGTCAGATCGCATCCGCGTGCTCATCGTCGACGACCATGCCGTAGTCCGCAGCGGCCTGGCCAGTTTCCTGCTGGCCTTTGACGACCTGGAGCTGGCCGGTGAGGCCGCCAGCGGTGAGGCCGCGGTCCAGCTTTGCGAGAAGTCCCGGGTGGACGTGGTGCTGATGGACCTGGTGATGCCCGGCATGGACGGCGCGCAGGCGACGGCTCTCATTCGTCAGCGCTGCCCCGAGGTGCAGGTGATCGCCCTCACCAGTTTCAAAGAGGAGGATCTGGTGCAGCGCGCCCTGCAGGCGGGCGCCATCGGCTATTTGCTCAAGAATGTGTCCGCCGAGGAGCTGGCCCAGGCCATCCGCGCCGCCAAAGCCGGCCGCCCGACGCTGGCCCCCGAGGCGGCCCAGGCGCTGATCCGGGCCACCACGAGACCGCCCGAGCTGGGCTTCGATTTGACGCCGCGCGAGCGGGAGGTGCTGGCCCTGATGGTGGAGGGCTTGAGCAACCCGGAGATCGCTGAACGGCTGGTGGTGAGCCGTTCTACGGTGAAATTCCACGTGAGCAGCATCCTCTCCAAGCTGGGCACCGCCAGCCGCACCGAGGCCGTGGCCCAGGCTTTGAAACACAACCTGGTGGACTGACGGCCGGACTGCTGGGCTGCGAGAGCGGAGTCCGCAGGCCCGGCTCTGAGGCGGTATGCGGTGGTGGTGCGTTGAATGGTGAGAAGAGGCCGCCGGCTGCCTGGGGTGCGAGGGCGGAGTCCGCAGGCTTGCCTGCGATCCGCGGCGCAGCCGCGGGGCTGAGGCGATACGCCGTGATGACGCGCTGGGTGGTGGGAATGGTCCCCCGGCTACGCTGGAGCCCGGCGGGGAGCCGCCGGGCTCCTGGAATCGTGTCAGGGTTTGGGATGGCTGGCCTCTTCTGACAAGACCCCCCATCTGGCCAGGTAGTGACCTCCCCGGTTGCCGAATGCAACCGGGGAGGTCTTTCTGTAGAGTACGTGTGAGGACGGCGAGAACAGAAGACTTGGAGGATGGGCTATGCAGGCCTCGATGGAGAACCATGCGCTAGTGGCCTTCGCGAGCAAACACGGCGCGACGGCGGAGATCGCCGAGCGTATCGGACAGGTGCTGCGTCAGGCTGGCTTGCCGGTCGACGTGCTGCCTGTGGAACGCGTCGGCGATCTGGCGCTGTACCAGGCCGTCGTGCTGGGCAGCGCGGTCTACGCAGGCCAGTGGCGCAAGGAGGCGATCCGGTTCCTGGAGGCCAGAGAGGCGGAGCTGGCGCAGCGTGCCGTATGGCTCTTTTCCAGCGGACCCACAGGCGAGGGTGACCCCGTTGAGCTGATGAACGGCTGGCGTTTCCCCGAGGCGCAGCGACCCATCGCCGAGCGCATCCAGCCGCGCGACATCGCCTTTTTTCATGGGGCCCTGGTTGAGGAGAGACTCAGCCTGGCCGAGAGGCTGATCGTGAAAGGCGTCAAGGCGCCGCTGGGTGATTTCCGGGATTGGGAGGGCATCACTTCTTGGGCAGTGGGCGTGGCCGACGCGCTGAAACAAGGGGGTTCGTAGGTGCTTACGCCGGGGAATGTGCCGCCCAGATCGAGTGCCGGGCTTGAGAAAAGGCGCAAGATGACGAGTCAGACGTATCGTAAGCAGCGGCTGTTCAAACGCATCGCTGGGCGGCTGCAGTGGGCATGGAAGGGCGTTGCTCCTGGCCCAAGGGCCTGGCGCGGGGCAGCGTGGGGCGCGCTCGTCGCCCTGGCCTCGATCCTGCTGGCGACGGCCTATGGCCTGTTCGCTCCCGCAGGAATGCTGCGTTTCGCCGTCGGCACGTCGCTCTTGCTGGGCGCGATCGCGCTGGCCGGAGGCCTGGTGGTGCTGGCCTGGCGCCTCTTGCAGGGCCTTCCAGCCTTCTACCTCTGGGTCCTGGCCTGTACGGTGACGGCCTTCGGCCTGCTGGCCCTCTTTGCGCTGCCCGTGGTGTTCGGCTTGCTGGCCTTCGTCTTCGGTGCCATGGCCCTCGCCTCACTCTTGGGCGCCGGCCTGGGGGCGTTGGCGCGCCGCGGCAGGCGGGAGACGGGCAGATTGCGGCGAGCTATCGCAGTCGCCGGATTGGCGCTGGGCGGGGTGGGGCTGGCATGGGGCGGTCTCTGGTTCCTGGGGGATGGCTCGCCGGCGGTGATGGCGCCGCGCGCGGCTTCGGCAGTCGAACCGCTGGACGCACCCGATCCTTCGCAACCGGGACCATACACCATACGTACCCTGTTCTACGGAAGCGGGCAGGACCGCCATCGCCCCGAGTATGGTGTGGACGCGAACCTGCTCACGGCCTCCGTGGACGGGTCGGCCCTGGCGGGACGATGGACTGGCCTGCGGACGGGCTACTGGGGCTTCGGCCCCGACGCGTTGCCGCTCAATGGGAGGGTGTGGTACCCGCGAGGCAATGGTCCTTTCCCGCTGGTGTTGATCGCGCACGGCAACCACGAGATGGAAGACTATTCGGATGCGGGCTACGCCTACCTGGCCGAACTGTTGGCCAGCCGCGGTTTCATCGTGGTCTCGGTGGACCAGAACTTCCTCAACCTCTCTCCCTTTGCCGACGCGCTGGTCTTCACGCCCTCGAAGGATGAAAACGACCTGCGGGGCTGGCTGCTGCTTGAGCACCTGCGGGTGTGGCGCGAGTGGAGCACGACCCCGGGCAACCCCTTCTACAGGAATGTGGATCTGAGCAACGTGGCCTTGATGGGCCACTCGCGGGGCGGCGAGGCGGTGGCTGTGGCGACCGTATTCAACCGGCTGCCATATTACCCGGACGACGCGAGCGTGCGCTTCGATTATGGATTCGGCATCCGTTCGCTGGTGGCCATCGCGCCGGTGGACGGCCAATACCGACCGGCCGGCCGTGAGATGGTGCTGGAGGATGTGAATTACCTCGTCCTGCACGGAGTGCACGACATGGACGTGGTCTCTTTCGCAGGAGCCAGGCAGTACGCGCGCGTGCGCTTCACCGATGGGGGGAACTGGTTCAAGGCGGCGCTGTACATCTACGGCGCCAACCACGGGCAGTTCAATTCCTCCTGGGGGCGCAAGGACCTCTTCGAGCCGTTGATGCGGGTGTTCGACCTGCAGCAGCTCATGCCAGCCGAGCAGCAGGAGCACATCGCCCAGGTCTATATCAGCGCGTTCCTCGAGGCCACCCTGCATGATGAATCAGCCTATTGGCCCCTCTTCCGCGATCATCGCCGGGCGCGGCAGTGGCTGCCGGACACGATCTACGTCAGCCAGTACGAGGACGCGGCCACGCATCTGGTGAGCACGTATCAGGAGGACGTCAACCTGGTGACGACCACGCTGCCGGGAGGCGTGCAGCAGGGCGAGAACCTGGCCCTCTGGCGGGAGCAGCTGGTGGGGGCAAAGTGGGGCGACATGGGCAACCACGCGGTCTACCTGGGCTGGGAGGCGGCAAGCGCGGCCTCGCCGGCCAGCTATGCCATCCGTCTGCCTGAGCGCGGCCTGAGTTTGACTCGCAAGAGCATCCTGGTCATGGCGCTGGCCGAGGTGAAGGCGGACCCTGCCATGGAGAAGGCAGAAGCGGGACCGCCGGACGCACGCGGGCCGATCGACTTCACGCTGGAATTGGTGGACGGAGCCGGGGAGAGGGCCCGCCTGCCGCTGAGCCACTTTGCGTTCTTGTGGCCGCAATTGGAGGGGCGGATCGGCAAAGCGGCCTTCATGTCGCCGCTGCCTGCGTCGGAGGTGGTGTTCCAGCATTTCGAATTGCCGTTGGCAGACTTCGCGGCGGCGAACCCCGCCTTCGACCCTGCCGGGCTGGCCCAGGTGCGTCTTATCTTCGACCGCACCCCGGCGGGAACCATCGCCCTGGACGATGTCGGCTTCCGTGATTGAGAGGAAGGGAACGATGAAACGCATTCTGTTGTCACTGGTGCTCGCGGCGCATGGCCTGATCCACCTGCTTGGCTTCGTCGTGAACTGGCAATTGGCCGCGCTGGCGGAGATGCCCTACAAGACCATCCTGCTTGCCGGTCTCCTGGATGTCGGAGAGGCGGGCATCCGTGCGGTCGGCGTGCTCTGGCTGCTGGCGGCCGTCGGCTTCGCGATCGCAGGCGTCGCCCTGCTGGCGCGGCGCCGCTGGTGGAGAGCGCTTGCGCTTTGGGTGACGCCCTTCTCGCTGGCGCTCTGCATCCTTGGCTGGCCCGACTCGCAGTTCGGTCTGTGGGTAAACCTGGGGCTGTTGATCTATCTGTTCCTGGGCGGCGGGAGGCGTTGGTCTCTGGAGCATCGCAGGACCGTGCTGAGCGTGACGGGCGGAAGGGGCCTGTCGTGAGCCGCGCGATGGAGGTGATGGCGATCATCCTCGGCCTGCTGGTGCTCTTGGCGGGTGCCCTCTGGCTGGGGCTTCGGGTGGAGCCGGCGCCTTACCCCGCCCATGAGGGCGATGCGCCGGCCGTGGAGACCATCGCGCTGCCGGGGGATTTGCCGGCGCCCGTCGCCCGCTACTTCAGGACCATCATAGGCGATCAGATCCCGCTCGTCCAGACGGCGGTGGTCTCGGGACGGGCCAGGCTGCGGCTCTTCGGCCTGCGCTTTCCGGCGCGCTTCCGGTTTGTCTATCTGGCCGGTCGGGCTTACCGGCACGACATCGAGGTCACCTTCTTCGGCCGTCCGCTGATGAAGGTGCACGAGGTCTACCACGATGGCAAGGCCCGCCTGGAGTTGCCCTTCGGGGTGATCGAGGGGGAGCCGAAGGTGGACGCGGCTGCCAACCTGGGCCTGTGGGGCGAGTCGATCTGGCTGCCCTCGATCCTGGTGACCGACCGGCGCGTGCGCTGGGAGGCCATCGATGGGACCAGCGCCCGCCTGATCGTGCCTCTGGGTGATGATGAGGAAGACCGTTTTACGGCGACCTTCGACCCGCAGAGCGGGCTGCTCGTCAGCCTGGAGGCCATGCGCTGGAAGGACCCCGACAGCGAGACGAAGCTGCGCTGGAGCAACGTGCCGCTTGGGTGGCGGTCCTTCCACGGGGTAATGATCCCCTCACCGGCCTCCACCACCTGGCAGGACGAGGGGGCGCCCTGGGCCGTGTGGACCATCGAGCAGGTGGTCTACAACGTGGACGTCACCGACTACTTCGAGACGAGGGGAGAACAGGAGTGACCAATGGAGAAGGTGAGAGTGGGCTGGCTGCTCGCCGCCGCGCTGGGAGCCTTGCTCACGGTGATCTACCTGCGCTTTCGCCGCGACCTGCGTGCGGCCCGTGAGCGGCTGCAAGAGGGCCGCAGCCGGGTCGTGGCGACGGACTGCGGGCCCATCGAATATGCAACCCTCGGTGACGGTTATCCCGTGCTGATGGTGCACGGCATCTTCGGCGGCTTCGACCAGGGCCTCGTCACGGCGCGGGGCCAGTTGGAGGAGGGATTCCGAGCCATTGCTCCCTCCCGTTTCGGTTACCTGCGCACGCCGCTGCCTGCGGGTGCCTCGCCCGCCGCACAGGCCGACGCGTTCGAGTGCCTGCTCGATGCGCTGGATGTCGAGCGGGCGGCGATCATAGCCACCTCCGCCGGGGGCACCTCGGCCATTCAGTTTGCCCTGCGCCATCCCGACCGCTGCCGGGCCCTGGTGCTCGTTTCCTCCAACGCTCCCGGAGAGAGCCAGGCGGCGCTGCCGCCCAGGCCGTTGGCGGAGGCGCTCTTCAGGTCCGACTTCGTCTTCTGGATGCTGACGACCTACTTCCGGTCGGGGATGATGTCCATAATGGGTGTGCCGAAGGGCTTCGAGGTGACGCCTCAGGATGAAGCCGACGTTGCTGAGACGATGGGAACTATCCTGCCCGTCAACCCGCGCGCCGATGGGGCGCTCTTCGACATGTACGTCTCGAACCCGGACATCAACGCGGGCTATCCGCTGGAGGAAATAGAGGTTCCCGTGCTGATCATTCACGCCGTGGACGATCCGCTGGCGAGCTATGACAACGCGCGCGCGATGGTGCAGAGGATCCCCGATGCACGCCTGATCACGGTGCAGAGCGGAGGCCACATGTTGCTCGGGCACGCGGAGAGGATCAGAACGGAGATCGCGGGCTTCCTGCGGCGGCAAACTTCCACCCGCCCCCAGGCCCGCCGCGTCCGTGAATGACGGGCCGATCACTATGATCCGGGCTCCAGAAAGGAGGGAAACGATGGCTGAAGAAAGGCACCGTAATGCTTCTGCCGCCGGTGCCCTGGGAGTGCTGTGGCGCAGCCTTGTGACCGGTCTGGGCTTCACCCTGGCCATCATGACTGGCGGGATGGCCGCTCAGGCCCTGGGCCTGCCCCTGCCGGATGTGGCTGGCAGGGTGGATCCGACCCAGGTCCTGCTCACCACCTTCCTGGCCGGCCTTGTGATCGGCCTGGCCCTGGGGCCGCTCTCGGCCCGGCTGGCTCTGCCCACCGCCCAGCGTGCTGGCCTGCTTTTCGTGCTGATCTTCGTGTTGAACAGCGTAGTCAGCGTGCTCGAAGCCCTCTTCTTTACCACCATCCCTGCGGCTGAGCACCTCTATGGCCTGGTGACCTCGGCTGTCGGCGACGCTGGCCTGGCATCCCTGCTGGCCTTGCTCTTCCGGCCGCCGTCCGTGGAGCAGGGGCTGGCCATGGCGCTGCGTGAGGCCCTCTCCGTGCGACGCTGGACCTCTTGGGTCTGGCGATCGGGGCTGGCAGCGCTGCTCTACCTGCCCATCTACTTTTTCTTCGGCATGCTCATCTACCCTCTCGTCCGTACCTACTATGAGGATCCGGCTCTGGGCCTGAGCCTGGCAGTGCCGGGGTTTGGGGTGATCCTTCCCCTGGAAGTGGGCCGCGGGCTGCTCTTCGTCCTGACGGCGTTTCCCTTGATCGCCGTCCTGCGCCGCTCCCGGCGGTCGCTGGCCTTCTGGTTAGGGATGACTATCACCGTGCTGAGCGGTGTGACGCCCATGCTGCAGGCCGGTTGGTTTCCGCCAATTATGCGTATGGTACATGGCCTGGAGCTCACGGCGGACTCGATCCTGCATGCGCTCGTCATCGTCTGGCTCCTGGCTGCGCCAGCCGGAGAATCGGCAAGAACTTCCTTATCAGCCGCGAGAAGCTGGGTATCTGGAGGATCTGTCCCTTCGCTTACGGAGGGAAAGTATGCCTGATGATTGGATGGTCACCCCGGGCCGCGATAGCGCGCATGCCGTTGGGCTTCCAGGGGATGGATGTCTCTCAGTTCGTCCTGGCCAGGAGGTCAAGAGAAGCACCCGTTCCTGCCGTTATCCTGAGGCACCGGAAAAAGCATTCGCCGGATCGGCTGCCAACAGGATGGAATTAGAGATGGCAGCGTGATAGGCGCGGAGGCAGATATGGTCGATCGCAGAGGGATCCTTTCCTTTCTTGCCATCACTTTCGGTATCACCTACTTGGTCGAGGGGCTGCTGATCGCGAGCGGCTTCCGCATCGGGGGGCGGCCGGCCATCTATGGTCAGCTTGCCGTCGCTGGGGTGATGTGGGCGCCGGCATTGGCCACCGTCTTGACCATCAAGTTCGTCACCCGCGAGGGCTTCGCCGTCACAAACGTGCGCTTTGGCTCCTGGCGCCCGTATCTGGAAACAGCGCTGGTCATCCCGGCCGTCTTTGCCGTCATCTACGGCCTGACGTGGCTCTTGGGCCTGGGGCGCCCCGATTGGAATCTGATCCAATTTCGTGCCCAAATGGAGTCGCTGGGCGCCGACCTGTCTTCCATGCCCCCATCCTCCCAGGTCTTGCCCCTGATGCTGCTGGCGACTATGCTCTTCACGCCGTTCATCAATGGGCTCTTGGGCTTTGGCGAGGAGTTGGGTTGGCGCGGCTACCTGCTGCCCAAACTGATGCCTCTCGGTAAGGCCAGGGCTTACGTCCTGGTGGGTGTCATCTGGGGGTTGTGGCATGCACCCTTGATCCTGGTGGGCTTCAACTACCCGGGCCATCCCCTGCTGGGGGTGCTCTGGATGAGCGGCCTGACGACGACCCTGGGCGTCTATATCAACGAACTGAGCCTGCGCTACCGCAGTTCGATCCTGGCGGGCTGGATGCACGGCATATTCAACAGCCAGGCCTATGGAATCTGGCGCTTGCTGTTCCCCGGCGTGAACGCGCTGTGGGGCGGGGTGACCGGTGTGGTTGGCATACTGGTCTGGCTGGTGCTGGGCATCTGGCTGATGCGGCGGGGTGATGTGGGATGACTGAGGCCTTGCCGTGGTACGTTGAGCTCTACCGGGATTTTGATGCGTACGGCGCGGAGCCCTACACGCAAAACACCTGCTCGGAAGTGGACTTCATGGAGCAGGTGATGGCCGGCGATCGGTCGCTGGCCATCCTGGACGTCGGCTGCGGCAACGGTCGCCACAGCCTGGAGCTGGCGCGTCGGGGATACAGCGTCCTGGGCGTCGATCTGTCGGCCTGCATGCTGGGGCAGGGCCGCCGGGTGGCCGCCTCTGAGCAACTGCCGGTGCCTTTCGTGTGCGGCGATGCCCGCGAGCTGCCCTTTGAGCGGCGGTTCGAAGTGGCCATTATGCTCTGTGAGGGTGCGTTCTCCCTGATGGAAAGCGACGAGATGGATCTGCTGATCCTGAAGAACATCGCTCGCGCGCTTGAGCCGGGAGGTCGGTTGATCATGACCGCGCCCAACGCGGCCTTCATGCTGGCCCAGCCGCCAGGCGAGGCCTTCGACCTGACCACGCTGCGCGAGACCTTCACTCTGGAGGTGGCGAAACCCGATGGGTCCCGCCGCGTGCTTGACTGCGCGCAGCGCTATTACACCTGCCCGGAGCTGGCTGGTCTGCTGCGGCAGGCGGGCTTCCAGCGTGTCCGGTTTTTCGCCTGCAGCGAGTCCGGCTATGACGGCAGCCGGAAACCCGCTCGGCGAGACTTCGAGTTCGGGGCCATTGCAGAGAAATGACCGCTGGGAAACGCAGTCGTCCTTCTCGAAACGAGCTCGTGGCGCGGCCTGGTCCTGGCCTGCGCCGTCGTCGGGACCGGGGGCCGCTGCTTCTCTTCCCGCCTGCGAGGAGGGATCCGTGAACACTCGGCACAGCGTCATGCTGGGCTCAGCCCTGGCCATCCTCAGCGCGGCCATGTTCACCCTTGCCTTCCCGCCCTATGGCCTGTGGCCTTTGATCTTCATCGGTCTGGTGCCGATGATCCTGGCGCAGCACCGGGTGCTGCCCCGCCGCCTTTCCGGCCTGGCTCTGGGTCTGGGTGTGGGAGGATTCTTCTGGGGCTATTTCGGGGATATGTTCGCGGGTGGTCCCTGGTTCATGCGCTGGCTTCCCCTGATGGTTGGTGTCGTGGCGGCGCTGATCGGGCAGCGCGACCGCGGCTTCCACGAAGCCACTGGCTATCGCTGGTTCGTGCTCCATGGTGCGGCCCTCTGGGTGGGTATCGAGCTGATCCGCGGCTTTCTCCCAGCCGTCGGTACCTGGGGCTTCGTCGGCTACGCCCTCTACGGCCAGCCCTGGCTGATCCAGCCGGTGAGCCTTTTCGGGATTTACGGCCTGGATCTGCTGATCCTGCTGACCAATTACGCTCTCGCTCTGGGGGTAATGGCCCTGCTCGATGCGCGCCGGCCGCCGGTGCCCGATTCGGCGCCAGTGGAAAGTCTACTGGCCAGACGCTGGCTGCTCATTGGCGGAGCTCTGCTGATGGGGTGGACCGTCTCCTCCATGGTGAGCCTTCAGGCTTTGCGTTCGACCCCCTCGCTGCGCGTCGCTGCCATTCAACCGGCCTTCAAGATCGAAAGCCAGCAGGGGTTGCGAAGGCTCTTCGACCTCACGCGCGACGCGGCCGGCCGGGGTGCACAATTCATCGTCTGGCATGAGGGCGCCCTGCCTTTCGATCCTCAGCAGCAGCACACCGAAGCGATACGGGCATTGGCCGCCGAAACGGGTGCCTATCTGGCCATAGGCTATGTCGTGCGCACGGGGCAGGGCCTGCGCAACGAGGTGACCGTACTGACCCCTGAGGGGCGTTTCCTGGGCGTCTATGGTAAGGATCACCCGGTGGCCTTCGCCGGAGAGTCCAGCCTTACGCGCGGAACCTACCCGGTCTACGAAACTCCGTTGGGGCGCATCGGGGCGATCATTTGCTACGACCTGGACTTCACCGACACCGCCCGCAAGATGGCCCGCAAGGGCGCTCAGGTGGTCGCTGTGCCCTCCTTTGATTGGCCTGCCGTGGCTTCCAAGCACTACAGCCACCTGGTCTTTCGGGCAGTAGAGAATCGCGTCGCCATGATCAAGGCCGACGTGGCCTTCGACTCGGCCATCGTTGACCCCTACGGGCGGGTGCTTCGCCGGGCGGTGGCGAGCGATCCGCAGGCTGCCTTGCTGGTCGCAGACCTGCCCGCAGGCACGGCAAATGCCCCCGCCATCCTGTTGGGTGACTGGGTCGGTTGGCTGTGTCTGGTGGGTGCTGTGGGCCTGCCATTGGCAGGGTTGATCAAGGGGCCTCTCGAGTAAGCTGACAAGCATCGCGCCGGATCACCCGCCGCCAACGGCCGAGGCGTGCAGCATAGGAGGCGCAGAGAGGATATCCTGGTGCTGGTCCTCGGCTCCCCGGCGGCCTGCCGCCAGGGGACAAGGTCGATCTTGAGAGCGTGGGCGGTGGGTTGGATAGGTGGATGGGGTTGGATATGATCATTACCGTGTCATTCGAGACCCCCTGGGCAGTCAGGTGTCCTTACACATCGTTCTGGCAGACAGCAGCGTCACGAGGGCGCGATCGACAGAAGGAGCAAGAAATGGAACCAAAGGCAAGCAAGGGGGAAAGCCCCGCGAGATCGGCTATTGTGCGGGAGCAGGGCTGGCTATCGGAGCCGCCATCGGCATGGTCCTCGGCTTAACAGGGATGCCTGAGCAATGAAATACTCGATTATCGGCGCCACGGGCGCCATCGGAAGTACCATTGTGCGGCAACTGGCTGCGGAAGGGAAGCAGGTTCGCGCCTTGGTGCGCGACGCGGAGAAGTTCTACCGGCTGCTGCCGGACATTCTCGCCGAGGCGGTCATCGGCGATGCATTGAATCCGAAAGACGTGCGGCGGGCGGTGGCGGAGGTGGACGTCGTCTTCCACTGCGTCAACTTTCCGCTGACGCAGTACGAGCGCACGCTGGAGGCGGCGCATGTGCTGGTCGAGGCCGTCCTGTCTGAGAAACCTCACGTCGTCTTCCCGGGAAATACGTGGGTATTCGGCAAGCCTGCCCGGCTGCCCATCACGCCCGAGACGCCTTTTGGCCCTCCGTCGGCCATCGCCCGCCTAAAAGCCAAGGTGGACGAGATGCTGATGAACTCCGGGCTTCCCGTCACCGTGGTGCATCTGCCTGACTTCTATGGGCCGAACGTGGCCAACCCGCTGATGAAGCCGCTGTTCGAGAGCGCCTTGGCTGGAAAGAACATCTTCTTCCCCGCTCCGGTGAACGTGCCGCACCAGTTCATCTACATTGACGACGCGGCGCGAGCGCTCATCGCCGTGGCGGGGCAGGAGGGGTGCCACGGGCGGCGCTACACCGTGGGGGGCGTCGAGCCGATCACCGTGCGACGCTTCGCTGAGACTATCTATCAAGCGGCCGGCACCCAAGGGCGTGTGCGGGGGATGCCACTCTGGCTGCTGCGGTTGCTTGGATTGTTCAGCGCCGAGGCGCGAGCGGGTGCCGGGATGATGCACACTTTCGCCTGGGACGTCTCAATGGATGGGACGGCGCTCCAGCGCGACACCGGCTTTATGCCGCAGGTGGGATCTGTGGATGGGATCGCCCGGACGCTGGCATGGTTTCACCAGAGCGCATCGTGAGCAAACGGCGGCCAACTATGAGTTGGAGCTGATCTGAACATGGATTACGGAAGATTGCTCGGTCAGGACTGAAACATCATCAGGGAGAACAAGTGCCTGATGCCGCTCGGAGCGCTGATCTGCGTGCTTCTCCGCATTGCATTGGTGCTGAGCGCGCTGCGGATCTTCGCCAACCGGGCCTGCATACTTGAAGACCGCGGCGGATTCGCCTCCTATCGTCGGAGATTGGAGGTTCTGCTTGAGCATATCGGCCCGGCGCTGATGCTGTTCCTGCTTCAGATCGCCATCAGCATCGGGCTGGGGGTCGTGCTCTTCATGCCCCACATTGTTGCGCAACTGTGCTGCGTGCTGTGGCCGCTGTTGCTGCTCGTTCAGGGAGCAGTGGCCGCGTACTTCTCGACGCTGTGGACGCTGGCCTGGCGAGAATGGACGCGTCTGGGGCAGGCTGGTGGCGTGGTGACTGGATGCGGTCAGGATGATGAAGAGTGCGCTTCATCGGCAAGCGATTGCATTTGCTGGTGCTGGCCTCAGCCGTACTCCTGCTGCACAACAGGGTCCACGAGAGTATTCACTAGCTGGCCATCTGGCTCTTGGGCGAGGGCTTGCAGGAGTTCCGCTTCATGACCATCGGCTGGCTCAGCAGCCAGGACATCTACGCCACACCGGTGGCTGAGCGCTTTGGTGTCCATTCGCCCGGTCCGCCGACAGCGTTGCGCTGACAACGGCCATACTCACCTAGTGGAGCGAAACCCGCCCTAGATTGTCACCTCTGAGCAAGCTCCTTGATGGTCTCATAAGTGTCGAACTCTGGGGCAAGGGCATCGTAGATTCTGTACTCGCCGAAAGCGAGCCTGGTTGTTACTTCCCCGCGCCCCATGTATCCCCCGTGGAGCGGGTAGACAAAGGTTACACCGATCGCCTCCAGGGCTTCATCAAACGCCCTCAGCACCTCGCTCTGCTCTTCAGGGGTAAGCTCCTGGCTGAAGACGACGGTCTGTGATTCGTCAAAGGACCAATCGATGAAAGCGAAAACAGGGATGTCGCCATACTCGGATGCGGTGACGCGCAGCAGTCCCTCCCATCTTGACGGGTCCAGTTTCTTCTCTCGAATCTCCAGTATGGTAGGCGAGACGGTGATGAAATCCACGTCCGGGGGTGCATAGGGCCACTCCTGGCCGGCCAACTCGGCCCACACAAAGGCACCGGCCCAGCTTCCCACGTAGACATGTTTACCGCGCAATTCGCCGTAGGCATGGATGGCGTCCACAATCTGCGAGGCGGCCTGCATGGATTCGGCCACCGCAGGATGGTGCACATCGCCTGTGACCTGAGCCAGGAGGTATGCCTGGCGGTACAGCATGTCGATCCAGATGCCGTCTGCCCCGCAATCGACCTGTTTCTGCGCCCAGCTCAGCATGAGTTCCTGGAATTGAGGGTTCGTGAGATCGGGGAAGTATGCCGCGGTGGTCCGTGGGTCGTACTCTTCCATGGGGCCACCATAGGGATGGACGCCGTAGAACCATGCCTGGAGCGCCTCCTTGGTGACCGGCTTGCCGTCGCGTTCAATACCCCACTTCTGCGGGTCGAGGGCCATGGCCCACGTCTCCTCAGAATCGTAAACGCGGCCTGTGATGGGGTTCCACTCTACGCGAGGCAGGGTTTGGGCCGGGATGGCTCCGATGAAAAGGAGGTCCGGCAGGTCTGTCTTGATCGCCGCGATCCAGCGCTGCAATTCTTCATAGTAGTGGCCGTTGCTGCGCAAGTTGTCCGCGATCTGCTGTGGCGTCGGCGGGGAGACGCCCCGCTGTTGGGCCAGTTCGACGGCGAACCGGGACAACTCCGGAGGGATCTCCTCTGGCGAGTTGACGACGGGCATCCATTTCCAAAAGCCCCGGAAGACCAGGTCCGTTTGCGTTTCCGCGAGGATCTCGATAGTGGCGTCGACGCTCCTGCCGAGCATCACGCCGTCGGTGATGTTCTCGTAGAGTGAAGCCACTTTGACGCGGGATAGCCCCCCGGCCATATCCTCGCGGTTGGGACCTGGGCCGGTGTCCCCCTCGGGGATGGGCGCGATTGGCGGAGCACACGCGTGCAACCATCCTGTGAGGAGGATCATCAGCGCCATCCCAGCGACGGTTCGGGATTTCATGATCAGCTCCTTCCCTGAGCAAAAGCCAAACGGTGTACGCGCCGCATTTGCGCTTCCCGTCCAAGGCGACGGAGGCGCCCAATGCCGATGCGTATCCAATATCCCACCCGATCGTAAGGGGGGCGTTGTGCTTAGGTAACCTGCCTGTAAGAAACTTCCCAGCCGCCAGTCACAGCTGCGCCGCGGGATCAGATCCTGGCTCTTTCGAACCGCTCATGTGGCGGACGGGTTCGCGTTCGACAGACCGCTGGCCGACAATGTCTCATCAAGTGGTGTAAAAGCAGGTTGAGAGAATGGCCATCGTGTGCATCCTTAAGGAATCGGCAAACCACGAAAGGAGCACAACGATGACCGATCCAACTATCCCGTAGGGACGCCGGGAGGGTACGACACTGATGGAATATCTACGCAAGGTGGGTGTGGACCTGGAGGGCGACTTCCTGCGGGAAGGGGTGCGGCACCTGGCCAGATGGCCAAGTCTCGGATCACCCAGAAGACCCAAGGGCAAACCCGTCGGGGGGATGGAGACGGCCTTCGAACCCTGTTGGAGAATAGGAACACATCGCGAGAGAGGACTCGCAGCATGGGAACTCCCGTCGTCATCGTTACTGGGGCTGGAAAGGGCATCGGGCTGCACATGACGGCCGCCCTGCTCGAAGATGGCTATCGCGTGGCCGGCCTGGACATGTCCCTGGGGTGCCTGCAGGTTCTGGAGGAAGGCTATCGCGAAAGCCTGCTCGCCCTGCGCTGTGACGTCACCGATGATGCACAGGTCCAGCAGGCGGTATCTGCCGTGGTGGATGCCTGGGGCCGAATCGACGTGCTGGTCAACAACGCCTGCCTGGCGCTCTTCCGCCCCTTTGAGGCCAGGAGCCTGGGGGACACGCGGCGCGAATTCGAGGTCAATTATTTCGGTTATCTGCGCACCATCGTCGCCGCTCTGCCGCACATGAAAGCCCAGGGCGGAGGTATCATCCACAACGTCAGCTCCGGCGTGGGGCTCACCGGCTTCCCGGGCCTCTCCGGATACGCCTCGACCAAGGGGGCCATCGAGGCGCTCACGCGAACGCTGGCATTGGAGCTGCAGCCGTTGGGCATCACCGTGAACCTCATCCACCCCCCGCTCACGGATACCGAGTCGGCTCGCCCGCTGGGGATCCCCGCCCAGGCCATGGCCGATCCGGCGCAGGTTGGCCGGGCGCTGGCCCGAAAGATCTTCTCCACCAGACCCGTCGTCACACCGGATTTCCGCACGGCGGCGTATCTGTTCTTCGCCCGCCGGCACCCCGAGGTGTTGGGAAGGCTGTTCAGCAAATTGGCAGGGAAGGGAAACAGGCCGGCCGAGGGTACCAGATGATGGAGACACGCAAAGCTCGAGTGATCGACGACGTACGGCTCGAATACCTGCTCGCAGGCCCGCAGGGAGGCGAGACCCTGCTCTTCGTGCACGGACTGGGAGCCAACCTGCGCCAGTTCGAGCCGCAGCGGGAGTTCTTCGACCGCGAATTCCAGGTGCTGCTTGTTTCCCTGCGCGGTCACGGCGGCTCATCCGCCCCGGCGCGGCCGACCCCGGCAGCGTACACCGTCGGGAGGCTGGCCCGCGACCTGGCAGCGCTTCTGTCATATCTGCAGATAGAGCGAGTGCACATGATCGGCAACTCCCTGGGCGGCCTGGTCGGCTACGAAATGCTGAAACTTGCTCCTGAGCGCCTGATTTCGCTGACCACCTTCGGCACCACGGCCGAGCTCCATGCGTCACGACTGCTGCTCTGGTCTCAGTTGGGCCTGATCCGGCTGCTGGGGCCGCGCGGGATGGCCTGGCTCGTTAGCCGAACCGCCTCACGGGACAAGGCCGTCGCCGCGCAGGTGGGCCGGATGTTTCGGAGGGCTTCCAGGGACGCTCTGGCGCGCATCACCCGGGACATCGCCGATTACGACTACACCAGGATCATCCGTCGGAGCCAGCTGCCCATGCTCTTGATGCGGGGCGCGCTGGACCGGGAGATCAACGCCCGTCTGGCCTCGACGCTGGAGGCGATGCGTGGGAAGCCGGGCTCCGATGTTGTTGATCTGCCGCATGCCGGGCACTTTGCCAACATGGAACAGCCGAAGGCTTTCAACGAGTGTCTGCGTGGATTCCTGCACTCCGTCGCATCTGCGGGGAAGTGAGGAGGGAGGTCGTGCTCGTCGAGAAGATGGGCCTGCCGCGTGATGCGCTAGCCGGGAAAGTGGCCGTCATCACGGGCGCGGGGAGGGGCATCGGCAAGGAACTGGCACGGGCTCTGGCCTGGCTGGGGGCCTGGGTGGTCATCGCTGAGATCGCCGAGACGGGCGCCGAGACCGAGGCGTTGATCCGCGCTGAGGGCGGAAGGGCGCTCTTCGTCCACACCGATGTCGCTGATGAGGAGAGCATCCAGGCGTTGGCCCAGGAGGTCCTCGAGGCTTTCGGCAGGGTGGATATCCTGGTGAACAACGCCATCATCTACCGCACAGGGGCCATCCTGGAGACCCCTATCGAGGTCTGGGATCAGGTCTATGCCGTGAACCTGCGCGGGGCGGTGGTGGCCATCCGGGCGTTCCTGCCGTGCATGCTGGAGCGCCATGAAGGGGTCATCGTGACCATCACCTCCCAGGAGGGGATGCCCTATGCCGCATCCTACTTCGCCTCGAAGGCCGCGCTGCGCTCGCTGGCGCTATCGCTGGCTGCGGAACTGGGTGAGGGGTCGGGTGTGTACGCCTTCGCCTTCGCCCCGGGCATGGTGGACACGCCGGGCGGGGAAGAGGCTTTTCGGGCCATGGCGCCCCGCCTGGGCATGTCCTATCAGGCCTTCACCGGCATGGGCACAAATCCCGGCTATGAGGGGCTGATGCCGGCCGAGGATTGCGCCGCCGGCTTCGCCTACGCCATCCTCCATGCCCGCCAGTACCACGGTCAGGTGGCTGATCCTTTCCAGCCGCTGGCCAAGGCCGGGCTGTTGCCGGGCGAGGCGGCCGTCCAGGCTTCCTCAAGACCATCCGCGACGGTGTCCGCTCATGCCGGAATCTCCCCCTCTTCGAAACTGCATTGCGCCGTTGAATTGCGCTCGGTGTTGGAAGAAGTCAATCGGGAGTTCGATGAACTGGACATGTTCCGCAGGACTTACGCCCGACGCGACTTTCAACGCAAATCGGGGATGAGCATCGACCATTGGTTGGAGGCGGCCGGGGAGCTGGTCTCGGAACTGGAAATCCTGGCCCGGGCGGCGGAAAAGCGCAAGAGCGAGCCGGCGCGCCGGTTGCGAGCCAGGCTTCCGTGGCTGCAAGGGAACCTCGAGAAGCTGGCCGGCTACTTTCGCAAGACCAAGAAGGACGCTGAGGGTTTCATTCGGGAGCCTCAGGCCCTGTCCGCCGCACTGGAGGCACTGGCCCGGCGCGAGCGTGCGGTGCGGGCGCTGATGGCTGCGCTGGAAGAGGTCCCCCGGTGATCGTCGATCTGCACAATCATGCCGAACTTTCCCGCAACACCACGGTCGGGCTCGATGACTACATCCGCCGGGCGAAGAGGCTCCAGGTCGCTCTCGCCATCACCGAGCACAACCGGCTATATGATCGGGGTGGCGCGATCGAGGGCGTGCTCGTAGTGCCGGGCATGGAGATCCTCAACGACTACGGCGATTACCTGGTCTTCGGCGCTCCGCAAGAAAGTGTGGAATGCAGAGACATCTTCGCCCTCGTCGATTTCGTCCACCGCTGTGGCGGGGTGATCATCGCCGCGCACCCCTTCTCCGGCTATGGGGTGTGCCGCGTGACCGATAGCGAGACAGCCGGGAGAATCATCGCCCGGATGGACGCAGTGGAGGTCCTGAATGGGAGGGCTTCGGCAGAGGATTGCCGGAAGGCAGAGAGACTGGCCATGACCTACAACAAGCCGCGCGTCGGCGGCAGCGACGCGCATCACGCAGAAGGGATGTTTCGGGCCGGGACGCGCTTTGTGCACAGGATCGGGAACGTGAGTGATCTGGCACGGGAGATCAGACATGGGCGTTGTGAACCGGTCATTATCGATGCGGCCGGCTTGGAGGACCACTCGTCACCCCGCAGGCGCGCAAGCGGCGGCCGACGAGGTCAAGGATAGGAGAAGATGTTCGATTACGACCTGGACCATCATGTGGCTGAACTCTATGATCAGCTTATCACCACCACGGAGGATGTCGGCCTCATCAGGCGCTTAATCGGCGGACGGGGAAAGCTGCGCATCCTGGAGCCATTCTGCGGCACCGGGCGGATCGCCATCCCGCTGGCCCTGGACGGGCATACAGTGGTGGGGCTCGACCGTGCTCAGGGCATGCTGGCTCGAGCGGAGGCCAAAATCAGGGCGCTCGCGCCCGATGTCCAGCGGCGGATTACCTTGCTGCAGCGAGACGTCCTGTGGGAGGCGTGGCCGAAGGACTTCGACCTTGTGATCCTGGCAGGCAACTGCCTTTACGAGCTTTCGACGCCGGAAGAGCAGGCCCGGGTCATCGCCGCGGCGGCGGATGCCTTGCGAGTCGGCGGGCACCTCTTCGTGGACAACGATCACATGGAAGGAGAATTGGAGCGCGCGTGGTACGACCCGCCGGTGCGCGAGCGCGTCTTTCCTACAGGAGAATGTGCCGACGGTGCGCGCCTGGAAAGTCGCTGGGAGGTAATCGGGTACGACGCGCCTCGGCGGCTGATCCGCCTCCTGCGCCAGACGTGCATCAGCCTGCCCGATGGAAGCCTCGTGGAACATCAGTGCATCCAGGCAAAGCACCCAGTGAGCGCGGAGGAGGTGGGCGGTTGGCTGGAGGCTCAAGGATTGAGGATCGAGCGAATGCTGGGAGACTATGAGGGCCATCCGTACACGGATTCCGCCCCGCGCGCCATCTTCTTGGCCAGGAAGATGGATCCGGCACGCCCAGCAGGTCAACAGGAGCTTGCGGGAGGAGCTGATGGCAGAGCGAACCATGCAGGATGAGGAGATCCTGTCCCGTTTCCTGGAAGGAGCGAAAGAGCTGCAGGGACTCGTGAAAGGCCTGTCCGAAGCGGACCTGGATTCGGCTGGGGGAGATGGTGGCTGGACGATTCGCCAGATCGTGCATCACGTCGCCGATGATTGCGACGTGTGGTCCATGTGCATCAAGAAAGCCATCGCCACGCCGGGGGTCATGGTCCGCTTCGAGGGTTTCCCGGGCAACGAAGCCTGGGCAGAGGCCTTGCACTTCGACAGGCGCGAGATAGGGGCTGCAGCAGACTTGATAGGCGCACACCGACGCTACCTTGCCCGATTGCTGGAGCACTTCGCTGATGCCTGGGATCGTCTGCTGCGCCTAGCCAACGCCGAAGGCGAGGTCATGCGAGAGATGAGCGTTCGCGAGATGGTGCAGATGCTGACCGATCATCTGCAGGAGCACGTTGAGAGGATCGCGCAGATCCTGTCGGAAAGGGGCAAGGATAGAGGCATGGAATCGAAAGTGTGAGGCATGGAGAATAGATCGCACTCCACGCGTCCCTGGGACTGGGAGGCTCTGGAAGCCGAGGCGGCCGGTTCGGGCGTGCTTGAGGAACTCGCCCAACTCAAGAAGCTGCTGCCTCCGCAGGACATCGGTTTTCTCTTTGAACAGCTCGGCAGGCTCGACGAGCCAGCGGAGATCCGGTTGTTGAGTGGCTATCGGCAGATGCAGGAGGAATGGGGGGGCGGTTTCTATGGCATGTTGCCGGACGAACTCGGTCAAGAAGAGATCCCCCTCCCCTCACGTTTCCCGGGGTGCGTGAGGACGGCCCTCCTGCTGGCGCAGGTCAGGGCACGCAATCTGGCAGCCATACGGCGCGTCAACCCCGACTATCCACTGGAGTTCACGCGACGCTCCTTCCCCTCGCTCGCCCCGATGCGCTATCCGCCACGGTGGGGCCTGGAGCTGGACTTCTCCGCCATCCGGGAGGTGCTCCACCTGTTTGAGGGGGAGAAGGTCAGCATGGAGGAGGCCGCGGCCGTCGCCCGGCTGCCCGCTTTCCGGGAGATGATCCGGCATCGCCGGGAGCTGGGCTACCTGCCGGAGCCGCTCGTCAGTGAAGAAGGTCTCGCCCACCTCTTGCAGCAAGCCGCGAGCCGCGCGCCGCTGGACATGATCTGGAAGTGGATCAGCCCCCACAATCTTTTCGATCTGGCGGACCTCTTCCTTCATCGGCGAGAATACCAGGGACTGCTGGAAGCGCTGCAGGCCCGGGCGGAGGCGATCATCGGCCATATCCTGGGAGCGATCGCGCAGTACGCCACCGAAGAGATGCGCAGGGTGTCCTTCCAGGATCGGGTGAGTTTCACCGTGGGCTGGGGGATCGCCGGCTGGGCTACCGCGGCCACCGGCGGGATCAACCTCGAGCACTTCAAGGACGACTACCGCCGCCTGCTCACCACGTTGACCCACGAGACCTTTCATCGCTGGCAGCTTCACGTGTGCCCGGCTGACCCTGCCGCGCCAGGCGCGGCGCGATCCTTTGATGCCCTGACCCACTTTCCCTTCGCTAACGAGAGGCACCGCAAGCTCTACGAGGTCCTCAGCTACATATTCCTCGAAGGCACAGCGACTTTCGTTGCTCCCTCTCATCCTCCGGCCGATCGGGAGGAAAGCGCGAGGCGCGGGGCTGAGCTGCTCGGGGAGTGCGCCGCGGCCATCTATCTGCTGGGGGATTTGGAAAAAGCCGATGAACTGCTCAACGAGGGGCTGAAATCGAATGGCCCCTTCTATTGGTTCGGCGCCCATATGGCGCAGGAAATCACAGCCCGCTATGGGGATGCCGAGCTTGGCCGCACACTGTGCGAAGGCAGCCCCGCGTTCTTCCTGCGATACTTTTCCGCCGCAACGGATGCAAGGCTTCACCCGGGCCCTGATGTGCAGGCCAGGGTGCGAAACCTGGCATCCTTGATGGAGAAGTGGGAGACGCCCGGCCGTGATGTTGGAAAAAGGAGAGAGAAATGAAGGCCAAGTCCTTTACATTGCTGGCAGCGAAGATACTCGTCCTGACCGTGCTGCTTTTCTTCATCACATCGGCGGCGGCCGTGTTGGCGGGAATGGGGAAGTTCGTGCAGGTCCCTGACCCCACGGCGGCTGCGATGGCCAGCCTGATGGTCTCCTTCCTGCAGGCTCTGGTCCTGAGCTATGCCATCCTGCGTTCTCGCTGGACGGGATGGCGGCTGGTCCTGACGATCTTCTTCGTCTTCTACGGTGCGACCACCTTCATGTCCCAGATCGAGACGGTGGTGTTCCTAAGATACCTGGTAGACGTCGTCCCCGCGGCGATGATCCCCGGGCTGTTCCTGCAGGGCGCCATCACCGCAGCTGTCTTTGCGCCGCTGGCTGTGTGGTTCCTGGGAAAGATGAAAGAGGCCCCGCAGGTGGAGGGGGCCGAGAGTGAGGCGGGTCTGCCGGGCGGCGAGGCCGGCAGCCGGCCCTGGCGGGAGTGGGTCGGGCGATGGGCGCTCATCGCGCTCTTGTATGTGATGGTGTACATCGGCTTCGGGGCTCTGGTCTTCAGACCACTGGCGGGTCCGGCCTTCGAGGCCTACTACGGCGATCTGCAGCTCCCCGGCTGGATCATCCCCTTCCAGCTGCTGCGCGGGTTGATGTGGGGCGCGCTGGCGCTGCCGGTGGTGCGGATGACACGCGGGCGCTGGTGGGAGCCGCGCCTGCTGGTGGCCCTGCTCTTCTCCGTGCTGATGGCGGCCAACCTGCTGATCCCGACGGAGATCATGCCGCCCGTCATCCGCAAGGCGCATCTCGTGGAGGTGTTCTCCTCGAACTTCCTCTTCGGCTGGGCAACCGCCTGGCTGCTGACGGGCCGCCGAGGTCTCCGTCAGGAGGGTTGAGTGCCTTCACTGGAGAGATCCACCCCTGGCCAACTGACCAGGAGGAGAATCTCTCCACCTGACCAAGGTCCTTCCCACCGATGCGCCGGGTGCCGTCGGGGGGAAGGACTCTTAACATGTCGATGGAAACAGGACCGCGAGAACAGGCGTGAGACGATGGCCGCATCAAGCCTGTGATCGCTGACAGGCTTGCGTTGGGCCAGACCGCCCGGGCGCATGCCACGGTCGGGAGCGCCTCGGTGGCGGCAAAGCTCGTTTTGATGCTGGATGGGCGAGGAGGTCTTGGGATGAGAAGCGAGGCTCGAATCACCCCATGGGTCTTGTGGACCGCACCCCTGCTGCTCATTCCATCGATGGTCGTTGCATTTCAGGTGCTCGTCCATCGTCTGGGATTCAAGACCGGATACCTGGCCGCGTTTCTGATCTATTGGTCGGTATGGGGGGCGCTTTTCCCGCTTCTGACTTTGGGGAGCCGGGGAGTACGGGTCCTTCTTGAGGAGGGCGTCCGGCCCGGCCGAGGCGAGCGGCGAGTCTGGTTGGCGCTGCTGGCCATCCCGCCGCTCCTGGCGGCCGTCACCGTCCTGCCGACAAAGTTTTCCCAGGCCACGCCGGCGGTCATCCTGGGGTCCGCCGCACTGGCGCTGGTGAACGGCATCCTGGAGGAGCTTCTGTGGCGGGGGCTCTACGTGTGGGGGTTCCCGGAGCTTCTGGGCAGCGGCTACCTTTACCCCGCCATCGGCTTTGCGCTGTGGCATCTGGCGCCGCAGGCGGTGCATCCCACCGCCATGCCGGGCGGTGTCCCCGCCTTCCTGGCCGGCGCCCTTTTCTTCGGCCTGTGCTGGGGCTGGGTGGCCCGGCGCAGCCGATCGATCCGCTGGGTGGTCATTTCGCACGTGCTGACGGATTTTCTGGGGCTGGGGGCCCTGGTTTACCTGGCTGGCTGACGGAGAGAAACTCATGGCGGATGATGTCGTATTGATCGCTCAAGGCCTGGCGCGCGCTTTCGGCGAGGTGGTCGCCGTGGACGGCCTCTCACTGCAGGTGCGGCGCGGGGAGATCTTTGGATTCCTGGGACACAACGGCGCCGGCAAGACGACCAGCGTGCGCCTGCTCAATGGAGTGCTGCGCCCGGACCAGGGCCATGTGCAGGTGTTGGGGCTGGACCCAACGAGCCAGGGGCCCGAGCTGCGTCGACGCACGGGTGTGCTCACGGAGACGCCAGCGTTGGAGGAGCGCCTGACCGCGCGCGAGAATCTGCTCTTCTACGCCGAGCTGTACGGCCTGGCGCCGGAGCGGATGACGGAGCGAGTGGAAGCGCTCCTGGAAATCTTTAATCTGGCCTCGCGCGCCGACGACAGGGTGAGCGGTTTCAGCAAGGGCATGAAGCAGCGCCTGGCTCTGGCGCGTGCCCTGGTGCACGAGCCTGAAATCCTCTTCCTGGATGAGCCGACCTCGGGGCTGGATCCCGTGGCGGCGCGCGCGGTTCGGCGTCTGGTCGCCCGTCTCAGCCGAGAAGAGGATCGCACGGTCATCCTCTGCACGCACAACCTGATCGAGGCGCAAACCCTGTGCGACCGCGTGGCGGTGCTCAAGGCTGGCAGGCTCATGGCCCTGGGTCGCCCCGCTGACCTGGCCCGGCGCTGGGGTCGGAACCTGCGCTTGGACTTCGAGGTGTCGGGGGCCACACGCGGCTTGGCTCTGAGCGTGCTGCGCGCCACCCCTGGCGTCGCAGAGCTGGCCAGCGAAGACGGGGTGATCAGCGTTCTGGGAATCGACCGCGAGAGAGTGCCAGACTTGGTGGAGGCATTGGTCGGCGCCGGCGTGCGCCTGTATCGTGTATCGCCGCGTGAGCCCACGCTGGAGGATATCTACTTCGCCTTGCATGGATTGGATTAGGGGAGGGGTGAGAGATGAATCTGCGAGCCATGCGCGCCATCGTGCGCAAAGACCTGAAGGTACTGTGGCAGAGCAAGGCAGTCACCGTCCCGCTGATCGTCGTCCCGCTGATCTTCCTGGTCGTGCTGCCGGCGCTGGCGGCCCTCTTGCCTTCGGCCGCTGTGCAGGCCGGGGGTCCCCTGGCGCAGATCGATCGGTACCTGCAGCAGATGCCGCAGGGCCTGCAGGCTGAGCTGGCTGGCTATGACCAGGCCCAAAAGATCGTGGTGCTGGCCCTGGTGTACTTCCTGGCGCCGATGTACCTGATCATCCCCCTGATGGTGGCCAGCGTCGTGGCCGCCGACAGCTTCGCCGGCGAGAAAGAGCGCAAGACCCTAGAGGCGCTTCTCTATTCGCCGACGACGGAACGCGAGCTCTTCGTGGCGAAAGTGCTCTCGGCCTGGCTCCCGGCGATGGCCGTGGCGCTGATCGGGTTCCTGCTCTACAGCATGGTGGCCAACCTGGCGGCGTGGCCCGTGATGGGCCGCCTCTTCTTCCCCAGCGGAATGTGGCTCGCGCTGGCCTTCTGGGTCGCCCCGGCGGTGGCCGGGCTGGGCCTGGGGGCGACCGTACTGATCTCGGCGCGGGTGGAAACCTTCCAGGAGGCCTATCAGTTGGGCGCAGTGGTGGTCTTGCCCATCCTTTCCCTGGTGATCGGCCAGGCGACGGGGGTGATGTACTTCAACCTGGTGCTGGTGATGGCGCTTGGCCTGTCCCTGTGGGCCATCGATGCCCTGCTGTTGTGGCTTGGAGGCAGGCTCTTTCGGCGCGAAGAACTGATGGCGCGCGTGGGCTGAGAGCTGGCCGGATGGCCAGGGGCAGAACGCACCATCCAGCGGGGGCCCTTTCCGCCCACCTGCCGGGAGACTCCCAGGGATCGGGAGAATATCCTGGTGGCAGGAGCGAGGCAGGGTGCCTCGCCCGGGATGGAGGTGGCATCATGTTCAACTGGCATCTGGCCTTCGAGTTCGGTCGCATGAAGCAGGAAGAGGCGCTTCGCCAGGCGGAGGAAGAGCGTCTCCTCCGCCAGGGCCGGCAAGGGGAGGGGCCGAGAAGGCTGGGGATGGTCCTCATGGTCTTGGCTGGATTGTCCTTCGTGATGCTTCTGACCTGGCGGGCCTGAATCCACGAGAGGGATCGGACGCTCTCGCCGGCGACGGGGTTGCGTCCGACATCCCCCTCGAGAGGGGGAGAAAACAGAGGGTTTTCGTGGGTGTGTGAGTGGGTTGGGTGGAAGTCGATGCGCGTATTGATAGTGGATGACCAGATGGTAGTGCGATCGGCGCTGAGGTTGTTGCTGGAGCAAGAAGCTGCGATGGAAGTGGTGGGCGAGGCCAGCGATGAGGATGCGCTGCACGCACTGATGGCGGACACAGAACCGGATCTCGTGCTCCTGGATTGGCAGTTGACCTCCCGGTCCTCGGGCGCGCTTTTGGCGGCGTTGAAAGCACGCCATCCCGGGCTGAAGGTGATCGTGCTCAGCGGGCAGCCTGGTTCCCGGCGGGCGGCACTGGGGGCAGGTGCGGATGCCTTCGTGAGCAAGGGAGAGCCCCCTGAGAGGTTGCTGGCAGCCTTGCGGGCCGTCGCCGCCTGAGCCGCCTCTATCGAGGGGTCGCGGCCGGTAGAGGGCCCGCACCGAGGCGGCGGGCCCTCTACGCTATCTGAGGACGTACCTGGAGCGTATGCCTGCGGCGGAAGATGTCCCCTCTTCCCGAACCCTGTCTGATCCTGTGAGCCGTCTCGCTGGCGACTGAGGCCGATGTGCGCTATATTCGATGGCGGAAGCTATTTGAAGGGACATTTCCCGCCGAGGAGAAGGAGGCCATCATGCCAAGCACAGAGGAGAATCTCAAAGTCGCGTTCAGCGGCGAGAGTCAGGCCAACCAGAAGTACCGTGCTTTTGCCGAGAAGGCAGAACGGGATGGTTTCCCCAATATCGCCCGCCTGTTCCGCACGACGGCCGAGGCAGAACGGGTACACGCCGAAGGCGAACTGAAGGCCCTGGGCGGCGTCGGATCAACCGTTGAGAACCTGCAGACGGCCATCGCGGGCGAGACCTACGAATACAAGGAGATGTACCCACCGATGGTCGAGCAGGCCGAGGCCGATGGTCACAAGGCCAAGCGCGTCTTCGGCTACGCGATGAAGGCGGAGGAGGTGCATGCCCGGCTCTACGAAATGGCGCTGGAGGCGGCCCGCCGGGGAGAAGATCTGACCGAGGCGGAATTCTACCTCTGCCCGTTCTGCGGGTACATCGAGTTCGGCAAGCCGCCGGAGGCCTGCCCGATCTGCGGGGCGAAAGGATCCAAGTTCGTTCAAGTCTAGCATTGGGCTGAGCGGCCCCGGCGCCAGGTCTGCCTTGCCGCGGGCTGTTCGGGAAAAGGGACCGGAGCGGCGAAAGCCGCTCCGGCTTGACTCTCAGGGCTGCGCCACAGATTGGGCTCAGGCTCCTCGGGTAGGACTCGAACCTACAACCTAGCGGTTAACAGCCGCCCGCTCTGCCGATTGAGCTACCGAGGATCGCGCAGGGATTATAACCACCCGCGGTGGAAGGCGTCAAGCAGAGAGGCAAAGGCGCGTCGCTCATGAAAGAGACAGGAGGAGCGATGCCCTGGCATCGGCCCGGACGTCCGATCGGCTGCCCAGGCCCCCGGCACGCGGACAGCGCCGGGGACCTGACGTGGACCAGGAAGAAAGGGCCGGTTGTCCCCGAAGGCCGCTGGGCTATAATGGCATTCATGGAAGCCCCCTCGCTTGCCCCTTCGGCGCGCGCGCTGGTCCACGCTCATCTCAGCCTGCGCCGCCTGGCCGTGCTGGCTCTGGCAGGCACGGTGGCCGGGTTGTGGCTCTTCAACACGCCGGCCGGGCTGTTGGGCAAGGCTGACGCCATCGGCTACGCCGTTTGCCATCGCATCGACCTGCGCTCCTTCCATCTGGGGGGACGTGCCCTGCCGCTCTGCGCCCGCTGTAGCGGCATGTACCTGGGCGCGCTGCTGGCGATCGGATACCCAATGCTTGCCGGGCGGGGCCGGGCCGGAAATTACCCTGATTGGCGCATCATGACGCCCTTCGGTCTCTTCTTTCTGGCCTTCGCGGTGGACGGTGTCAACTCCTATCTGAGTTTCTTCCCCCAGGCCCCGCAACTTTACCCCCCCAGCAACCTGCTGCGCCTGGTCACGGGGACGCTGGTGGGATTGGGTATGGGGGTGGTGGTGTACGCGGCCTTCAATCAGAGCGCGTGGCGTGATTGGCGCCGAGAGGCGCCGCTGGGTTCCTACCGGGACCTGCTGCTCCTGTTGCTGCTGGCGGCCGTCCTGGTCCTGGCACTTCTCTCGGGGAACCCCCTGGTGCTCTACCCCCTGGCTCTGCTGAGCGGGCTGGCTGTGCTGGTGGTCCTGGCGGCGGTCTATACCACCGTCGTACTGTTGGTGCTGCGGCTGGAGAACCACGCAACGTCCTGGATGGGGCTGTTCTTCCCGGCGCTGCTGGGATTTACGCTGGCCCTGCTGCAGATCGGGGCGCTTGACCTCTTGCGCTTCAAGCTCACGGGCACGTGGGCCGGATTCAGCCTATAAGGAGGCGATATTGGAGTTCCTGGGCGGGGTATTGGGGGCTTTCGGTCTCTCGGCGAGCGCCGGGCTGAACGCCTACGTGCCGCTGCTCGTCGTGGCGCTGCTCGCCCGCTTCACGAACTGGATCGCGCTGGCTTCACCCTGGGATGCGCTCAGCAGTTGGTGGGTCATCGGAGCCCTGCTCGTGCTGGGGTTGATCGAGTTCCTGGCGGATAAAGTGCCGGCCGTCAATCATGCCAACGACCTGCTGCAGACCTTTGTGCGCCCGGCTGCGGGGGCGGTGCTCTTCGCTGCCAACACTCAGGTGGTGGCCTACTTGCATCCCGTTCTGGCCATGATCGCCGGACTGCTCGTGGCCGGCGGCGTGCACGCCGCGAAGTCGGCGGCCATCCGTCCGGTGGTGACGGCCACCACCGGGGGAGCGGGCAACGTGATCGTCAGTCTGGCCGAGGACGTGCTGGCGACGGTGCTGTCCATCCTATCGGTGGTGATC
>JAJRUD010000233.1 GCA_024277995.1 Chloroflexota bacterium
ACGCACGCGGCCTGCACATGATCGAGGCTGCCCGCTGGCTCATGCAGCGACGGGTGATGGCCGTGTGGCCCGAGCCGACCTGGCTCCACCCGCTGTCGCTGCCCGACTTCCTGCGGGCGACCAGGGCCGCCATCGAGGGCGCCGGAGTCTCGGGCATCTACAATCTGGGCGACGAGCGCCCCATGACGATGCAGGCCATCCTCGACCGCCTGGCCGACCATTGGGGCTACCCGCGGCCGCGGCGCCTGCCGCGCTGGGCGTTCCCTCCGGCGGGTGCGGCCGTGGAGGCTCTGGCCTGGCTCCTGCGAAGGAGGGCGCCCCTGACGCGCGATTTCATCCGCATCGGCATGGCCTCCGCCGTGGGCGACGCGTCGCGCATGCGCCAGGAGCTGCTGCCCGAGCTCGCCTATCCCACACTCAAGGCGGGGCTGGAGCTGCTCTAGTCAGAAAGGAGCCCCCCGCGGGAGGCTTCCCAGGCTGCTCTGGCGCCCGGCTACGCCTGCTGCAGTTTCTCCCGGGTCAGCGCCTCGTACACACCGATCACCGCCGAGTTGTCCAGGTCGCGCATATCCATCTGCAACATGGCTTCGAAGAGCTGGGTGTGCACGGCTGTGCTGGGGAGCGGCATACCGTAAGCCCGCGCCGTATCGAGCACGATACCCAGGTCCTTGTGCATCATATAGGCCTTGAACCCCGGTCCCCGCTCGCCGGCGAAGAGACGCTGCGGCTTGACATCCAGCGTCCAGCACTGGGCGGCGCCGCCGCGGATGGCATCCACCACACGGCGCGGGTCCACGCCCGATCGCTGCGCCAGCAGCAGCAATTCCGCCATGGCCACCATCTGCGCCGCGACCATGATCTGATTGCAGGCCTTGGCCACCTGCCCCGCGCCGCTTTCGCCCACGTAGGTGATCGTCTTGCCCATGGCGTGGAAGAGCGGCATGGCGCGCTCGAAAGCCTCACGCGGCCCGCCGACCATGATGGCCAGGGTGCCGGCCTGCGCGCCGACGTCGCCCCCGGAGACAGGGGCGTCCAGCGCCGCCACATCCTTCTCGGCCAGCGCGGCCGCGATCGCCCGCGCCGTCTCTGGCTTGATGGTGCTGTTGTCGATGAAGATCATCCCCGGCCGGCATCCCTCGATGATACCCTCCGGCCCCAAGGCAACCTGCTCCACGTCCGGCGAATCCGGCAGGTTCGTGAAGACCACGTCGCTCTCTTCGGCCACTTCCCGCGGCGAGTCCGCCGCCGTCGCTCCCTCAGCCACCAGTTCCTCCACTGGCCCCCGGCTGCGGTTGTGCACCGTGAGCGGGAATCCCGCCTCCATCAAGTTGCGGGCGATAGGTTTGCCCATCAACCCCAGGCCGATGTAGCCGACTCGCATTTGCATTGGTCCATCCTCCTGCGTGGTGAAAGGCGACACGCCATACGGCATACCCCTTCTGTCGACGCGCCTCCCATGCTGCCCCTCCTGCCGATAGCCCTTGCGCCCTGCAGTTCAAACGGATCGCGGCAGGGCCTTGCTGGCGAGCTGCAGAAAAGATCCCCGCGCCTCACTCTGCTCCTCCGCCCGCGCAACCTCCAACAGCGAGCGCAGGTCGGCGACCGCCGACGAGGGAAGGCCGGCCCCCCAGCGGGTGGTCGCCAGGGCTCCCAGGGCCGAGGCCAGCGTTCCGGCGGCGGGCAGCGCGAGGCCGCGCAGCCTGCCCAGCAGCAATCCGGCCAGGTAGGCATCGCCCGCTCCGGTCGTATCAACCACCGGCACGCGGAAGGCGGGCACTTCGTGCACTCCCCTCGCGTCGCCTACCAATGAGCCCGCCGCGCCGCGCTTGATCGCCACCCATTTCGGTCCCATGTCCAACATGGAAGCCAGAGCCCGCTCGGCGCTGGGCTGATCGCATTTCGCCATGGCATGTTCCTCGTCCAGACAGAGGATGTCGATTCGGGCGCAGGCCCGCATCACATCATCGCAGGCTCTCTCCATGGCACCGGGCGCACAATCCATGGAGACGACGACCCCCAGCGCGTGGGCTGTCTGCAGCGCCCGCCAGGCTGCATCCTGCTGCGGCGGTTGGATGAAGGCATAGGCGGAGAGGTGGAGCAGGCGCACCTCATCCCAGGCCAGTCGGTCGACCCATCCGGGTGAGAGCGATACGTTCGCGCCCCGATGCCCGAACATGGTACGCTCGCCCTCCGGCGTCACCGCCACGCAGACCAACCCCGTCGCCCGACTCGCGTCGCGTTGGATCAGGCTCGTATCGACCCCGGCCGCTTCCAGCTCCTGCAATGCCGTCTCCGCCAGCGCGTCATCCCCGACGCAGGCCACCAGCGCAGCCGACACTCCCAGCCGGCTCAAGGCGACGGCCGTGTTGGCCGCCGAGCCCCCAACACGGACGACGGCCTGGCTGGCGAGGGTCTCGCCGCCGGGGACCGGGAGATCCGGCACCCGGAGCAGGACATCCACGTTCAGGTCACCGAGCAGGAGCACCTCAGCCACCCGAGCGCCCTCCTCCTCGATCCCCTTCCCGCTGCCAGGCCTGACGGGCAGCCTGCAGGAAGGCCCGCACCAGCTCCATGTCTTTCGCCACTGGGTCGCCGTCGATGTTGGTGGCCGTGTTCGAGTCCACCCCCCAGGGCCGCACGGTCCGGATGGCCTCTCCCACGTTCTCGGGCGTCAACCCACCCGCCAGGATCACGGGGATCTCGACGGACTGGACGATGCACCGGCTGAGGGACCAGTCGTGAGTGAGCCCGGTTGCCCCCACACCGGGGAAACCCGGCCGCTTGCTGTCCAGCAGCAGCATGTCGCAAAACGGCGCGAACCGCATGGCCATCTTGATGGATTCCTGGCCCTGGACAGGGATGGCTTTCATCAGCCGCGCTTTCCCCTGCAAACGCCGATGCAAGACCGCCATCTTCTGCGGGCCGACGTCGTAGGGATCGGTGGAGATGTGCACCACCTGCGGCCTGACGGCCTCCGCCATGCGCAGGATCTCCTCCACCTCGGTGGCCATGGTCAGCGCCACGGAGACGGTCCCCTCGGGCAGGGCGTCGACCAGCCGCCGTGCGTCGGCGAAGGACAGCTCGCCGTGGACGAGGCCGTATTCTCCCGCCACGAAGCCGATGTGGTCCACGCCCCACAGCGCCGCCTGCCGTGCCTCTTCTTGGTCGGTGAAAGCGTATATCTGGACGATCAATTCCATCCTCCCGGGCGAGCCCTTCATTGTATCCACAAGGCGCAGCCGCGCAACGCGGCGCGCGCGGGAGCGAGGGAGCGGGGGAGCAAGGGGGCCGAGGCGCAGGGGGGATCAGCTATCAGCTTTCAGCGGTCGGCAGCGGGCGCCCTGAGCGGAGGGCGCAGCGCAGCCCGGCCATGGCGGCACTCCGCCATCCTGAGCCTGTCGAAGGATGAGCGGAGGACGCAGCGCGCGGAGGGGCATGGGAGCAAGGGGGCCGGGGCGCAGGGGGGACCAGGGATCAGCTATCAGCTTTCAGCGGTCGGCAGCGGGCGCTCTGAGCGGAGGGTGGAGCGCAGCCCGGCCATGGCAGCACTCCGCCATCCTGAGCCTGTCGAAGGATGAGCGGAGGGCGCAGCGCGCGGAGGAGCAGGGGCGCGGGGGGGACGATGAGGGAACGGCCTTCAGCTTTCGGCAATCAGCGATCAGCGGGGGATCCTATTGGCTACTGGCCTTCGGCCGCCGCCAGCCGAGAAAGCGCGGCACCCGGCCGACGTACTCGGCGTAGGCCTGGCCATGCCGCTCCTCGAGCCACGGCTCCTCCGCATAGGGCGCGAGCAGGAACCACAGCGACCCCAGCAGGGCCGTCACCCAGCCGAGCCTCGAATTGGCCAGGACGGCGTAGCCGATCAGGAGCGCGATATCGCCCACGTACTGAGGATTCCTCGAATGACGGTAGGGCCCCCCGGTGACCAGCTCTCCACCCAACCCCGGCGAAGCGCGGGCGCTCAATGTCCTCACCCCCCAGAGCGCGAATCCGGTGCCGAAGATGATCATGGTCGCGCCGATGAGGAACCTCGACCAATGGGAAAACCAGAAGCTGTTCCAGTCCAGCACGCCCACCAGTAGCACGCCCAGGAAGGAGATCCCCGTCAGCGTCCAGGTGAAGCGGTACTGCCATGAGCGGCGCCCCGGAGGTGGCCATATTCGCAAGGACGGAACGCCGAGCGTCATCAAGAGCGAACCCGCCAGCAGCACCTCGCTGACGACCGTAACGACGAAGACCTGGAGCTTCATGCGATCCACCTACCCCTCCTGCCGTGCTCTCCAGCGCATGAGGATCAAGCCCAGGAGCAGCACGCCCAGGCTGGCGACCTGAGCGGCTCGAAGGCCTCCCAGGATCAAGATGCTGTCACCGCGGAAAGCCTCCAGAAAGAGACGTGCTGCCGCGCTGAGCGCCACCCAGAGCAGGAAGAGGAACCCGGCGAAGGGTGCACTCGCACGCACGCGCCAGACGGCCAGCAGGATAGCGCCCGCCGCCAGGATCTCGTAGATCTGAGCAGGGTGGCGGCGCGCGCTCCACAGCTCGATCGCCCAGGGGACGGTGGTCGGCGCGCCGAAAGCGTCCCCCGACGATAGATGGGCCACGCCGACCGACAGGGCGAAGACCGCCAGCGCCGGCGTCAGGGCATCCAACGTGGGCCAGAGAGGCAGTCGCTGGCGCTGCCCATAGATTACGGCGACGATCAACCCGATCACGGCCCCTTCCATGGGGGACAGGCTGCTGGGGTTGAGCGAGATCAGGCTGAGGGGGTTCTCGGCGTAGACGTCCAGGAAGCGCGAGGCGTAGGCCAGCCGCGCGCCGATGATCCCTGCGATGAGCCCATAGAGCACCAAGTTGTTAAACGCCGCGGCGGAGAGCTTCAAGCGCGGCGCCTCGCGGTCGACGAGGAGGGTCCCCAACCATACCCCGGCCAGCAGGAACAGGCCGGGGAGGCGGATGGCCAGCGGCCCCAATTGCAGAAGGGGGAACATCAGGGCGTCTCCTCCAGCAGCGGCTCGATCGCAGAGCGGATGGTGGCCTCGCTCATCGGCCCGCCCACGATCACCTGGCGGATCACACCCTGACGGTCGATGAAGAACGTCGTCGGCAGAGCGCGCAGCAGATAGCCGCGCCCCACCTCGCCCGTGCGATCGAGCAGCACCGGGAAGGTGAGCCCGTATTCCGCCACGAACGCGGCCGCCGGCGCCTCGCCGTCCTGGTAGGTCACGTTGACGGCCAGGATCACCATGCCCCGCTCGCGCAGCTCATCGTAGACCTGCTGCAGAGCCGGCATTTCTGCACGACAGGGCGGGCACCAGGAGGCCCACAGGTTCATCACCACCACCTGGCCGCGCAAATCAGAAAGCGTCATACGACCGCCCCCCAGCCGGTCGAGGGTGAAATCGGGGGCCATGAAGCCCTCGCGCGGGCTGGGCGGCCGCTCGCTGTAGGTCCCCGTCGCCGGCGCCGCCGAGGCCCAGATCCATCCGCCCCCTGCCACCAGGACGGCAATCACCACCACCAGCCAGCGCCTTGTGTCGGTCAACCAGGCCAGCCTCGCACCTGTCGCGGTCCACTTGGCCATCTACGTCCCTCTCCAACTATTCAGGGTGCGCGCAGGGCGCTTCAACTTCATCGCCCCTGTTCGAGGTTCTCCGCCCACGCCAGTACCTCGCGCCCCCCCTGCGCGCCGCCTCGACCGGCTCCGGCGGCTCTGAGACGTGTCCCCCGCAGAGCCTCAGAGCGGGCAGGCGAGTTCGACGCACGTCCGGAGCGGCCCTGTCATCGCCGTGGCGATGGCGCGCAAGCGGATCAGCCCCGAACAACCGCCGAGACTCCCACCAGGTGAGCACCTGCCGCTCGCGCACATCGCCGCCCCTCACTGAGGGCCGCATCATGGTTGTCGCCCAGGCCAATCCACAACCCCTCCGGCCAACGCCAGGGGCGGCCGCCGCGCCCACCATATCCCACATACTCTGACCGCTCAAGCGCCATTCTGCCCATGCGCCGCGCTCCCCTCGCCCCGCTGCTCCCCTGCTCCGTCGCTCTCTCGCTCCCTGGCTCGCCCTCACACATGCGTGTGCACCAGCCGCTGCGCCAGGCTGCGCCGTTTGGCAACCACGGCCAGCGTCAGGCCGAAGAGGGCGGCCTGCAGGAGCACCACCGTCGCGCCCGAAGACACGTCGACGTAGAAGCTCAGGTACATGCCGGCGAAGCCCGTCAGCGCGCCGAAGAGCGTACTGAAGAGCAGCATGCGGTCGAAGCTGTCGGTGAGCAGGCGCGCAGTGATGGCGGGCACCACGATGGCCGCCGCGATCATGGTCACGCCCAGGATCTGCATGGAAGCGATGATGGTGGCGGCCAGGATGAGTGCGAAAAGCGTGTCCATCCAGCCCGTAGGGACGCCATAGACCCCGGCCACCTCCGGATCGAAAGTGGCGAAGAGCAGGCGCTTGTAGTTAAAGAAGAGCGCCAGGGCCACCAACACCGTGACCCCGGCCACCACGGCAACATCCTGGGGCGTCACGCCCAGCACGTTGCCGAAGAGCGCTGCGTCGAAGGAGCGGGTGAAATTGCGATAGCGGCTGATCAAGGCCACCCCCACGGCGAAGCTGGCCGTGGTGACCACGCCGATGGCGGCGTCAGGGTTGACCCTGGCGCGGCGCACGGTGGCGTTGATGAGCAGCGCCGCCAGGAAGCCCCACAGTCCGGCTCCCAGGTAGAAGTTGATCGACATCACATAGGCCACCACCGCCCCGCCGAAGACCGCGTGGGAGAGACCGTGGCCGATGTAACTCATTCCCCGGAGCACAATGTACACGCCGATGGCACCGCACAGCGCGCCCACCAGCACAGCCGCCACCGTGCCGTTGCGGAAGAACTCGAAGGCGAAGGGCTGCAGCAGCACGTCCACGGCTAGCCTCCCGCAGCCGGCGCGGGCCGTGCGCCGGGCACCGGCTCCGGAAGCACGTCGCGGTAGCCGTGGCCGTGGGGCTTCTGATGCACGAGCAGCAGGCCCGCCTGGCGCAGAACCAGCATGTCGCCGCGGTAGGTCTCGCTCAGTATCGCGTCGGTGTAGACCTCGTCGGGGGGGCCCTGGGCCACCACGCTCCCGTTCAGGCATATCACCCACGGCACGTGGGCCCCCGCCAGGTTGAGATCATGCGTCGAGAGCAGCACGGTCATCCGCTGGCGGTTGAGGTCGGCCAGCAGATGCAGGATGCTCTCCGCGGTGCGCATGTCCACGCCGGTTGTGGGCTCGTCCAGCACCAGCAGGTCCGGGTCGGCCACCAGGGCGCGCGCCAGGAAGACCCGCTGCTGCTGCCCTCCTGAAAGGTCGCGGATGTGGCGCCCCGCCAGGTGGGCTATTTCCAGGCGCTCCAGCACTTCGGCCACCCGCCGGCGATCTTCACGGCTGGGCCAGGGCCAGGGGGTGGTCTCGCGCACACGGCCCATGAGCACTACATGCTCCACAGTCACCGGGAAGCTCCAGTCCACCGTCTCGAGCTGGGGGACGTATGCCACGTGGGGTGCGATGCGCCCCTGCAGAGCTTTACCGTGAATGCACACCTCACCCTGCTGGGGCTGCAAGGTGCCCAGCGTCAGCTTGAGCAGCGTGGTCTTCCCGGCCCCGCTCGGTCCCAGGAGCGCGGCGAACTGGCCGGGGTGCAGGTGCAGGTCTACGTTTCTGAGCACCGGCTCCGCGCCGTAGCCGAAGGTGACACCATTGAGTTCCACCAGGGGGTCCATGGCTACTCCCTCTGCTCCACGGCGTCGTCAGGGCCCGGGATGTTGCTGGTATCGAAGTCGGAGATCAAGCCTGGGCCTCCGCCCAGAGCACGGGCCATGATCTCCACGTCTTGCGCCATCAGCCCGAAGTACGAATGCTCGGGGTCCCCGGAGCTGCCCGGCAGGTCGTCATCACGCAGCGTGTCCACGTACTGCACGCCAGCCTCGCGTCCGATCTGTTCCAGCACCGGCGAGGGGAAGACCACTGAGCCGAAGATGGCCGGCACACCTTCCTGACGCAGCTGGGTGATCAACGCTGCCATCTCCTGCGCCGAGGGCTCGGAGAAATCGGAGGGCTGGATGGCCCCGATGATCGTCATGCCGTAGCGAGGGGCGAAGTAGGCGAAGGAATCGTGATAGGTGAGCAGCTTGCGATTGGCTTCAGGGATGCTGTTGATGGCGGCCTGGATGGCCTGGTCCAGTTCCTGGATGCGGGCGGCGAAGGCTTCGAAGTTGGCCTCATAGGCCCCGGCGTTGTCGGGGTCCCTTTCCACCAGCTTATCGCGCACGATGCGGGCGTACTCCAGCGCCAGCAGCGGGTTGGTCCACAGGTGGGGATTGGGCTTCCCGCTCTCCTCAGGGAAGGAGAAGTCGTAGAGGTACGCCTCTGGCGAGAGCGTCTGCTCACCCAGGAGGACGATCTCAGCCCCGGGCTTCAAACCGGCGCGCGCCAGCTCGAGCGAAGGCTGCTCAAGGTAGAGGCCGTTGAGTAAGATCAAGTCTGCCCGGCTGAGACTGACGGCATCCGAAGGGGTGGGCTCGAAGGTATGCGAATCCACGCCCTCCGGCACGATGCCGCTTAAGGCGATGAGATCACCGCCGATGTTGTAGACGATGTTGGTGATGGGTGACACAGTGCTGACGACCTTCAGGCGCCCGTCGTCCTCGCCCCGGGCCACACTACCACACGCAGTGACGATCAACACCAACACGACCAGAATCGTACCAACGCGAAGCTTTCCCCTCACCAGAAACCTCCTTCAGCGAGATAACGACGAACGCCCGCCACGATCGCGGCGGCAGGTCACGCCCCCTGGCACGCAGGGCACAAGCCCGTCAGGGAGAGGTGACGATCGAGGATTTGAAACCCCGTCATTTCCTGCAGGCTGTGATAGAGATGCGAGAACGGCTCGTGCGTCAATTCGATCATCTTGCCGCAGCGGCGGCAGACCAGGTGATGATGAGGCCGCTCTCCGCTGATCTCGTAGACCAGCTTGCCGTGCACTCGTGTGACGTCCACGATGGCGATCTCTTCCAGAGTGGACAGCGTGCGGTAGACCGTGGCTCGATCGACAGAGGGAGCCGCCTCACGCACCCGCTGGAATATCTCCTCGGCGGTCGCGTGGGGGCCGGCCGCACATAGGCTGTCCAGCACGATCTGCCGCTGCGGGGTCATGCGTAGGCCGGCTTGGTGGAGCCGCTGGGCCAGGTCGAGCCCTTCATGGGTCATGGTGAGCCACCTCAATTGCGACGATTAGTATTTCCTACCATTTGCGTCAACATTGTAACACACGCGGCGGAAAGTTTTCGGGGCCTTGAAAGCTGCAGCCATGCAGGGCCCGCACGCCATATTGCCCACGCTGCGCCGGGCCGAATGACGCTACCTGGAGCGCGAGGGGCGTGTTAGGCTGCGGGGAGTCCGGGGCCCCTCGCCTTGCGTGTGGCAAACAAGCGAGGAGCGCCCACCCATGCCAGAGGAAGGACTTCATCCATGAGCACCAAGAAAGCAGTCGCAAGAAAAGGCAAGCGCAGTCGAGCCGCACAGGACGGGCCACCGCTGGTGGCCTTCGTGTTCTCCGCCGCAGGCATCCTGCTGGGGTACTTGAGCGGGGAGGTCATCTTCGCTGCCCGGCCCCATCCGGTCCATTGGGCCGTCGGCCTGGCCCTGGGAATCATCGGCTGGGTCGCCGGGAAAATCTACTTCCGCTACAAAGGCGACATCGCCTGAGGGGTGAGGCGATCACGGCGCACGGTACAGCCGAATAAACGGCTGTCGAGGCGCGCCTGGAAACAAGAGCATGGCGTTCAGCCAAGGAGGCACGTGATGATTGAACACAACAACAAGGCGCCGGCGGGCTTCACCCGGCCGGCGAAGATCGGGCTGCTCCTTTCCCTGACGGCGGTCCTGCTGGCGGCCTGCGCCACAGCCACCGCCACCCCCGCCCCCGCGCCAGCTGCAGCGGGCGAGGTTGGACAGGCGGTGCCTGTTGAAGGCGGCGGACGATACGTAGACATCCTCCCCCAGGACCTGCAGGCCATGCTGGCCGAGAAGGATTTCCTGCTGGTCAACGTCCACATCCCCTACGCCGGCGAGATCCCGCAGACCGACCTTTTCGTGCCCTTCGATCAGATCGAGGGCAGTCTCGACCAGTTCCCCCAGAGCAAGGACGCCAAGATCGTGGTCTACTGCCGCAGCGGCGGCATGAGCGCCATCGCGGCGCGGGCATTGGTCCAGGCGGGATACACGAACGTGTATAATCTGGATGGTGGATTCAACGCCTGGCAGGCAGCCGGTTTTGAATTGATCAAGAAATAAGCACCGGCCGGTGCAGAGAAACGGGGACATGCAGGATCAGAGGGATGCTTTGAGGCCGGTCCGCGCCTGGTACGGGCTGCGCGGCGAGATCCAGGTGGAGAACGAGTTGTGGCACCTGGTACGCGTGGGCCGCGTTTCGCTGCCCCATCCACCGCTGATCAACCTCTTCCTGCGAGCCGGTCTCCCCCACAGCGAGCGCCTGCGCCTGAGCTTCGAACACGAGTACGGCCATCTGCAGACCCTGCCGGTGGCCGTGCTGCATCTCATGCTGCTGCGCCCGCTGCGACGCAAATCCCTGACGGCCTGGATGGCGGCCTTGCTGGCACACCAGGCCTTGTGGGAATTGGCGGCGGAGAGTTGGGTCATGACCCACGAAGGAGAGAGCTACCGCAGGGCCTATCAAGGCATCCGCAAGCGCCCCCTGCTCTTCGCGATCGGCATGCTCACACTGGCTGCCGTCGGAAGCTGGCGCGCTCTCCAACGCTGAAGCGCCCCAATCGGCGGACGGCACCTGCGGTACAAGCGGGCCAAATGGCCCCCCGGGGCCTCCCCCACCCCCAGGGCCAATCCGCCCGCCCCCTCACAGGCCACTTCTCGCCTCCCGGCACCATCGCAGAAGAGTAGACTGGAGCCAGTGCTCATCGAACACGGATCGCGTGTTCAGTCCAATTAGGAGGACAGTCCCATGGCTAGAGATCCTGTTTGCGGGATGGATGTCGACCCCACGACGGCCTTCGCAACGAGGCAGGTCGATGATCGCACATACCACTTCTGCTCGCAGAACTGCGTCGACCAGTTCGACGCCGACCCCGGCAAATTCACCTCACAGGCCGAAGCGGCCGATGCTGTAGAGAAGCCCATCGCCGGCTCGGCCACGACAGGCTTCAATCCGGAACTGCCCCTGACGCGCGCCGAGATCCCCGTCATCGGCATCGATTGCGTCACCTGCATCGAAACCATTGAACGCTCCATCGAGAGCGTCCCTGGCGTGCGCGAGGCCACCGTCAGCCTGACGAACGAGGTGGCCACGATCGTCTACGATCCGTCCCAGGCCAATCTATTGGACCTGGTCAACGCCATTAAGTCCGCCGGCTATCGGACGGGGGGCGCCAAGACACGCATGGGCATCGAAGACCTGCGCTGCGCCTCCTGCGTGACCTTCATTGAAGAAGCCCTGAAGGCCACCCCCGGGGTGATCGATGCGACAGTCAACGTCGGAACGCAGGAGGCGACCATCGAGTACCTGCCCGAGTTGACTTCGCTGGCGAACCTGCGGGCCGCCATCGAGAACGTCGGGTACAAGACTCGGCCGGCAGCCAGCGAGGAGCCGGTAGACAAAGTCCAGGAAGAACAGGAACGCGAGTATCGCACCTTGATGGCCAAGTTCTGGTTCGCGGCGATCATCTCGATCCCGGTGCTGCTGACCGCTTACCCCCAGTACGTGCCCATCGTGCGCGACTGGAGCATGAGCACCCTGCGCCTGGTGTGGGGTGCGGCGGCCATTCTCACCTTGCCCGTACTGATGTGGTCGGGCAGCGGCTTCTTCACCGGAGCCATTGCTGCGATCAAGCATCGCTCGGCCAACATGAATACCCTGATCGCGACCGGCACTGCGGCCGCCTGGCTGTATTCCACCTTCGCCATCCTTTTCCCCGCTATCTTCCCGGAGGGCACTGCCGAGCCTTTCTATGATGTCGTGGCGGTTGTCATCGCCCTGGTGATCCTGGGCCAGGCGCTGGAACTGCGCGCCAAGGGACGCACCAGCGAGGCCATCAAGAAGCTGATGGGCCTGCAGGCCAAGACGGCGCGCGTCATCCGCAACGGCCAGGAGATGGACATCCCGGTGGAAGAGGTCCTGGTCGGCGACGTGATCCAGGTTCGGCCGGGCGAGAAGATCCCGGTGGACGGCGAGGTGATCGAGGGTTCCTCGACCATCGACGAGTCCATGCTCACCGGCGAATCGCTGCCCGTGAGCAAGGGTCCTGGGGACGAAGTCATCGGCGCCACCATGAACAAGACCGGCGCCTTCAAGTTCCGCGCCACCAAGGTCGGCAAGGACACCGCCCTGGCCCAGATCGTGAAGATGGTCCAGGAAGCACAGAACAGCAAGGCACCCATCGCCCGTCTGGCGGACGTGGTCTCGGGCTACTTCGTCCCCACGGTGATGATCATCGCCGTGCTCACCTTCGTGGTGTGGTACGACTTCGGCCCCGCGCCGAGCATCATTTTCGCCCTGGTGACCAGCGTCACCGTATTGATCATCGCCTGCCCCTGCGCGCTCGGCCTGGCGACCCCCATGAGCCTGATGGTGGGCATCGGCAAGGGAGCCGAAAACGGCATCCTCATCCGATCCGGCGAGGCGCTGCAGACGGCGCAGTCCCTGGACACCATCGTGCTGGACAAGACGGGAACCATCACCAAGGGCAAGCCCGAACTGACCGACGTGGTGACCGTCGAAGGCTGGGACGCCAATGAGTTGCTCAGGCTCGCCGCCTCCGTCGAGACCGTCAGCGAACACCCGCTGGCCGAAGCCATCGTCGAGGGGGCTCGCGACAAGGGCCTCGATCCAGGCCAGCCCGATACCTTCGACGCCATCCCCGGCCACGGCGTGATCGCCGAGCTGGATGGACGCCGCATCGCCATCGGCAACCTGAAGATGATGGAGCGCGAAGGCGTCAAGCTGGCCGACCTGCAAGCCGCCGCTTCCCGACTGGCGGACGAAGGCAAGACCCCGATGTACATGGCCGTGGACGGCTCGGCGGCAGGCGTGATCGCCGTAGCCGACACCGTCAAGGAGGACTCCTCGGAGGCCATTGCTGCCCTGCACGCGATGGGCATCGAGGTGGTGATGATCACCGGCGACAACCGCCGCACTGCGGAGGCCATCGCCCGCCAGGTGGGCGTCGACCGAGTGCTGGCCGAAGTGCTGCCCCAGGACAAAGCCCGCAACATCCAGTTGCTCCAGGCCGAGGGCAAGAAGGTCGCCATGGTCGGCGACGGCATCAATGACGCTCCCGCCCTGGCCCAGGCCGATGTGGGCCTGGCCATCGGGACCGGCACGGATGTGGCCATCGAGGCCTCCGACATCACCCTCATCAAGGGCAGCCTGAAGGGCGTGGTGACGGCCATCGAGGTCTCCCGCGCCACCATGCGCAACATCAAGCAGAACCTCTTCGGCGCCTTCGTCTACAACGCCCTCGGCGTGCCCGTGGCCGCCGGCCTGCTGTACCCCTTCTTTGGCCTGCTGCTGAGCCCGCTCCTGGCCGGTGCAGCGATGGCCTTCTCGAGCGTGACCGTTGTCAGCAACGCCAACCGTCTGCGGAGCTTCAAGCCCCGCTATTCGGCCTAGTATCACTTCCCGCCTTCCCCTCCCAGGTGGAGGGGAAGGCAAGGACCCGGGAGGTCCGACATGTCTCCAGATCAAATAATCGTCACAGTGAGCGGGCTGCTCTTGAGCGTCTTCATCGCCTGGTTCTTCTGGCTCGCCCCAAAGGGCAAGGCCAGAGCCGCCCTGGGCGCCTCCGGCGTTCAGGAGGTGGCGATCACCGTCAAGGGCGGCTACTCCCCCGACATCATCGTGGTGAAGGCCGGCCAGCCCGTACGCCTGACCTTCACCCGCCAGGAAAGCGCCTCCTGCTCGGAGCAGGTGATCTTCTCCGACTTCGGCAAGAGCGCCGCGCTCCCCGAAGGCGAACCGGTCAGCCTGGAATTCACACCCGAGGCGCCCGGCGAGTACGACTTCCATTGCCAGATGGGCATGCTGCGCGGCAAGCTGGTCGTGGAAGGCTAGCAGCGCAACGAACCGTGGAGGACGGCTCCGCCCCTGGCTCAGTGAGCCAGGGGCGGAGAACCTTCCGCTCGCAAGCGCGCCATCGGCTTATCGGCACAGCACCATTCCGGCATCGGATCTGAGCGAGAACGGCCACGAGGTATTCATGTCCATCCAAATGAGTTTCCTGGGCGCTGCGGGCACCGTCACCGGATCGCGGCACCTGCTCCATGTGCAGGGCAGGCATTACCTGATCGATTGCGGCCTGTTCCAGGGTGGCCGGCGGATGAAGGAGTTGAACTGGGAACCCTTCCCCATGGACCCTGAAGGGATCGATGCGATCCTTCTCTCCCACGCCCATATCGACCACAGCGGCTACCTGCCGCGCCTGGTACGGCAGGGATTTCAGGGACCCATCTACGCCACCCAGGCCACCTGCGCTCTGCTGGAGATCATGCTGCCGGACTCGGCGTACCTGCAGGAACAGGACGCCGCCTACGCCAACAAGACCGGCTACAGCCGTCATAAGCCCGCCCTTCCCCTCTACACGGCGGCCGACGCCGAGAAAGCCCTGGGGCTGCTCTCCCCCCTTCCCTTCAACCAGGCCTTGTCCCTGGACGGCCTGGAAGTAACCTGGCGCCCCGCCGGGCACATCCTGGGATCGGCCTTCCTGGAATTCCACATCGCTGGTCTGCAGGTCGTCTTCTCTGGCGACCTGGGACGCTACGACGGCAAGGTCATGCAGCCTCCGGCGCCGGGCGACCAGGCGGACGTGCTGCTGCTGGAATCAACCTATGGGAACCGCCTGCATAGCGACGACGCGATCCAGGACGTGATGGTCGAAGCCCTGGAACACACCCTGCAGGAGGGAGGCGTGCTGCTCATCCCCTCCTTCGCCGTCGGCCGCACACAGCAGGTGCTCTATCACCTGCGGCGCCTGCAGGACCAGGGGCGCATCCCGCAGGATCTGCCCGTCTTCATCGACAGTCCTATGGCCGTGGAAGCCAGCCACATCTACTGCCGCTTCGGCGACGACCACAATCTGGATATCAACCTGCTCATGGACGAGCGTACATGCCCGCTGCGCTGCCGCGAGACGCACTTCGTGCGCGACGTGGAGGAATCGAAACGGCTCAACACCCGCCCGGGCCCGGCGGTGATCCTCTCGGCGAGCGGCATGTTGAGCGGCGGACGCATCCTGCACCACCTGAAGTGGAGGCTGCCCGACCAGCGCAACGCGCTGCTCTTCGTCGGTTATCAGGCCCAGGGGACGCGCGGCAGGCTCTTGCTGGATGGCGCTGAACAGGTGCGCATCCACGGCGAGCGTTTCCCTGTCCGGGCGCGCATCTTCCAGGCCAACGCCCTCTCCGGCCACGCAGACCAGGCGGAGCTCCTGCGCTGGCTGGAGACATTCAGCCGCGCCCCGCAGCAGACCTTCCTGGTGCACGGTGAACCCGAATCCCTGGGCGCGCTGCAAGCCAAGATCCAGCAGGATCTGGGCTGGGAAACGACCATCGCCGAGCGCGGCACGACCATCGACCTTTCAGCCTTCGCCCGGCCCACGGAGGACGCATGAACTATGGTCTCTGGCCGCAGGCCCGGCCTGTCTGCTTCGAATGTGCACCCCCCGGGAGTGCCATCCGGCTGCCATCAGCCCATCAGGCGCCACGATCCGATTCCCGGGCTGCCTGCGCAGGCCTCGCCGGCTCTGGATCTCCCACAAGCACGAGAGCGAACACTCAGCAGCGGAGGACGATATAGAATGTTGAAACGATTGCTCGGGCGTCAAAAAATGCCAACCATCGTCATCTACACCCAGCCCACCTGATCGGACTGCCACGCCGCGAAGAGTTTCTTCGCTCAGCATGGACTGCCGTACACCGAGAAAGACGTCACCGTCAGCGAGCGTCACATGCGCGAACTGGAGAAGCACGCCGGGCGTTTCATCACGCCCACGCTGCTCATCGACGGCGAGGTCCTGATCGGCTTCGGCCGCAACATGGGACGCATCCGGGAGTTGCTCGAACGGAGCGGCGCCCTGTCGGACAGAGCCGACGCCTCCCGCTAGGCCCACCCGGTCCAACCCCGCCGGCCGTGCGCTCAGCCTGGCCAGAATCGCGGGGAGCCTCGCCGGCGCATGCGCCTGAAAGGGCAAGGAGCCATCCATGAGCCAGCCGCGCGTGCTGGTGGTCGACGACGAGCCCAGCATCCTGCGCACCGTCCGCGCCTACCTCGAAGCGGAAGGTTATTCTGTGAAGGAAGCCGCCGACGGGCACGCTGCCCTGCAGGCGGCACGCGCTTTCCAGCCCGATCTGGTCGTGCTCGACATCATGCTTCCCGGCCTGGACGGGTTGGAGGTCTTGCGCCTCCTGCGGCAGGAGTCGGACGTCTACGTCCTGCTGCTCACCGCCAAAGCCGAGGAGACGGACAAAGTGGTGGGGCTCGGCGTCGGGGCCGATGACTATCTGACCAAGCCCTTCAGCCCGCGGGAGCTCGTGGCGCGCGTGAAAGCCGTCCTGCGGCGGGGCCGCGGCGGCGCCGCACGCGCGACCAGCCTGCGTTTCCGCCGCCTGCACATCGATCCCTCCGGACGCCGCGCCTGGAAGGACGGCGCGCCGCTGGACCTGACCGCCACCGAATTCGACCTGCTGCACGCCCTGGCCCGCCATCCAGGCCGGGTGCTCAGCCGCCTGCAGCTCATCGAGCAGGTCTGGGGCTACGATTATTACGGCGACGAACGGGTCGTCGACGTCAATATCGGTCGCCTGCGCAAGAAGGTGGAGGACGACCCGACGCATCCGGCGCTCATCGCCACCGTGCGGGCGGTCGGCTACCGCTTCGAGGACGAGATGCCATGATCCGCGCCATTCGCAGCCGCCTGGGCGGCAAGCTGCTCCTCTCCCACCTGATCATCGTGGTGGTAGGCGTGACGGTCCTCGCCGCCACGGCGGAGATCCACGCGCCCGCCGCGCTGAGCCACCACCTCGAGCGCATGCAGTCCCTGCTGGGGCCGGACCCGTCCCTGGCAGCCGACCTGCGCCAGAGCTTCATGGCCGCCGTCAACGAGATACTGGCCGTGGCCGCGCTGGCTGCTCTGCTGACTGCAGCGGTGGTGAGCGGTTTCGTCACCAGGCGCATCGTGAGCCCCATCCGCCGCATGATGCACGCCAGCCAGCGCATCGCCGCCGGCGACTACCACGAACGGGTCGAGCACATGGGGGAGGATGAACTGGGCGCGCTGGCCCAGGCCTTCAACCGCATGGCCCAGACCCTGGAGCGCACCGAACAGCGCCGTATGGAACTCATCGGCGACGTGGCCCACGAGCTGCGCACCCCGCTGAGCAGCATCCGCGCCATCATGGAAGGCCTGGTGGACGGCGTGCTGCCGGCGGAGCCCGCCACTCTGTTGGAGGTCCAGCGCGAAGTGTCCCGCCTGCAGAAGCTGGTTCATGATCTGGAGGAACTGTCGCGCGCCGAGGCGGATCAGATCCAGATTCACGCCCGCGCCGCCGCGCCCGCCGACCTGGTCGAGGCGGCCGTCCAGCGCCTGGAGCCGCAATTCGCCGATCGCGGGATCGAGCTGCGGGTGGAACTGCCCCAGGGACTGCCGGCAGTGCTGGCGGACCCGGAGCGCGTCGTCCAGGTCCTGCTGAACCTCATGGGCAACGGACTGCAGTACACACCCTCCGGCGGCCGGGTCACGGTCACGGCAAGGGCCGCGCCGAGGGAGGTGACCTTCACCGTGCGCGACACCGGTCAGGGCATCCCCGCCGAACATCTGCCTCACATCTTCGAGCGTTTCTACCGGGTGGACCGCTCGCGCTCGCGCGCCGGCGGTGGAAGCGGCATCGGCCTGACCATCGCCAAGCATCTGGTGGAAGCGCACGGCGGGCGCATCCAGGCCGAGAGCGACGGGCCGGGCCGCGGCACCGCGCTCAGCTTTACCCTGCCGGTCGCGCCGCGGCTGTCATCGTATTGACACATCATCGATAAAGCCTCGTCATGGGAAAGCGCTAAGATGAGCATAGAAGACACATACCCGCCCCGGCTTCCATGCAGAGCGCAGCGTGGAACCCGACTACACGAGGAGGTAATCTCATGATGGGCTTCGGAGGCCTCGGCCTGCTGTTCACCCTGATCTTCACCATCGCCATCGTGGCGCTGGCCGTATGGCTGCTGGCGAGCATCTTCCCGCGCACGGCCAATCGCTCGCCCTTTGGCCTGAATGTCCCGGCGGACGCCGCCGAGCTGACCGCGCTGGAGATCCTCAAGCAGCGCTACGCTCGCGGCGAGCTTTCGAGAAGTCAATTCGAGGAGATGCGTCGAGACCTGCTCGACGCATGACCCGGTCCCAAGGAGGACGACAAGATGACCACAACCAAGACCGAATACGCCTATCGGCTCAAGTTGAAGGAACCCTATGACCAGGCGGTGGCGCGCGTCACGGCCGCCCTGAAAGAGCAGGGGTTCGGCGTGCTGACTGAGATCGACGTCAAGACCACACTGAAGGAAAAGCTCGACGTGGATTTCCGCCGCTACATCATCCTGGGCGCCTGCAACCCGCCGCTGGCCTACCAGGCCCTCTCCGCCGACATCGAGGTCGGCCTGCTGCTGCCCTGCAACGTGATCGTCTACGAAGAGGCCGAGGGCGAAGGGAGCCAGGTGGCCGTCATCGATCCCATCGCCATGTTGAGCGTGATCGAGGATCCTGCTCTCGAGCGCGTCGCCCGTGAGGCCAAGGCGAAACTGGAAAAGGTGGTGCAGGCCCTCTCCGCCTGAGCGTTCATGAGAGAAGCGCCGCGGGCCGCTGATGGCCCCGGCCAGAATTGGAAAAGGGACGCAGGTGATGCGTCCCTTTTCCAATCTTGCGGCAGCCTGGGCCGGTTCTGGGAAAGCAGGCGGCGCCTTCACCGCACATCGTACACTGACCGGGCCAGGCTGCACGACGGCCCGGGCTAACCCCTTCCGGCGCAGGCTCTTCCCTCCGCCGAGCACGAACCAGCAAGATAGCCATCGCGCCAAGCAGCTCAACGGGCTGCCGTGGGCCACGGCTGTACAGACGTCATCCGGGTCGAGCGATCAGCCGACCGGCAACCCTCGTACCTTCACTCCTCGGGAAATTCATCCGCGGGGGCCTCTGCGTCCTCCAGGTCCCAATCCTCTCTTTCATCATCTTCCGGGGCGCCGGAGACTGCCCGCCACCACCACAGGCCGGCGCCGATCATGGCCACGCCCAAGGCCACCGCGCCGATGACCAGGCCGCGCTCATTCCCGGCCTGCGGAAGTCCTGCCGTGGTGGTCACCGCGGGGGCGGGCGGAGCCTCTCCGGAGAGATTCACGCTGATATTTGCGCCGGGCTCCAGCGCGGGCAAAGTGAAGATCTCGAAGGCCTGACCGTCCCCCAGGGTCTGCACCCCCTCCTCCTGCATACCCTCGGCGGAGAGCTCGATCCCCAGGCCGTGCGGCATCAGCAGGCTCACCGTCTTGATGCCGTAAGGGACGGGGTGCTCGAAGAGCAGGCCCTCCTCATAAGGCAGCGCGTAACTGGCGATGACGTGCCCCATCCTCTCCCCGGGCGTGAGCGGCTGCGTGTCCACGAAGCCGCCGGACACCTGAGCGAAGCGCCCTTCCGGCGCGTTGGGAAAGTGCACGTTGGAGGCACCTTCCGGGAGGAAGAACTCCAGCGTGCCCTTGACGCCATCCTGGCGATCGACGGCACCGGCTATAGTTCGATCGCCGCGATTGGACAGCGTGTATACCTCGCCAACCACCAATCCCCCCGCCTCGAAGTCGAAGAAGACGTGCAGGCTGTCGATGCTCAGCGAGCCGGTGTCGGTGGTGGTGTCGTAGATGGAGACCTCGATGGCCGGGATGGGCTCCCCCTCTACTGCGGCGACCGGATCAGAGAAGTAGGTCGCCTCCTCGTACACCACCATCGCCGCATACTGCAGGCCGGGTTCGAAGGGCACCTCCTCGAAGAAGAATCTTCCTTCCTCGTCCGACTCGCCGTGCAGCATCCCCAGATTGGCAAAGGATTCGTCGAAGACGTGGAGCATCACCGGCAACCCTGCAGGGACCTGCCCCCCCTGCGTGCGGTTCACGATCCGGCCGCTGACCGGGACCAGAGTCGAGACGGGAGGCTCCTCGGTCTGCGCCATGGCTTTCAGAGGCAACAGCAAGACGAGGACGACCGCTGCCGCCGGAAGATACCGCTTCATGAGTTGGCTCCTTCTTGGGAGGCCAGGGCGCTCCCGCAGAAAGCGCAGAAGGCGTCCTCCTCGAGCGCCGGCCGACCACATTCGCGACAGAGCGCGGCCAGCTTGGCGCCGCAGTGCGTGCAGAATCGGTCCTCGCGCTGGCAAGGAGCGCCGCAGGCCCCGCAATGGGGTGCGTCTCCCCCGCTCGTGCGACGGCGCTCAGCGACCTGCTGTTCGATCGCCGCCTCCAGATCGGGATGATGCCCGCCCAGCGCTTCCAGAAGCTCCGCCGCCTCGGCCATCAGGCTGGGTCGCATGACCTCATAATCGGCGGGCTCCACCTTCCCCGTCTGAAAGTCGAAGTCCAGATCGCGCAAGGCCAGCAGGACCTGGCGATAGCGCTCTTCCGGCGCCGGCCCGCTGGCGGGCGCCAGCCCGGCCCTGGCACGCCTGGCCCGCACCAGCGGGTCGAGCACCGCGATGGCCACCACCAGGGCGAGGGCGAGACCAATGAATATCGATCCCAGTTGCACTTCTCATCACTCCTTGCTCATCGTCACCGGCAGCACGGCGCACGCCGCGGCGGGCACTCTCGCGCCTGCCCGCTCAGCGCAGATCACGCAGTTCGTCCTCGATCTGCGAGACCACCTCGGAGGGGATTGGCGGGGGCGGTGCCGGCGCCTCTTCCTCGATCTCCAGCCGCCGGGCGCGCCAGCCGCGCAGCACCCGCCACACCACGGCCGTCCCCAGCAAGGCCGCCACCACCGGCAGGAGCCACACGAGCGATGTGAAACCTTTTCTCTCAGGCTCCGCCAACACCCGTTCGCCGTATTGCGTCACGAAGTAGTCGAGGATCTGCTCCTCCGTCCATCCGGCGGCGAGTTGATCTTTGATCTGCGCCCGCCAGTCCTGGCAGGCCTGTGTCTCGCATACGTCCAGCGGGGTATTGGGACAAACCGGGCAGTAGAGCTTCTTGGCGATCTCATTCACGTCGTTGTCCGTAGGGAAATCGCCTCCGCCGCCCTGGGCATACCCCACGGAGACCGCAATCAGGCTGGCCGCCACGATTATCGCTGTGATCAGAACCTTGCGCACCATCTCTCAGTCTCCCAGGCCCACTGCCAGGCGGCTTTCCCGCGGCTTGAAGGCGTAAGAGGCCCATGCGGCGCCGCCGGAGGGCCACAAGGCCAGCAGCGTCCCGAAAGTGAGCACAAAGCCGCCGAGCCAGGCCCAGTTGATGAGCGGGTTCACGTAGATCTTGAAGGTAGCCGCCGTCAACCCGATCTCCTCCCAGCCGACGAGCAACACGTAGACGTCCTCCGCCATCCTCGAGTGCACGCCGGGGATGGTGACCGGCTGCCGCTGAACCAGGAAGAAATCGCGGCGCGGCCTCAGGACCTCCACGAACTCACCATCCTTGAACAGGGTCGCCGTGGCCTCCAGCACTTCGCGCCCATCGGATCCCGCATATTGGCGCAGGTCATCGTAGCGCAAGGTGTAATCGCCGATGGTGAGCTGTTCGCCCACAGCGACCGTCCCCTGAGTCTCCTGCTGGAAATAGGCGTCCCCGATGAAGCCCAGGGCGATCATCATCACGCCCAGGTGCACCAGATAGCCTCCGTAGCGCCTGCTGTTGCGTCCCACCAGCCGCACCAGGGCCAGCAAGGGGTTTTCGTGTTGGCCCCGCATACGCGCCCGCACGCCCTTCCAGAACTCATACAGGATGGCCGCCACGACGAAGGAGACCACCCACAGCGCGAAGAAGGAGGCCGGGTGTTCGCGGCGCGCGTATACCCACAGGCCGCTTCCAACCAGCGAGAGCAGGAACGGCCAGAGGATCTCACGCCCCAGGCGCCGTGGCGACTGGCGCCGCCAGGAGAAGAAGGGCGCGATGCCCATCAGCAGAACCAGCGCGGCAAAGAGCGGCCCGGTCACCTTCTGGAAGAAGGGCGGCCCGACGGTGATCTTCTCGCCCGTCAGCAGTTCCGAGATCATGGGGAAGACCGTCCCCCAGAACACGGCGAAGGTGATGCTCAGAAAGAGCATGTTCTGGAAGAGGAAGGCCGATTCGCGCGACAGGAAGCCCTGCATCTCGTGGTCGGCCTTCAGGCTCTTCAGATGCTGGAACAGCAGTCCCAGCGACCCCAGAAATGTGATCCCGATGAAGGCGAAGAAGGCCGGCCCCATGGCCGATTGGGCGAAGGCATGGACGGAGCTGATGACGCCTGTGCGCGTGATGAAGGTACCGAAGAGCACCAGGGCATAGGTCAGGATGATCAGGACCATGTTCCACACCTTCAACATGCCCCGCTTCTCCTGGATCATCACCGAGTGCAGGAAGGCCGTGCCCGTCAGCCAGGGCATCAGCATGGCGTTCTCCACGGGATCCCACCCCCAGAAGCCGCCCCAGCCGAGCACGTCATAGGCCCAGCGCCCGCCCAGGATCAATCCAATGCTCAGAAAGAGCCAGGCGACGAGCGTCCAACGGCGGGTGGCGCGAATCCATCCATCTTCGCTGGCCTTGCCGGTGATCAGGGCTGCCATGGCGAAGGCGTACGGGATGACGAAGCCCGTGAAGCCGATGTACGTCGTCGGGGGATGGCCGATCATGCCGAAGTGGCGCAACAGCGGGTTGAGCCCCTGGCCGTCGTCCAGTACGTAGCGCATCGCGCCGGCCGGCTGCCAGAGGGATGTGGTCAGTTCCGTCGCGCCCGGCAGGTGCCAGAATCGCTCGAAGGGGTTGGTGACGAACAAGGACAGACCGATGAAGAAGGCCGTGGTGCCCATGGCCACCGCGATCACGTAGGGCATGAGCTCCCGCTCTTCCTCATGGATGCGCAGCACTACCAGCGCCACAAAGCCGGACATCAGCCATCCCCAGAACAGCACCGATCCCGCCTGCCCGCCCCAGAGCGCGGTGACGCGCAGGAAGGTCGACATGGCCCGGCTCGCCACATCGGCCACATAGACGAGCGAGAAGTCCATCGCGACCAGGGAGTAGACCAGGATCACGACGCTGACCGTCAGCAAAGGAAAGGCGATCAACGTGGCGTTGCGGGCGCTGGCCACCAGGTCGTGGCGCTTCTGCTGGCCGCCGTAGGCCGAGGCCGCCGCCGCGTAGACCGCCGCTGCAAAGGCCAGTATCAATGTGATCAAACCAAGCTCAGCGAGCATGCTCACACTCCTCATTCACACCGTTGCCTAAACTGCCGAGCCCCCACAGATCCGGCTAAGGGTCCCATGGTCGACGTTCTTCCAGTCATGGATAGAAATCCATCACCTCCGTCAGAACTTGCTCGGCGATGGCGGAGTCGGCGGCCAGCCAGATGACGAGCGATCCTGATCGGTAGTAGTAGTGGCGCTGCCCCATGCCAATGAGCACATACACCGCCCGCCCTTTCACCTGGCGTGTTTCCTCGGGGCGGAAGGGGGAATCGCCCGTCTCGATCAGGCGCTCCATCTTGCGCACCATCAGCGTGGCAGAGACCGAGCTCGGCGTGCCGGCCACCCAGAGCGTCGCCTCGCCCCCGGCGCCGTATTGGCCGACGGCGGCGGAGGCGAGCGGGAGCGTCTTGCCGTGCAATTGCTCGATTTCAAAGAGGGCCTGCTCGCCGTAGACGGCCCGGCCCAACGGCAGGCCCGCCAGGCTTGCCGGCAGCGGCGCCTCTCCCGCCTGCGCCGGCGTGTTCAAGAAGAGCGTGAAACCGAGCCCCGCGATGAGGATGAGGGCCAGTCCCAGGCCGATCAGGAGCGGCGGACCCCATCCGCGTCGCGAACCCATCCTTCGCTCACGCTGGCTTTTGAGCTGGTCGGTGCCGGCTGTGGTCTCAGTCATGATTTGCATCTCCATGGTCGTTGCCGCTCAATGGTCACCACCGCTCAGTCTACCAACAATCTAGCGAATCACCCATTGCAGCATTACCGCACCCAAAGCGACCATGACGAGCCCATACCACAGCCGGATGCTGCGCGCGTGCTCCCGCTCCCATCGCGCCCAGCGCTTCGCGGCCAGGCGGTTGCCAACCAGGAGCAAGATCAGGAGCAGAGGCAGGACGAAAAGGACGTTGTACAGCGCCAGGTAGCCGACCCCCCACGCCAGCGTGGTACTGGCGTTGAGCAGGGTGATGATGGAGACGTAAACCCCGCCCGAGCATGGAAAAGTGCACAGCCCGACCAGGAGGCCGACGCCGACGGTGGCCGGCATCGTGGCGCGCTTGAGCAGCTCGTTGGTCTTCACACCGGCCGCGGTGGGCATGTGCAGCTTGATGGGGAAGCGCGGATAAAAATATTCGATGAGATTGATGATCCCCAGGCCGATCAGCACCCAACTGCCCAGTCGCGCCACGAAGTGTGGATCATCGGACAACCGCACGGCGCGCAGGATCCCCAGGCCGATGGCGAAATACACCAGGAAGATCATCCCGATGTAGACCAGGCCCAATTGCAGCACACGCGCCCGCGATTGGCGGATGGTGAACAGGAAGGCCAGCAGCAGCAGGATCACCGCGAAGGCACACGGGTTGACGGAATCCAGCAGCCCCGTGACCACCACGGCGGGCAGGAGCTGGCCCAGGTTGGCCAGCCCGACGGGGAGCGGCCCTCCGGCTGTCAGGGCCTGCGGCAGGGCATCGGCAAGCGGGGTATCGATGGGGAAGGAGGTCACGTCGCCGGCCCAGGCCCACAGGCGGTATTCCGTGGGCTCGCCGTGCATCTCCGGCTGCCAGACGACCAGGCGTGCCGGAAGATCGTCGCTCGCAAAGACCTGAGCCAGCAGGTCGGCAGGGACGTGCCCCAGCACGACTACCGTCCCTCCCCGATAGGGCACGAAAGCGTACAGCGAATCCGCGATGGAGCGCGGCAGGTCGATCTCGTCCGCCCGCTCCATCAGGCTGGCACGCTCCGCTGGAACGGTGTAATCGTGGATCTCGGCCTCAGCCTGAACGCCGCCCGCCTGCAAGGCGGGCAGCAGCACCTCCTGCACATAGGGCCAGCAGTCAACGCAGCCGGAGCTGAAGTAGATGTGCACGCCTTCGCCGTCGCTGGATCCGGCGGAGGCCGCAGGCGCGGCGAACAGGAGCACGGCCCCCAGCAGCCCCAGCGTGAGCGCCGCCCTCAGGAACCTCATGGACTTGCTTCCAGCGCCCATTCGAAGACCCTCTGCGGCGCGTCCACCTCGCGAATGGTCAGGATCAGGCGCTGCGCGCCCTCCAGCGCGCCCTTCGTCGGATCGGCGACGAAGCGCAGCAGGCCGCGTACGTGGTGCCCACCGCCGCCGCCGGACCAATCGCGAGGCTCCAACACCAGGCCTGTATCGGTCTCCAACGTGGAAAGCGCCGCCAGATCCATGCTCAGGTCCACCGAGTGCGTGTTCATGGACACTTCGAACTCAAGCGTGCCGCCGGGGCCGGGTTCGAGACTGCGCGGGACCACACTGACTTCCACAGCTCCCTGCCGGTCGATGCGCAGCAGATCCTCCGGCGCGCTCTGCGCCACCCCCGGCTCATCGCCCGCGGGTTGGGAAGCGTTGGCTTCGACGGGGCTGCCGGCACATGCGCTGAGCAGGACGGCGGCTGAAAGCAGAGCCAGCAGAAGGCCGAGCATGCGGATCGGATTCTCGCTCCCGAGGGGAGCCCCATTCCGCATTTCAGCGGGCTTGCGTATCTGCGGTGCCATTCTATTGAGAGACCTCCAGAGAGGTGGCTGCGACCTGCACGGCTTTGCGTCGCTCGCGCACCAGAATGAACAGCATCACCAGGATGCCGAGCAGCGTCGTCCCCAACCCGATGAGCATGAAGGCCGCGCGGTATTCGGCCAGGAAGGTGGCCGCCGCCGTCAGGCCGACCAGCGGCAGGACGTCGGTGACATGATGTGCGCAGCAGGCCACCATGGCCACTGCGGAAGTGCCGCCCCCGGCGCCCGTCAGCGCCCCGCTGGGGCCGGTGTCGGAGATGGGCATGAAGAGCCGTTTCTTGAGCACGGTGTAGAGCCCCACCTGCACGCCGAAGCCGAGGATGATCGGCGTGACGATGAAGCGGTCCTCCCAGAACAGCTCCAGCGCGTGCGAGGGGCTCTCGGCCCACGACACGATCGCGAAGTACAGCCCCGTCAATGCCAGGGCGCCCACGAGCCCAGCGGCTACCGGAATGAGCACACGCCTTCTACCTGACACCTCAAACCTCCGGAGATCACCAACTCCGGACCAAGCGTATCCGAGGGATGGGCCTCCGCCCAGGGCAAAATGGCCCGTCACATGACGGATGTCACCTGCTGTTGTGACCTTTCACATTCGCCAGAATGCCTACGCGAGGGCCGCCTGCCGGCCGCGGTCCGCCCTCTCCCCCGCCGCGCCGGGGGCAGCGAAGCGCGCCAGGGATCTTCCCACCTCAATCGAAATATCCCCGTAGAGACGTAGCATGCTACGTCTCTACGGGGACCTGGGCTGGTCACGTCGTCCCGCGATGGGCCGATCAGTACACCGGCAGCTTGGGGTCCACCTCTTTCGCCCAGGCGTTGATGCCGCCCTTCAGGTTCTTCACCTTGCGGA
>JAJRUD010000234.1 GCA_024277995.1 Chloroflexota bacterium
ATTCTCAAGGAACTATGCCTTTCATCTGCTGAGCAGTTGTGAGCGAATGTCGTACTCCCGGCACACTCACGCGCCGTTCTTAGCGCCGCTCGGCACTTCCAATACAACTACAACCTGAGCGTTGAACGCCGAGCTGAACACGCGGCAGTCTTTGGCCACGATTGCACTCCTCTCTTGGACATCATACTCTCCGTCAGACTGGGGTCGCGGTATTGAGGTTCGCGCCTGGCAACCCGCCGGCTGGCGATCACAGCGCCTGAACCTCGGTGGATCCGACGCGGGCCTAATGCATCCCGGGTTCACGCCAGGTGACCCCCGGGACGGCGAGCGTGATGCCGTAGGCCACGCCGTCCTGTACCACGACGGGGTTCCAGGGGTTTTCGTTGGAGAGTTCCCAGGCCAACTGCAAGGCCCCTCCTTCGATCCATTGGCCCTCTTCACCGACCTGGGCCAGATCCACCCCGAGGCGCGCCGCGTCCCACGTCGGCAGGTCTCGCTCAGGCGAGTCGGCTGTGGGCCAGACGCGCAGCAGGCCGCGCTGTGGGCGATAGGGCCTTCCCTCGGCCCCGGCGCCGCTGGCCAGCCAGTCGTACAGGCGGTGGAAGTCCGGCGGCGCGCCGGACATGTACTCCGAGACGCGCTTTGTCTTCCCCTGCAGGTAAACCGTCAGGCTCTTGGTGGGCAGGTCGGTGGCGATCAGCTCCGGCTCGTAGTGTTCCTTCCATTCGAAGAACCCTGAGGCCGCGAAGTCCTGCAGCAAGGCCCGGACCTCAGCTTCGCTCAGATGGCCTTCCCAGACCTGACGTCCACCCTCGTCCTGCTGTGTGACCCATACGATGCGGCCGTCGCCCCACAGGCGGGCGTCGGGGATGTAACTTTCCACGAATCCGCCCGGCACCAGTCCGCAGCAGTTGACGGCTTCGATCAGCACCGCGTCGGGGCTCGGGTCCCACGCCAGTTCGGGCGTCGGCTGCAGCGAGCCGCAGGCGGCGAGAAGGGCTGCCAGGAACGTGATTGTGATTGCGATGGGCTTCATCCTACCCTCCCTTCACGAAAAACGCGCCGGCGCAGGGGCAGCCAGAGCAGCCCCAGCCCCAGGAAGGCTCCCGGGCACGGCAGCGGCAGGGCCGAGGCCCCGGACGAGGCCTCCGCAGGGAGCTCCTCCGGCTCGACCTGCGAGGCGGGAATGAGGTCGCCCTGGACCTCGCTGGACACTACCTGGTAGGCCTCGTCGCCGGTGACGACGATCACCTGCGGCCCCAGGGCGAAGGCGGCGGCCAGATCGGGGTGGGCGGCGGCCAGGTCGAAGTAGGTCCGGGACAGGAAGGGGACGCGCCGAGGCTGCATGCTCTCCGGGTCGAAGGCCGTGTCCATCCACACACCTTCCACCAGGCGGAAAGTATGAGACCCGGCGATGCGGATCACCTCGGCGGCCTCGGTCCCGGGAGCCAGGGGTACCTCGGCATCGGCGATGGCGCCCTCGGAGGCGGCGCGCTCGACGGCGGCCTGACCGGAGACCTCCGGCGCGGCGGCCATGAACTTCTCCTGCGCATCGAGCGAGAAACGCTGCTGCGCCTCAGCGCCCACCAGATCGGGCTCGGTCACCAGATAGGAGGTGTAGGGGGTCACGATGCCGTAGCGGATGCTCAAGCGCACAACCTGGTCCACCAGTTCGGGATCCGGCCCCTGGAGGCGGATGCTCTGCAGCAGGGCGCCCACCTTGCGCGTGGCCCACAGGCGGGGCAGGAAAGCCGGGCCGCCGGAGGCGGCGAAGCGCTGATCGCGGTAGGTGAAGGTCTGTGTGCGACCCTCCACGCTGCCCTCCAGGCGGATGGTGGTGCGGCCCGCGTCACGGTATCGGCCGACCAGGATCAACTGGCCGCCGGCGAAGAGGTCCGGCAGTGGGTCCGGGTAGAGATCGTAAACGGTGATGTCGCCGAAGTCCAGGCGCAGGTCGGTGAGCACCGGTGCACTCACTTTATCGTAGAAGGCCGACACCGCCTCGTCGATGGCCTGGTCGGGAGTGACGTAGCTGCTGGCCCCGTGATGGGCCTGCGCCAGCGAGTCCAGCAGGAAGGTGTCCACGTCGTAGCCAACCCCGAAGGTGAAGAGGCGCAGGCTGCCGGGGGCGGAGCGATCCAGATTGTCGAGGATCTGACCGGAGTCGGTGACGCCCTCGGTGGGCAGGCCGTCGGTGAGGAAGATGAGCAGGGTGGGGCGCTCGCGATCGGCCATGGCGGCCGCTTCCAGCAGGGCCCGGTTGATGTCGGTGGAGCCCTGGGCCGATTGCGCCTCGACCCAGCGGATGGCCTGGCGTGCCTCCTCCGCCGGCTGCATGCCGGAGGCGTAGCCGCGCAGGCCGGTGCTGAAGGTGAGCACGTTGAAGCGGTCTCCGGGATTGAGGTGCTCCAGCACGTAGCGCAGCGCCTCCTGCGCCTGGCGGAACTTCTCGCCCTCCATACTGCCCGAGCGGTCGAGGACCAGCAGCACGTCCTTCTCCACCACCTGATCCGGGGCTTCAACGCCGGGCGCGGCGAGCAGCAGGAAGTAGCCCTCATCTCCCTCGCGGGTGGTGATCAGGTTGAGACCGATGGGGCTCTCTCCCACGGAGTAATAGAGTTCGAAGTCGCGGTCAGGCAGCACGTCGGCCGCCTCGTAGCCCAGCTGGGCGCTGTAATCGTCCTCCCGGAAGATGTCCACCTGATGGGAGGGCGAATACACGGCGCGGATGGGCTGCGGCGATTGGATGCTCACGCTCACCGACACCTGCTGGAGGGGTTGGGCGGAGAATTTCTCGGTGTTCAGCGGGTAGCGGTAATGTACCAGCCCGTTCTCAGCCGGCAAGACCTGGACGTATTCCAGCTGGATGCGCCGCTTCCCGCCGGGCGGGATGGGAAAGATGGAGGCCTGCACGGCGCCGTTGCCCACGTACTCGAGCAGGGCCGGATCGCGCATGGTGCGCACGATCTCCTCGTAGGTGCGGCGCGCCTCTTCGCTCGTCAGCACCTTCCCCTCCACCGGTTCGCCGTCGATCCACAGCTTGAACTCCGAGACCGCGGCGCCCGTCGGCAGGGGAAAGATGTAGGTGCCTTCCACGGCCCAATCGTTGTCGTTGCGGAAGGTTTGGTCCACACGCGTAACGGCCACCTGGTCCTGGATGGTCACTCGCACGTGATGTTCTTCGATGACAAGTTGGCGCAGCGGGAAGGGCCCGGGGCAGGGGCCCGGGTCGCAGATGGGGGGCTCGGGCACCACGATGCCGTCGGCCTGCGCCGGCGCGGCGAAGAGCGATGCGAGCAGCACGAGCAGCAAGGTGAGGGACAGGGGTTTCACGCGGCGCATGGCGCACCTCCTGGGATCTCTCGGTCTTCTGACATAAGGACGCTGGCAGAGTGGCTGGGGTTCCCGGTTGGGAGGGGCAAGAGGCGGGGCGCAAGGGGCAGGACGCAAGTCTCAAGTCTCAAGTCTCAAGTCATGAGACACAGATTATTGTTTCCTGTTCATGTCTTCCCGCTTGCCCGACAGGGCCACATGGTATAATGCAGCAAATCCTTTGCGCCCCGAGTGGGCGCTTATCTGTGTGGGATATGCTTGAAAAACTGGCCGGGATCGAAGCCCGCTTCGAGGAGATCGACCGCGAGATGGCCGCTGCGGCGGAAGACTACCAGCGCGTGGCCGAGTTGGCTCAGGAGCGGGCCGATCTGGAACCCATCGTCACAGCCTATCGCGAGTACAAGAGCCTTTCGCAGCAATTGGAGGAGGCGCGCGCCTTGCTGCAGGCCGATGACGCTGAGATGCGTCAGTTGGCTGAGGCCGAGGTGTCCGAGCTGGAGCCCAGGATGGAGGTGCTGGCAGAGCGTCTGAAGAAGATGCTCCTGCCGCGCGACCCGCGCGACGAGCGCAATGTCATCATGGAAATCCGCGCCGGGACGGGCGGCGACGAGGCCTCCTTGTTCGCGGCGGACCTCTTCCGCATGTACAGCCGCTATGCAGAGAGCCGCGGCTGGAAGGTCGAGGTGCTCTCGCAGAACGAGACGGGGGTCGGGGGTTTCAAGGAGATCATCTTCCTGATCAAAGGCAAGGGGGCCTACTCGCGGCTCAAGTATGAATCGGGTGTGCATCGCGTGCAGCGCGTACCGGCCACCGAGTCCTCCGGGCGCATCCACACCTCCACCGCCACCGTGGCCGTGCTGGCGGAAGCGGATGCCCTGGAAGTCGACATCCCCGAAAAGGACGTTCGTATGGAAGTGTTCCGTTCGGCGGGGGCGGGGGGGCAGCACGTCCAGAAAAACGCCACGGCGGTGCGCCTGATCCACGAACCCACTGGCATGGTGGTCCAATGCCAGGATGAGCGCTCCCAGCTCCAGAACCGGGTGCGCGCCATGAGCATCCTGCGCGCCCGGCTCTATGAAATGGAGCTGCGGAAGCGCCAGCAGGCGGAGGAGGCACTGCGGCGCTCCCAGGTGGGCACGGGCGACCGTTCGGAGAAGATCCGCACCTACAACTTCCCCCAATCGCGCGTCACTGACCACCGCATCAGCATGTCCTCCCACAACCTGCAGGCCGTGTTGGACGGCGATCTGGATGCCTTCATCGACGAACTGGCCACGCGTGAGGAGGCCGCACGCCTGCAGACGGCGCGGAACTGAGCTTTGGGCGACGGGATGAGAGTGGGCGAGGCGCTGGCCTGGGCCCGCGCCGCCCTGGCTGCCAGCAGCGAGACCCCATATCTGGACGCACAAACCCTGTTGGCCGAGATCAGCGGCCGCCGCCGGGCCTGGCTGCTGGCGCATCCCGAGGCCGCGCTCCTTGCATCTGAAGCCGATCGCTTTCGCCGCGCCGTGCGACGTTGCGCCCAGGGCGAGGCCCTGCCATACGTCCTCGGATGGTGGTTCTTCTACGGGCGGCGCTTTCGCGTCGGGCCCGAGGTGCTGATCCCCAGACCGGAGACGGAGCTCCTGGTGGAGCAGGCGCTGTCGTTCCTGCGCAGCCATCCAGAGCGCCGGAGGGCGCTGGACGTCGGAACCGGCTCGGGTTGCATCGCCATCAGCCTGGCCCTGGAAGTGCCCTACCTGCGGCTGATGGCCAGCGACCTCTCCGCCGCAGCCCTGCGGATGGCGCGCCGCAACGCGCTGGATCATGGTGTGCAGGGGCAGGTGCAGCTCGTGCAGGCCGATCTGCTTCGTCCCCTCACAGGAGGCTGTGACCTGCTCTGCGCCAATCTGCCCTACGTGCCGCGCGGGGACCTCGCCGCGCTCGAGGTGGCGCGACGGGAGCCGAAGCTGGCCCTGGACGGCGGCCGGGCAGGCATGGAAGTGATCCTGGAATTGCTCAGTGGCCTGGAGCGCGTCCTGGCCCCGGGGGGGCTGGCGCTGCTGGAGATCGGCGAGGGGCAGGCGGACGCCGCTCAGGAGGCGGCGCGGGGGGCGCTGCCGGGCGCTCAGATCGAAGTCCGCATCGATCTGGCCGGCCGGCCGCGCCTGCTCAGGATCCAGCGGGAGGTGTCGTGACGTGGGGCGAGTGATGGATGCTGCCGACCCGCGCGCTGTACAAGAGGCCTTGCGCCTCCTGAGGCTGGGTCAGGTGGTGGCTTTCCCCACGGACACCGTCTACGGCGTTGGCGCGGTGGCCTTCGACGCGCGAGCCGTGGGCCGGCTGTACGAGATCAAAGGCCGCAGCTTGGAGAAGGCCATCCCCATTCTGCTCGCCAGCGGCGATGATCTGGCCCGGGTGGCTCTGGATCCGCCTGCCATCGCGCTGCGCCTGGCGGAGCTTTTCTGGCCCGGCCCGCTGACCATCGTCCTCCACAAACGCCCCGAGGTGCCGCCGCAGGTGGCTCCCGGGCCCACGGTGGGTGTGCGCGTCCCCGATCATCCGCTGGCTCAGGCGCTGCTGCAGGCCACCGGGCCGCTGGCCACCACCTCCGCCAACCGCTCGGGAGAGCCCAGCGCGCTGGACGCCTCACAGGTGGTGGCTGCGTTGGGAGAGGCGGTGGCCCTGGTGCTGGACGGGGGGCGAGCCCCCGGCGGCCGCCCCTCGACGGTGGTGGATTGCACCCAGGATCCGCCGCAGCTGCTGCGGGAGGGCCCCATCGCGCTGGAAGAGATTCTGCGCGCCGCTCGCGGGTGATGAGAGGAGAAACGGCGCGGCCGGTTTTCTCAGCGAACGTTAAGCTTCATTTCATACTCTTTTCATCGAAATCGAGATAATGGGAAGTGTATTCTCCTCCTCAACCCGCGCTCGGAGCGAATGGTCGTTCCAGGCGCGGTTTGGGTTTAAATAGACACAAGACACAAGTCTCAAGACGCATGCCCCACGACCTGAGACTTGAGACTC
>JAJRUD010000235.1 GCA_024277995.1 Chloroflexota bacterium
ATGAGTGCCTTCGAGTCCATCCGCAGCGCGCTGAATCAACTGGATCAGCAGGTCCAATCGCCCGCCCTGGACGCGCTGGCGCGCCTGCGCCCCTACCTGGCTTATGCGCGCGTGGCGCTTGGCGTCTTGCTGCTGTTGCTGTTGGCGTACGCGGCCGTGCGCCTGGCACGGCGTGTGGCCGGGGTGGCGCGCGAGCCTGATGGTGGACTGGGCGAGGCGCTGGTGGACGGGGCGGACCCCTTCGGCGATCTGCGGCGCCGCCTGGCGGCGCTCGGCGCGGCGCTGGACCCGCGTCGCTACCTGAACCGCGCCCGCCAGGCGCTGGTGGCCTCCGCCGTGCGCCGGATCTACGCACGCTTGCTGCGCCGCATGGCTGCGCTCGGCACGCCGCGCCGCGCCTGGGAGACGCCGCGCGAGTATCTGGCGCGCCTGATCGCGATCTTGCCCACGGAGGAGGCAGCCCTGACACTCCTGACCGAGGCCTATAGCGAGGTGCGCTACGGCGAGCGGTCGGAGGAAGGCCTGGACCTGGTCGCCGTGCGCGCTGCCTGGGACCGAGTGCGGCGGGCGGCGCGCCTGGAGCGCCGTGCTCGCCTGGGGCGGGGGGCGGACCATGAATGAGCGCCGGGCTGCCGGGCAACGATTGCCGGCGAGCGGGGTTTCCTCATATACACAGCGAATGCCGCGGGGGGCTGTCTGATGCCCGCTCGGAACAACGAGGAGCTGGATCTGGTTCGTCGGGCCGCCAGCGACCCCGCCGCCTTCGGGGAGCTGTATGAGCGTCATGTGCGGCGCATTTACAATTATATTTATTACCGCACGGGCAATCATCACGACGCCGAAGATCTGACGGCGCGTGTTTTCCAGCGGGCCATGCGTCACGTGGCCAACTTCGAGGACAAGGGCGTGCCCTTCTCCGCGTGGCTGTATCGCATCGCCCACAACCTGGTGGCCAACTGGCACCGCGACCAGAGTCGGCGCCCGGTCGTGCCGCTGGATGACCGGGTGCTCATCGGGAGCGGCGGCAGTTCGCACCCGGAACTGGAGGCCATCGAGAGCGAAGAGCGGGCGCTGTTGCTGGTTGCGGTGCGCAGGCTGCCGCCCGAACGCCAGCAGCTGCTCATCCTCAAGTTCGTGCAGCGCCTGTCCAACGCCGAGATCGGCCAGATCATGGGGCGCACGGAGGGTGCCATCAAGAGCCTCTACCATCGGACGCTGAATTCCTTGCGGGAGGAGATCGCCCGCATTGAACAGAGCGCGGGGCGTGATGGTGACCTCGCATCGGGGGCTTAGTGCATCAAGGCGGATGTGGTCATGGATTGGGCTTCGGAGATGGTCAGGCTCAGCGCGCGAGCCTCGCTTTCCGCGGCGCGCATGATGGGGCGGCTTGCGGGCCGGGCGGCACGAGGGTCGGCGTGCCGGGGGATTTTGCAGGGGGCAGGTTGTGACTGAAATGAGCTTCTCGGGATTGGATCGGGATCAACTGATCCGCTGGCTGGAGGAGACTCTGGTGCCGGTGGAGCCCAGAGCGCGCTTCGTGCATCACCTGCGGGCGCGCTTGGTGCGCGTTCGGGGCGGCTTGATGGGATCTGCCTGGCCGCTGGTCGTGGCTGCGGCTGCCACGCTGCTGATTCTCATGGCCTCACTCGGGCTGATTCTGCGCTTCCTGCTGGGCCTGCTGGGGGCGTTGGGCTTGCTGGAGCGCGGCCGGCGGCGGTCATCGGCGGCGTAGGACAGGATAAAGGACGCAGGACGCAAGTCTCAAGGCTGTGTCGCGTTGGCTGGGGAAGTGTCGGTCCGGGCTGCCGCTGCTAGAACAGCCCCCACTCGGCCCCGGCCCCTTCCTCCATCAGGCTCGGATCCCAGGGCTGCATGCCCAGCTCGATGGTCGTCGGCAGACCGGAGGCCTCTTCGGCTTTCACGCGCGACATCTCCAGCAGGGCCGGGCCGTAGGGGCAGAAGGGGGTGGTGAGGATCATGCGCACGTGCAGCGCGCCTTCGTTCACGCTCACCTCGCGGATCAGCCCCAGGTCGATGACGCTCATGCCAAGCTCCGGGTCCATCACCTCGCGCAGCGCGGCGCGCACCTTTTCGGCCTTGTCGGGATCTGTGGAATCCAGCTCCCACAGCGTCTTGGGGGTGGTCGTTTCACTCATGGGTGGAGATCTCCTGAGCGCTGTTGACGTCCTGGACGTTCACCTCGAAAGTGCAGTGCACGTCGCCCTCCAGCAGACAGGTGACGCGTTCCACCGGCAGCGAGAGCGCCGTGGCGATGAAACTCTGGTCCAGCATACACACTTCCGGGTGTTCCTGGCCGATGCGGAAGTAGGGGCAGCTCAGCTCGCGGATGAGCAGTCGATCGCCCTGTAATTCGATCTCGGCGTCGAAGCCCTCTTCCGCCAGCATTTTCGACAGCCGTTCCAGCTTTTGCGGCAGCGTCAGCCCCTCCAGCGCCCGGGCGTAATCATCGGCCATGGAGGCGGCGATGGCGGAGAACAGGTCTCGCACCTGTTCTTCGGACCAGGTCTCCTTGATCTCCTCCAGCAGGCGGTTGGTGAGCTTGAAGTAGCGGGTGGGGAAGAGCTCGATGGCTTCATCGGTGAGGAAGTACAGGTGGTGGGGGCGCCCCACGCCGTGGCGCACCTCCTCCACCGCCACCAGGCCCTCGGCCTGCAGGTTGGTGAGGTGATGGCGCACGGACACTGGCGAGACCCCGGCGGCCTCGGCCAGCTCCTTCACGGTGCATTTCCCGCGCGTGCGCAGCGTGCGCAGGATCACGTCTCGCGTTACCGTCGTCATGCGTCGCGCAGTATAGCATGTCGGACGGGCCCCGTCAATATTTCAGATTATTATAAGAATTATTGACATCGCCATATGCAGCAGGTATAATCCCCTTCGACCTTCGAGCAGGCAGGGCCGGTGCGTCCGGCCGGAGGGACCTGGATGACCAATGCGCTGGAAATACGCAACCTACACGTCGCGGTGGAGGGCAAAGAGATCCTCAAGGGCGTGAATCTGACCATCAAGCAGGGCGAGATCCACGCCCTGATGGGGCCCAACGGCACCGGCAAATCCACCCTGGCTTATGCTCTCATGGGACACCCCGGCTACGAGGTGACCGAGGGCGAAGTGTTTTTCAAGGGCCAGAACCTGGTCGAGCTGGCCCCCGATGAGCGCTCCCGCCTGGGGATTTTCCTGGCTTTTCAGTATCCCGTCGCCATCCCCGGCGTCTCGCTGGCCAACTTCCTGCGCACGGCCATCAACGCCCGGCGCAAAGCCGAGAACCCCGAGGATAAGGGCATCCCCATCCCCGAGTTCCGCAAACTGCTCAAGGAGAAGATGGACCTGCTGGAGATGCCCCACCAGTTCGCCGGCCGCTATTTGAACGACGGCTTCTCCGGCGGTGAGAAGAAGCGGGCGGAGATCCTGCAGCTCGCCGCGCTGGAGCCTGAGATCGCCATCCTGGACGAGACGGACTCGGGCCTGGACATCGACGCCCTGCGCATCGTGGCCGAGGGCGTCAACGCGTTGGCCGGGCCCAAGCTGGGCGTGCTGGTCATCACCCATTATCAGCGCATCCTGCGCTACATCAAGCCGCGCTTCGTCCACATCATGATGGACGGCCGCATCGTCGAATCCGGCGGGCCCGAGCTGGCCGAGCACCTGGAAGAGCAGGGCTACGATTGGCTGCGCGAGAAGCAGAACGGTCTCGTCCCGGAAGGGTAGGTATCGATGGCCGCGTCAGAGGACCTGAAGCAGCTCGAGGGTATGGGGGATTATCGCTACGATTTCGTCGATCCGGACGTCTCCGTCTTCCGCACGGAGAAGGGCCTCAGCGAGAAGGTGGTGCGGCAGATCTCCGAGATGAAGGGTGAGCCCGAGTGGATGCTCGAGTTCCGTCTGAAGGCCCTCGAGCATTTCATGGCCCGCCCCATGCCAAACTGGGGCCCGGACCTCTCCGGGCTGGACCTGGACGACCTTTACTACTACGTGCGCCCGGCGGATGCCGAAGCCCGTTCCTGGGACGATGTGCCCGAGACCATCAAGAAGACCTTCGACCGCCTGGGCATCCCCGAGGCCGAGCAGAAGTTCCTGTCCGGGGTGGGGGCGCAGTATGAGTCCGAGATGGTCTACCATAAGATTCACGAGCACCTGGAGAAGCAGGGCGTCATCTTCATGAGCATCGAGGAAGGCCTGCGCCAGCACCCCGGCCTCTTCCGGGAATACTTCGGCACCGTGATCCCGTACACCGACAACAAGTTCGCCGCGCTGAACGGCGCCGTCTGGTCCGGCGGCTCATTCATCTACGTGCCGCCGGGGGTCAAGATCGACCTGCCGCTGCAGGCCTACTTCCGGCTGAATACGGCCGAGATCGGCCAGTTCGAGCGCACGCTGATCATCGTCGACGAGGGGGCGGAGATCCATTATGTGGAGGGCTGCACGGCGCCCATCTACAGTCGC
>JAJRUD010000236.1 GCA_024277995.1 Chloroflexota bacterium
CGCGCGCTGGGACCGGGCCGGCAGGACGCTGTGGCTTTCGCCGATCTTCCGCTGGTATCAGGGGGATTTCGGCGGCAGACAGGGCATGCTGGCGACGGTGCGGCGCCACACGCAGGATTCTGAACTGCAGGCTGCGCTGGCGGGGAGGCGGCTCCGCGTGCGCTTCCAGGCGTATGATTGGTCCCTGAACGCCGTCGGCTAGGAGCCCCCTGGGTGCTTTCACGAGGAGTGGTCGAGATGGAAGCCGGAGATCGGCGCGAGGGGCGGCTGCGCGCGGCCGGCGATGTCCCGTCGACCTTGGCCCGGGCCCCTGCATCGACGGCGGCCCGCGGCGCGCGATTCAGCTCTTGAGGACGAAGGTGACCTTGATCGAGCCCGTGTGTTTGTCCAGCGCCGTGGCGATCGCCTGGCGATAGTCCTCGAGAGGAAAGCGGTGGGTGATGAGGCCGGCGGCGGTGAGCGTGCCCGCCTGCAGCATCTCGATGACCAGGTCGAAGGTATGCACGCGGCGGCTGCGCCAGTCCTCCATGCCGAAGGTGTGTGATCCGATCAGATCCACTTCCTGGTACCAGACGGGGTTCAAGTCCACCTTCAGATTGCCCAGCGTGATGCCGAGCAGTATCAGCGCACCTCCGGCCCGCGCCCAGCGCAGGCCATCGCACACCGTTTCTTTCGATCCCACGCAGTCGTAGATCACCTCGAAGCCGCCCAGCAACATGCCGCGGTTCATGGGCGCCCGGTACAGCCGGGCGCCCGTCGCCCGCGCTACCTCTTCGTATAGATCGCCGTCGGTGATCACCAGGTCTGCGCCCAGGCGGCGTGCGGCCTCGATCTGATGCGGGTAGCGAGCCATGACGCTGACATGGGCTTCAGGCTCGATCGCTTTGATGGCCTGCACGGTGAGCAGTCCGATGATGCCGGCGCCGATGACCAGCGCCCGCTCGCCGGGGGCCGGCGGGCGGCGCAGCACGCCGTGCAGGGCCACCGCCATGGGCTCGATGAGCGAGGCCTGGTCGTCGTCGATGTCCTGCGGGAGAGGCCAGACTTCGCTCTCGTGGGCCGTATAGCCGTCGCCCCAACCTCCGCCAACGCCATCCGGGCCCTTCCCCAGCGAGGCGTTTTCGCACAGTCGGGTCTGCCCTTGAGCGCAGAATCGACAGGGAGGGTCGATCTCCTGAGTGTGGCAATTGGGGCCCGCGTAACGCGATTCCATCACCACGCGATCGCCCACTTTGAAGCGGGTCACCTCGGGCCCCACCTCCACCACCTGGCCGACGACTTCGTGGCCCAGATAGAAACGGTTGTTTCCCGGCAGCGCAGCGGGTGCGATGCCGGGATCGGCCTTGACCATGAGCAGAGCCAGATCGGTGGCGCACACGCCGCATTGGTGATTGCGCACGCGCAGCCAGCGCGGCCCGGGGAGCGATGGCTCGGGCAGGTCTTCGACGTGCGCAGGTGAAATGGAACTCCAAATCACGCCGGGCCAGTAGGGCCGCAGCGCCTTGACGGCCAGCATGCGGGGGATGTCCTTGTCCACGTAGATGGTGCGCATTGATCGTCTCCGGTGGTCACTGGGGGCCATGGTCCCTCTAGTGTACTCCAACCGCGACCCTGGCCGGGGCTTGCCGGAAGCCAGCGGTTTCCAGGGGACGGTCGCTGCATGGTGGGAACTCTAAGCTGTCTGTAAGGCCTTCGGGACCCTTTCCGCGTCCATAATGAATAAGGAGTGCGTCGCGCCGTCCCCCTTCGGGTCTGGGTCTGGCGCAATCAAGTCAGGAGATGAACATGAAACAGGGCGACCGGGGTTTGACCCCCCAATTTCGAGGTGGCCGGGGCTCAGAACCCGGCACCAGATCTCCACCCCTGGGGTGGCTGGGGTTGTCCATCGGCGTGGTGCTGGCCCTGGCCCTGCTGGGCATGGCTGTGTGGGGACTCATGGTGACTTTTCATTGAGATGTGTCGCTTGAGGCTCCCGAAGCCGGCAGCGACAGGATGCTATTCGGGGGGGACGCGCACTGCGGCGCGCACGGCGCTGCAGCAGGGGCATCCCACATGGTCGCAGAGCAGGGCCCTGGGATCTTCCCTGATCCAGCCCACGGTGATGTTGATCAGATCGCGCAGCGGGACCATTTCGGCCCAGGCCTGTCCCAACTCCACGCGGCGGGCCACGCCTTCCAATCGTGATGCGATAGCCCGAAAGCCTCGCGAACAGCCCGGAAAGCCTGGGCATTCCACCACGCCATGCGGAGTGAGCGCCCAGCGCACGAACTGCTTGCGCCCGGCGACGCGCTCGGCCAGGTGGATGCTGGTGTTGGCGGTGTGGTCCACGCCCAGCAGCAGCACGTCTCCATCGGCGTCTGCCAGCCAATGCAGCGGTGCCAGCGGTTCGTCGAGAGTCTGGAGTTCCAGCGCCTGCTCGGCGTTCACGCCGGCGAAGGAGAGGATGGGATGCCCTGAGCGGCGGGCCTGGGGGTGGAGGCGCAGAGTCTCCGAGAGCGCCCCCAGGATGGGTTCGGAGGGCATATCGGCGTGGAAGAACTCCGCCCTGAGGTTGCGATCCCCATCCGTGCCGTAATCCATGGCGTTGTCCGCAGGGCCGATAGGGGGTGTAATCATGGTCTTGTAGGTGAAGGTCGGGGCGAGCGCGGCCTCACAGGTGGCCAGCAGCGCGCCCACCACCGTCTCGGCGCCGCCCGCCACCGGCCCGAGAGCCTCCAACGAGGCGTGGACGATCACCCGGCTGTGGGGGCCAAGTTCCAGATCACGGAAGGCCTTTACGAAGTCGCGGTAGGTGAGCATCGGTTGTTCATGGATAAGGGATCAGGGACTGGGGATCGGGGAGAGTCGATAGCCCAGCAAGACTGCTCCTTGCTCCGCGTTCCCTGTTCCCCTATGCCTCATTTCCCCTTCCACTGCGGCTTTCGCTTCTCGATGAAGGCGCGCATGCCTTCTTTTTGGTCCTCAGTGCTGAAGAGGATGTAGAAGGCGCGGCGCTCGTCGGCCACGCCGTCGGCCAGGAATGATTCGAAGGCGTGGTTGACCATCTCCTTGCCCAGGCGCACGGCCAGCGGGGCGCGGGCGGCGATCTCCTTGGCCAGTGCAAGCGCCTCCTCCAGGTAGCGCTCCACGGGCACTACGCGGTTCACCAGGCCGTAGCGCAGAGCTTCCTCGGCGTCCAGGGTGCGGTTGTTGAGCACCATCTCCATGGCCACGGCCTTGCCCACGGCGCGCGTCAGGCGCTGGGTGCCGCCGGCACCGGGAATGACGCCCAGGTTGATCTCCGGCTGCCCGAACTTGGCGCTCTCCGAGGCCACGATCATGTCGCAGGCCATGGCCAGCTCATTGCCGCCTCCCAGACACCAGCCGGAGACGGCGGCGATGATGGGCTTCTTGATCTGCCGGATGCGGTCCCAGTGCTCAATGCGCTCGGCCAGCATCATCTCCACCACTGAGGCATCAGCCATCTCCTTGATGTCGGCGCCGGCGGCGAAAGCGCGCTCGTCGCCTGTGATGACCATGGCGCCGACATCGGGGTCGCGGTCGAAGGCCTGCAGGGCGTCGACCACTTCTGCCATCAGGGCGCCGTTGAGGGCGTTCATGGCCTGGGGACGGTTGAGGCGGATCAGGCCGACCCCGTCGAGTGTTTCGGTCTTGATAATGGTGTAGCTCATGTCAACCTCCCTGGGTAATCGGGCGGGCGCCTTTCTTCAGGCGCGCAATTGCAGAATGTGGTCCTGGGCGTGGCTGACCGCATACTCCACCCACCACTGCAAGGTCCGGCGGCCGAAGAGCGGATGGCGGCCGACGCGGTTCCAGCCTTCGGGCGAGAGATCGCGCAGCAGGCCGGAGCCCCGCGTGCGGGCTGCGGTGAAGGCTTCCAGAATGGCCTGGTGGCTTTCGTCGGGGTCGTAGTGGGCGTCCATCCAGGCCCCCTCGTCGAAGTCGGACAGCGCGGGGTCCTCCTCGGCCAGCAGGCGCTCGATGCGCGGCAGGAAAGCCTGCAACTCGACGTCGCGCACGTGGGCCAGCACCTGGTGGGGCGTCCAACCGCCCCGCTCCAGGGGACGGAGGCGCGCCTCGGGGGGGATGGCCGCATATGCGGCGCGCAGCTCCCCGGGTTGGGCGGCGTAACGCTCGAGCAGGCGCCGGCGGTACTCATGCAGCTCCTCGCGCTGGGGCATACCGACTCCGATTGGGTTCACTCTACGCCCAGACGGAGGCGCAATTCGCGGATGTGCCGGGTGTGATCGCGTTCATGCCACAGCGCGCGGCGCACGACCTTGCGCGCTGACCAGGTCTCCCCGGAGATAGTGACCACCCCGGTGCGCGCCGCCAGCTCGGGCAGCGTGGAGATGAAGTGGTCGCGCACCCTCGCCAGGCGCTCGAATGGGTCGGCC
>JAJRUD010000237.1 GCA_024277995.1 Chloroflexota bacterium
ACCACCGCACCCTGTACTTGTACGACCCAGCCCTTCGCTTGTCCCATGCTTGCCTCCAGTAAATCAGGCACCCTGGCCCAACGCCTGGCGCAGCGCTTCCGCGCCGCCGGCGATGTCCAGCATCTCGCTCGTGATGGCTTGCTGGCGCGCCTTGTTGTATTCCATCTGCAGCGCGATCGCCAGCTCCTTGGCGTTCTCGGTGGCGTTGCGCATCGCGACCATGCGTGCCGCGTGCTCGCTGGCCAAGGATTCCAGGACCGCCTCATAGACCTGCAGGGCAGTCAGCCGCGGCACGATAGCGCTGATCAACTCATCTGCACTTGGCTCGTAGATATAGGCCGGCTCAGGGCCGCGCCGCTGATGAGCAGCCAGCCCCGTCGGAAGGCCTTCCTGAGCATCTTCCTCGAACTCCAACGGCAGGAGCTTCTTCATGGTCGGCTCCTGGCGCAGCAGGTTGATGAAATCGGTGTAGACCAGGAACACCTGGTCGGCGCGCCCTTCCAGGTACTCCTCGATGGCCACCCGCCCGATGGCCGAGGTGTCGGCGTAGGTGGGCTCCGGAGGCAGGTGGCTGAACTCGGCGTGAATGTCCACCCGCTGGCGGGCGAGCAGATCGCGCCCTTTGCGCCCCACGACCACGTAGCTCACGGGCGCAGCGGCTTCGCTGAAATGGTCCATGGCGAAGCGCAGCACGTTGGTGTAGTAGGCGCCCGCCAGGCCGCGATCCCCGGTCACCAGCACCACCAGGATCTTGTTCACCTGCTGCCGCTGCGTGAGCAGCGGATGCAGATAATCGCGTGCCGGCTGGCGGGAAAGGTGGCGCAACACTTGCCAGGCCTTATCGGCGTAGGGCCTGGTGGCCCGCACCAGGGCCTCCGCCTTGCGCACCCGGCTGGCGCTGACCGCCTGCAGAGCGCGCGTGACCTGAGCGATATTGCGCACGCTGCGCATGCGCAGGCGCATCTCTCGGGCTGATGCCATATCGTCCGCTCCTCAACCCGCCGGCGCTAGCCCTGCCAGCCGCGCATGAAGCTCTCGATGGCTTCGCGCATGCTGGCCTCCAGCTCGGACGAGATCACCTTCTTCTCGGCGATTTCGGCCAGGATGTCGGCGTGGGTGGCCTCCATGTGGCGCAAGAGGGCGCTCTCCCAATCCTTCATCCGGTCCACCGGCACTTCGTCGGCATATCCATTGGTGGCCGCGAAGATGACCACCACCTGCTGCTCAAGCTCCATCGGCTCGTACTGGGGCTGCTTCAGCACCTCCTGCAGGCGCTGGCCGCGGTTGAGCTGAGCCAGCGTGGCCTTGTCCAGGTCGGAGCCGAACTGAGCGAAGGCAGCCACCTCGCGATAGGCGGCCATGTCCAGGCGCAGCCGCCCGGCCACCTGTTTCATGGCCTTGGTCTGCGCGTCGCCGCCTACGCGCGACACCGACAGACCCACGTTCACCGCCGGTCGGATGCCGGCGTTGAACAGGTCGGATTCCAGATAGATCTGACCATCGGTGATGGAGATCACGTTGGTCGGAATATAGGCCGAAACGTCGCCCAACAGGGTCTCGATGATGGGCAACGCCGTCAGCGAGCCGCCCGAGCCGCGCACTTTGGCCACACGATATTTGGAGCTGTCCTCCATGGCCTTCAGCGCTTCTTCTGCCTCGTGCAGCGCCAATGGGCCGTCGTAGACCTGCCCGTTCACGGCCTGCGACTCCTCGGCCTCGCCCTCGTGCTCCGCCGGGACGATGACGAAACGATCCGCCAATCGTACGGCGCGCTCCAGCAGGCGGCTGTGCAGGTAGAAAACGTCGCCCGGATAGGCCTCACGGCCCGGCGGGCGGCGCAGCAGCAGCGAAACCTGGCGATAGGCCCAGGCGTGCTTGGAGAGGTCATCGTAGACCACCAGCGCATCCATGCCCTTCTCGGCGAAGTATTCGGCCATGGCACAGCCGGCGTAGGGCGCGATGTACTGCAGCGCGGCCGGCTCGTCGGCCGCTGCGACCAGCACAATGGTGTGCTCCATGGCGCCGAAGCGCTCCAGCAGGGCCACCGTTCGGGCCACCGCGGCGCGCTTCTGGCCGATGGCCACGTAGATGCAGACCAGGTCCTTGCCCTTCTGATGGATGATGGTGTCGATGGCCAGGGCCGTCTTCCCCGTCTGGCGATCGCCGATGATCAGCTCGCGCTGGCCGCGGCCGATGGGGATCATGGAGTCGATGGCTTTGATGCCCGTCTGCACCGGCGTGTCCACGTCCCTGCGCTGCACGACGCCCGGCGCGATGCGCTCCACAGGCAGGAAGCCCTCGAACTGGATGGGGCCCTTGCCATCGATGGGTTCGCCCAGAGCGTTGACCACGCGCCCGACGAGCGCCTCGCCCACAGGCACCGAGGCGATACGCCCCGTGCCGTACACCTGCATGTCCTCTTCGATGCCGGTGTAATCGCCCATGATGATGACGCCCACGGCATCGCTCCCCAGGTTGAAGGCGATGCCCATGACACCGTTGGCGAAGCGCACCAGCTCTTGCGAGCGCACGTCCGGCAGGCCGGCGACGCGGGCGATGCCGTCTCCCGCCTCCAGCACCGTGCCCACCTCGCGCAGTTCGACCTCGGGCGAGTAGGCCTCGATTTGCTTCTTGATCTCCGAAGATAGGCTGTTAACCAAGTCCGACATCATGCCTCCATGCCAGGGTATGAGTCAGTCCGCCAACCGTTCGACGGCGGCCGCGTCCAGGCGTTTCACAACCTCGACCACCAGGTCGAGCGCTAGATCGTAATCACCGCGATGGATGATGGCGCTGTGCGAGTGGATGTGCCGGGCGGGCACCGCCACCACCACGGTCGGGACGCCCGTCCCGTACACGTGGATGGGCCCGCCGTCGGTGCCGCCGCCCTCGACCAGCGAGGGCTGCACCGGGATGTCCAGCTCCTCGGCCGTCTCCAGCACCAGATCGCGCAGCGCCGGGTTGGGGATCATCCGTTTGTCGAAAAAGAAGAGCGCCGGGCCGCCTCCCAGACGGACGGCCGATTGCCTTGCGCTGATCCCGGGCACGTCGCCGGCGATGGTGGTTTCCAGCACCAGAGCCACGTCGGGCTCGGCACTGCGAGTGGCCGTCGCCGCCCCGCGCACCTGCACTTCCTCCATTACCGTCGCCACGCCAACGATGGTGTTGGCGTGGTCAGATCCTTTGAGCTGCTGCAAGGCCTCGACGAGCAGGGCCGTGCCAACCCGGTCATCGAAGGCCTTCGCTAGATAAGTCTTGCCATTGGCGAGCGGGATGAAGTCCGCCAGCGGCACCGCGGGATCGCCGACGCGCACACCGATCTGCTGGACCTCCTCGAAGGAGACGGCCCCGACGTCGATATACATGTCCTTGCGCTCGACGACCTTCCTGCGCTCGGCGGGCGGAACCAGGTGCGGCGGTTTCGCCCCGATCACCCCGATAACCGGCCCCCTGCGCGTCTGTACCACCACTCGCTGGCCCAGCAACACCTGGTCGAACCAGCCCCCCAAGGGCAGGAAATACAGGAAGCCCTTTTCGTCGATATGCCGCACCATGAAACCCACTTCGTCCATGTGGGCCGCCAGCATCACACGCGGCCGCTCGGCAGCGCCCTGCAGCGTGCACAGCAGATTGCCGAGCGCGTCCCGCGATACCTGGCCCAGCTTATCCAGGCGCCCACGGAGCAAACGGCGCACCTCGCCCTCGTGGCCGGGCACGCCGTTGGCCTCCGTCAGACTCTTGAGCAGTTCGGCGGTGGCGTCGAGCAAAGCGAATCCCTTCGCTGGTCGGGTGGATTTGCGAGGCGAATCCGATGGTGAGGGTCCCGATCACCGGGCGCGAACGGCCCGTCGTCATCCCTTTCCCTCGGCCCACCACAAGCCTGGACAAGCCTCGAAATGATACCTGAAGGGCTCCGTTTTGTCCAGCCGTTCACAAAGGGACGGCCCCCGGCGCGCCCCTTTCGGCGCTGATGCTGCCTCGGGGGAAACCCCTTGGAGCGCATGACGCCCTCCATAGGAACGCCGTCCCGGAAATCCCCGCGCCCGCAAGCGCCTCCATGGCCCGCGTGGGGTCTGCCCAGGGCGCCCCCCTCGCCCGCCGGTGCCCGGCATTGCCAGCCCACCTCCGTATACGTCTGGCGCGCCTGGGAGGCCGATGCATCCGCATGGACCATATATTAGCCCTCATCGACGTCAAACAGCCTGGGGGCTTGCGTTCTCAGCTTCGGCGGCTTGCGCATGGCCTCCGGGACAGGCGGGAGTTCCTCGGCGCGGAAGCATTCTCCGGCAGCCACCGCTTCGAGCAAGCGTGCCTGCTCCGGGTAGACCTCCAGGGTCGCCTCCAGCACCCACAGCAGTTGCAGCAGTTCCGTGGTGAACTCCGCCGTCCACCGTTCGGGGCGGATGTCATCCAGCGGCGAGGACTTGCGGCCGGAGCCCTTCTTCATGCGGTACTTCAGCCACGATTGCACGACCTTGAGGCCGGAGACCTCGAAACGGTAAACCTCGGGCTCGACGGGGGCGAACTCGCCCTCCCCGACATGCAGCGTCCTGGTCTGGTCGTTGTAGTCGAATGACTCCGGATATCCGGCCGGGTCGCCGGGGACGGTCCTGGTGCACCTGGCCTTGCCTGGCAGTATGCGGCCGCGCGGCATGCCTTCGGGGACGAAGCGTTGGCCGTAGGTGTGCAGCCGGAGGAGTCGCGCGCCGAGGGCGCGGACCTGCTCGAAGAGGTGCCGGTCCCTGGTGAGGGGCACGCGCAGTTCACGGGTTTCCAGTTGATCGTAGAAGCGCTCGGTGAAGGCCGGATGGGCCAGGATGCCATACAGGTAGGCCAGGAAATCCTCAGGCGTGAGCAGGCGGCCGCAGGCGTTGGTCAGAAGGTTCAGCAGGCCGGGCATGAGGTTGGGCTCCGAGGCGTCGGCCGTGCGGTAGAGGGGGAAGGCCTCTTTGGCCCCATACGAACCACGGAAGTGATGGAGGTCAGGAACTGCAGCACACGCCGTAATTGTGGGGCCACGTCCGAGCGGATGATTGAGCAATGTCGTCAAATACACCTGCCGTTCGCTGTGGGCGCGCCAGAGGGCGGGACTGGGTCTATCCAGTATGCGCGCGTCGGCGAAGAGGAACTGCCTGTCAAAGGACCGGTAGGCATATCGCGTGATGGGTGGTGGTTGGGTGTCTTGGGCTAGTTGCGAGACGGGCTCAAGCCTGTCGCTGGCAGGAGGTAGTTGTACTGCGGATTCATGGACCTTGCGCCCCGTGGGCGAATCCTTGAATAGGCGTCTCCGTTCTTCTCCAGCGGCTCGCAGCAAGCCTTGCCAGCGCCTTCGAAGCGTAGCTTCTTCAGGGGCTATAACCCACGTGCGCCCTGCCTTTACTCCAGATTGCTGCCACGGCATCAGGTCCGTCAGCAGCGGCCAGTCGAAGTAGGCCCCCGTGCCGGCCGGGCGGAAGGGCGCCTGCCAGTCATGCGGGCAATCCTGCCACCCCAGGCCCGCGAAGCCCGTGATGTCCTTCAGAGCGCCCAGTTTCTCCTTCCTGGTCCCCCGCAGGCGGGCATAGCGCACATGCGCCGGCGTTTGCGGATCCGCTTCGCCGGTGCGCAGGGCGACGGCGATGGCGACGGGGGTCTGAATGTCGAAAACGTTCTCCTCCCGGCGGGTGCCGCGGCCCTCGCCGCCCAGGTCGAGGATCCAGATCTCGTCGCACAGGCGCCGCAGGTGCTCGCGCATGCCGCAGAAGGCGTCGCCATCCAGGTAACTGGAGGCGCTGATGAAACTCACGACGCCGGGGCCCTTGGCCGTCTGGTGCTCGAAGACCTTCCACAGCGCCCAGCGCCAGAAATACACATAGAGGTTGTAGAGGTTGTGAACCCGGACGCCGTGGCCGGCCGTGATGGCAGGATTCAAAAAGTCGAGAAAGATGCTATTGCTGCCACTCCCGTCGTCCCCCCACCGGACCCACCCTCCCGTACGCGCCTTGTTCTCGCTGCTGGCCGCCTGGTGCCGGTCATAGGGCGGGTTGCCCAGGCAGACGATGACCGGCACCTCGCTCTTCACCTGCAGGGCCCGGGCGTGCTGCTCGGCGATGGGCTCCAGGTAAAGCGGCAGTTGCGGCGGCGTCGCGTGGGGGCTTTCCAGGGTGTCCGTCAGGTAGATGTGGGTGCCCTCCGGGGGAAGGCTGGCGCCGCGATCGCGCAGTGCACGGCTGACGCGCAGTTCGGCGACGGCGTAAGGCCCCACCATCCATTCGAAGCCGTAGAGGTTCTGCGCCAAGGTGCTCGCCCTGCCCGGCACGGCACCTGGCCCCTGGTCGGCCTCGACGCTCTTGAGCGCGTGCTCGATCACGCCCACCAGGTAGGTGCCCGTGCCCACGGCCGGGTCGAGCGTCACCACATCCGCTTCGGCGAAGCCCAGCGGCCTGTTCAAGCGGTTCACCAGCAGGTCATCGATCAGGCGGAGCTGAGCGTAGACCACTTCCACCGGGGTGTAATAGGCCCCTGCGTCCTTGCGCAGTTCGGGGTCGTAGACAGACAGGAAGTCCTCGTAGAAGTAGAGCCAGGGGTCTTTCGGACCTTCGAAGGCCTGGGGCGGGACGACGGCGATCACGCGCTCCAGGAGTGCCAGGGAGGCCGTGATTTCGCCGCGAACATCCGGGTCGGTGAGGACCTGCAAGGCCCGGGAGAGCAGGCTATGTTGAGCGCCGAGCCCCGCGATGGATTCTTCAGCGGTCAGCGGATCCGCTCCCTCGCTGCGCCCCAGCAGCAGGGCGAAGGTGACCGTCTGCGCGTAGGCGTCGGCGAACTGCTGGTCGGTGGCCTCGGGGAAGAGCAACTGGCGCCAGTCCTGGGCCAGGCGCACCAGTGGCGAGGAGGGGTCCTTCAGCGCGTCGGCGACGTCGTCCCGCAGCATACGGCAAAGGGGGGCCAGCATCTGCGCGAAGCCCTTGAGGTCAATCTTGCCCCGACGGTCGGTGGGGATGAAAGGCTCCCAGGTCAGGAATTCGCGCAGCAGGTCTTCCACGGCCTGCGCGTCCCGGGCGGCGACGGCCTTGGCGCCCTTCGAAGCGATGTCGCCGGAGAGCCGGACCACGCTGCGGACAATCTCACCATCGCGGTAGAGAGCCCATTCATTGCCGTCCGTGTAGAGGATGTTCGGGATGGCCGAGAAGCGCTTGAATTGCCGGCGGTTGCGCCCCGTGAAGCGGGCCGCACTGGCACCCACGCCGGGCGCCTTGAGCTCGACGTAGCCCACAAGGATGTCGTTGCGATGGATGGCATAATCCGGTCGTCCCAGCCGGTCGGGGAGCGGGGTTTCACCGATGCAGACGATCCTCCATCCCAGCGCGGCGGCCACCTGGGCCATCAGGTTCTCGAAGGGAGCCCGCAACTGATCCTCTGGCTCGCCCGATGTGATCTGGGAGAGTTTATCCCCCACGGACTGCGCAAAGCGCTGAAGGGCTTCAACGATTGCCATGCTCTTTTCTCAGCATTCCTTTCCCACTTTGCAGATCGTTGCCCAATTGTAGGGCATGAAGCCCGCCTACGACAGGCCAGGGCTGCCGTGATGATTTGCTCCCGCCCGGGCCGGCGCCGCCCGGGCGAGGGAAGGCGCCACGCCCCGCGCCGTGGCGGGCTGCGGCAGGCCCCCGGCCGCGCGGGACTCGCGGGACGGCGGACTCCCGGCCGCGGCGGCGGCTCCAAGGGGTTGCCATGAAGCTAAGGATCCGCGCGGGAAGCGGTCAAGCTGGCCGCGCTCAATCTTCCTGGACCGAGCCGCTTTTCTTGCCCGCCCCCAGCTCGCGCGAGCGCTCGTATGCGGCCCAGATCGCCCTGGAAATGGCCGTGCGAAAGCCGGCCTTCTCGAGATAGTAGAGCGCGGCGGCCGAGGTCCCTCCCGGCGAGGTCACCTGGTTGCGCAACCGGGCCATGTGGCGCGGCGAATGCTCGTAGAAGGCCACCGAGCCCTTCACCGTGTGCACGACGAGCTTCTCGGCGATGCGCCGCGGGAACCCCAAATGCACGCCGGCGTCCACCATGGCCTCCATGAACAGGTACACGTAGGCCGGGCCGGTGCCCGAGAGCGCGGTGGCCATGTCCAGATAGTCCTCGTTCTCGACGAAGATCTCCTCGCCCAGGGCCTGCAGGATCTGGCGGGCGTGCTCGCGCCGCGAGTCGCCCACCTGGGGCGTGGCCGTCCACACCGTGATCCCCAGGCCGACCTGCGCCGGCGTGTTCGGCATGGCGCGCACCACAACATCGTGCCCCAGCCCGCCGACCAACATCCGCAACGGCGCACCGGCAACGATGGACAAGACCAGCGCCCGCTGGGGGATCGCCCCGTGCAGCTCCTGCAGTACAGCCCCCAGGGTCTGCGGCTTCACGGACAGCACCACGACGTCCGCCTCCCCCACCGCGCTGCGGTTGTCCGTGGTCGTGGCGACGCCGTAGCGGTCAGCCAGTTCCTGCAGCCGGTCCGGGCGCGGCCCGCTCATCAGTATTCTCCCTGGGCCCACCCCTGCCCGTTCGATGAGCCCGGTGGCCATGGCTTCCGCCATGGCGCCCGGGCCGATGAAAGTGATGCGTTCTTCAGTTATGGACACAGGGCAGCCTCACGATCTATGGCCGAATGATTGCAGGGCCAGGCGCACGCGCGTCTCCAGGTCCTGCGGCGCATCGGGTGGGATGGCCTGCAGCGCACGCTGGGCTTCACCCAGCGTGTAACCCAGAGCGGTCAACACCCCGACGACTTCTACGTCTCCCTCCGAGAGCAGGTCTCTCCCCTCAGGGAGCACCTCCATGCGATCCCGCAAATGGAACAGAATGCGTTCGGCGGTTTTGCGCCCGATGCCTGACACACGGGCCAGCACCTCCGGCTGGTTCCCCGCGATCGCGCCGCGCAGTTCATCGGGGGACAACGTGGAAAGCACAGCCAGGGCCAGGCGCGGCCCCACACCGGAAACCTGCAGCAGGAGCAGGAAAAGCTCCCGCTCTTCCATCGTGCTGAAGCCGTACAGGCTGAGTGAATCCTCGCGCACCACCAGATGTGTGTGCAGGAATATAGGCTCGCCGACGCCGGGGGCCGCCGCGAGCACCGAGCGCGTCACCGCCACGGCCAGGCCAACGCCTCCCACCTCCACCACCAGGTCCTTCTCGCCGACCCGCAACACGACGCCGCGCAGGGAAGTGATCAACCATTCGCCTCCAGACGTCTCTGGGTCTGCCAGACGTGCATGTGGCAGATCGCCACCGCCAACGCGTCGGCGGCATCATCCGGATGGGGACATTGATCCATCTTCAACAGCAAGCGCACCATCTCCTGGACCTGTCGCTTGTCCGCCGCACCATAGCCGGCCACAGCCTGCTTGACTTCGCCGGGAGTGTACTCGCAAACTGGCACGCCGGCCTGGGCCAGCGCCAGCATGGCCACGCCACGTGCCTGGCCCACCGCCAGTGCGGTGCTCACGTTGCGCTGAAAGAAGAGCTTCTCCACCGCCCCGCTTTCAGGGCGATGGAGAGCCAGCATCTCCATCAGGGCATGGTGCAGGACCTGCAGACGCTCAGGAAGATCCATGTCGGGCGAGGTCGTGATGACGCCAAAGTCCACCGTCTCGAGCGCCCCGCCCTTCGCCTGGCGCACCAACCCGTAGCCGGTCCTCGCCGTGCCGGGGTCGATGCCGATCACCAACATGCACTCGCGAGCCCGGGCCGCCCGGCTCAGGCGGCCTCCAGCATGGCGACCGCCTCTTCGGTCACCTGCAGGTTCGAATACACGTTCTGCACGTCGTCCAGCTCCTCCAGCGCCTCGATGACCTTCATGACCTGGAGGGTCTGGTCAGGCGGCAGTTCGATGGTTGAGGTGGGCAACATGCGCAGCCCGGCCTCCGTGGGCTGAATGCCGGCCTGTTCGAGGCGATCGCTGATGGCTTTGAAAGCCTCCACGGGGGCGATGATCTCGATGTCCTCGTCGAAGAGCACGTCGTCAGCGCCGGCCTCGACGGCCATCTCGAAGACCTCATCAGCGTCGCGGCCTTCGGCGGGAAAGGCGAAATAGGCCGCCCGGCGGAACTGCCAGGACACGGCGCCGGCGTCGGCCATGTTGCCGCCGAAGCGAGTGAGCACATGCCGGATGTCAGCCACGGCCCGATTGCGATTGTCGGTGATAACCTCGATCATCAAAGCGACGCCGTGCGGCGCATAGCCCTCGTACATGATCTGCTCGAAGGCTTCCCCTTCTTTGTCTTCGCCCGTACCTCTGCGAATGGCGCGCTCGATGTTGTCCTTGGGCATGTTGCTGGCTTTGGCACGCTCGACGGCCAGGCGCAAGGCGATGTTCATCTCCGGGTCGCCGCCGCCCTCGCGCGCCGCAAGGGTGATCTCGCGCGCCAGACGCGTGAACAACGCACCCCGCTTCGCGTCGTTGGCGGCCTTCTTGCGCTTGATGGTTGACCATTTGGAATGTCCGGACATCGCTCACCCTCCCTGTTTTCGGAGGCCTGGCGCCCCGCGAGCCAGTTTGCCCTGCACGTTCGCTTTCGCCGATGATTATACCATCGGGCCCTTGCGGCGACCCCGCAGGCGCGTGCCCCGCGCGCGCACACCCGCCACGATAAATGCCGCCAGCGCCGAAAGCCCGACCGCGTTCAGACAGGCGGCGGGGAACGTACCGGGCCGCGCCGCGGGCAAAGGCGTCGGCTCCTGCGCTGTTGCCGCTGAAGTCGGAGAGGCGATCGGCGCCGCCGTCGCCGTCACGACGCCCCCCAGGATTCTGGGTGTGGGCGAGGCCGGGAAGGCGGGCAATGGCCAGGGCGTGGGCGTCACATAGAGCCCGGGTTGAACGCCGAGCCAAAGAGCCCAATCGCCCTCGAAGTCGCTCGCCGAGACTCCCAGCACCGTCTGGAAGGCCTCCTCGGTGGTCAGGCCCTCGCCGTAGGCCGCCAACAGGTCGGCCAGCCCCTCCTCGCCATACGTCTCGACCAGGTAGAGCGTGGCGCTCAGCGCTTCGGCGTAGGCCAGGCGCAGGCGCTCCTCGTTGTAGGATCCGAACCCCGAGGCGAGCGAGGAAAGGGGGATCAATCTGCCCTGCGCGGCGGCATGCTCTGCGGTGCGCAGTTCCCGGCCGAGCTCGCTGAACTCGTTGTACTGGGCCACTCCCTCGTTCAACCAGACGGGCTTGTGCGAGCGCGGGTTGAAGGTCACCTGGGCAAAGTAGAGATGCGAAAGCTCGTGCGGCACCACTCCCAACAGCCATTGGGTGTCTGGCGTCTGCCCCGAGACGATCTGCGTGGTGACCCCGATCTCAGGGAAGGCCTCCCCGCCGACCCACTCCTTGCTCGTTCCGTGCCAGGCATCGAACTCCTCGAAGTTGTTGTAGATCAGGATGCGCAGCGGAAACTCGAGTTCGGCTCGAAAGAGGTCGCGCTGCTCTGCCAGGGCCCGCTGCGCGATGTCGAAGACGCGCCGGCCGAAAGAGGCCGGCTTGTCGTGCCACCAGAGAGCGATGTCCTCGTTCTCGAGGATCTGCCAGTCGAAGCGGATGTCGTCGTAACGGAAGTAAGCCGTCTCGCTCTGCGCCTGGTTGCCGGCGGAATCGGTCACCACCCAGTAATAGGTGACAGGCGTGCTGGGCGCCACGGTGCGGCCGCGCGTCTCCCATGTGTAGACCAGTTCGACCCGGCTCCCCGGATCGAGGTCCAGCTCGATGCGCGACAGGCTCTCGGAAGAGATCCAATTCTGTGTGGCCGAGGCGAACTCGGCGCTGACGATCGCACCGGCGCTGCTCGAGACGGAGACGCGAAAGGTCAGGGAATCAGGGAAAGCGTTTTCGACCCTGGTCTCCCCGAAGGTGATCACACCTTGCGCCTGCGCCGGGCTGCTGCGAGACGGGGCCAGGCTCAGGAAGAGCAACAGGCCCAGGACGATGGGCAGGCGCTGCGCGATGCCGGAGCCGGGGCGCCTCATAGCATCAACACCGCCGCGCCTTCTACGCGGCTGGCCTTCAAGTCCTGCAGCGCGCCGTTGGCCTCTTCGAAGGGATAGGTCTGCACCGTGGCGCGAATGGGTATCTCGGCCGCCAGCTTGAGGAACGCCACGCCGTCCTGATAGGTGGCGTTGGCCACGCTGCGCAGCGTCCGCTCGCCGTAGATGAGGCGATAGGGCATCTCGGGGATCGGGCTCATGTGGATGGCGTTGATGGCCAGGGTCCCTCCAGGTCGTATCTTCTCCAGCACGCGTGGGACCAGGCTCCCGGCAGGGGCGAAGATGACGGCGCGATCCAGCGGCGCGGGTGCCTCCTCCTCGACGCCCCCGGCCCAGTCGGCGCCCAGTTCACGCGCCAGGCGCCGGTGGCTTTCGCTGCGGGTGAAGACGTAGACCTCACATTCCCATCGGCGGGCCACCTGGATGGCCAGGTGGGCGCTGGCGCCGAATCCCACCAGGCCCAACCGCTCGCCGGGCTGCAGGTCGGCCTTGCGCAGCGAGCGGTAGCCTATGATCCCGGCGCACAGCAGGGGCGCCAGCGAGCGATCGTCCATTTCAGCGGGGAGCGGCAGGGCGAAGCGCGCTTCGGCCAGCACGGCCTCGGCATAGCCCCCGTCCACGTGAAAGCCCGTGAATCTGGCCTGCGCGCAGAGGTTCTGCTCGCCGCGCCGGCAATACTCGCATTCGCCGCATGCGCTGTAGAACCAGGGCACGCCCACCCGATCGCCCACCGCCCAGCCCTGGGCTCCCGGGCCCAGGGCTTCCACAACGCCCACCACCTGATGTCCGGGCGTGATGGGGTAAGCCGGCGGCGTGATCTCGCCCTCCGCCGTGTGCAGGTCCGTGTGGCACACGCCGCAGGCCCGCACGCGAACGCGCAACTGGCCCGGCCCGGGTTCGGGGTCGGCGGTCTCCTCCAGGCGCAGGGGGTGCTTTTCGATAGGCGCAGGTTCGTAGAGACGCCAGGCGCGCATGTCTCATCCTTCCGGGGCGGAGATCAGCCACCGAGACGCAGGGGCTCGAAGGTCGCGCTTCCCTCCGCCAGGGCCCACGCCGGATATTCTCGGCGCCCCCTTGAGACCGCCCGCCCTCGCAGGGCTGAGCTCGAAGGGCGTCCCGGGCAATCCCGGTACTAGGCTTCGCCGGCGGGTGCCCCGGCGATGAAGTCCTCGGTCATCTGGCGCGCCACCTCGTCCTTGAACTGTTTGGGAGGCGTCTTCATGAAGTAGGCCGAAGGGCCGATGACCGGGCCTGAGAGCCCACGATCCAGCGCCAGCTTCGCGCAACGAACGGCGTCGATCACCACGCCCGCCGAATTGGGCGAATCCCAGACCTCCAGCTTGAGCTCCACGTTGAGCGGCACGTCGCCGAAGGTGGTCCCCTCCATGCGGATGTAGCACCACTTGCGGTCCGTCAGCCAGGGAACGTAGTCGCTCGGCCCGACGTGGATGTCTCCTTCCGGCAACTCATACGGGAGCTGGCTGGTCACGGCACCCGTCTTGGATATCTTCTTCGACTCCAGGCGTTCCCGCTCGAGCATGTTGAAGAAATCCATGTTGCCGCCGAAGTTGAGCTGGTAGGTGCGGTCCAGACGCACGCCGCGGTCGTTGAAGAGCGTGGTGAGCACGCGATGGGTGATGGTGGCACCCACCTGGCTCTTGATGTCGTCGCCGATGATGGGCAGACCGCGCTCGCGGAAGCGGTTCGCCCAATACTCGGAACTGGCGATGAAGACCGGGATGCAGTTCACGAACGCGCAGCCGGCCTCGAGCACCTGCTCGACGTACCACTTGGTGGCCATCTCCGCCCCCACTGGAAGGTAGCTGACCACCACGTCGGTCTTGGTCTCTTTGAGAATCCCCACGATGTCGTCCGTGGGGCCGGAGGCCTTCTCCACCTTCTGCGCCAAGTAGTGGCCGATGCCATCATGAGTCATGCCCCGATAGACCGGCACCTCCAGCCGCGGCACGTCGGCGAAGCGCACGGTGTTGTTGGGCTCAGCGTAGATGGCCTCCCCCAGGTCCTTCCCTACCTTAGAGGCCACCACGTCGAAAGCCGCGGTGAATTGGATGTCCCGGATGTGGTAGCCGCCCATTTCCACGTGCATCAGACCGGGAACGTGATCGTCGGGCTTGGCATCACGGTAATAATGAACGCCCTGGACCAGTGATGAGGCGCAGTTGCCTACACCGATGATGGCCACTCGAACTTTCTTCCTGGCTGGCATGAATAGCTCCTCCGTTGCGTTCTTCTTTGCGAGTATGCCGGACCCCGGTATGGGAATCACGGGTACTTGCCCGGAAAGGCGCCTATGCTACAATCGAGCTGAAATCATGAGGATCAGCCCCGATGGCCGACCGCCCGGCAAGCACAACCAGGACCCAGCGGCTAGAACGTCTCCTGGAGATCAGCCGCACGCTGACCTCCACGCTGGACCTGCCACCGCTCTTGCAGGCCATCGTCGACGTAGCCTGCGAACTGATTGAGAGCGAAGCAGCCTCCATCTTACTTTATGACGACACCTCCGGCGAACTGCGCTTCGCGGCCGCCTCGGGAGATCAGCGCGAGGGACTGCAACGTGTCAGCGTGCCCCTGAACTCCAGCGTCGCCGGCTGGATATTCACCCACAGACGACCGATGCTCATTCAGGACGCGACCAACGACCCACGTGTATATCGCCATGTGGATCGCGCCCTCAACTTCCAGACCCGTTCCATCCTCGGCGTCCCACTGCTCATCAAGCAACAGGCCATTGGCGTTATCGAGGCCGTCAACAAGCTGGGCCGGGGAGATTATACCGAAGATGATCTCTCCATCCTAGAGACGCTGGCTGCACAGGCGGCGGTGGCGATCGAGAACGCCCGGCTGATGAGCAAGCTTCAGGACGCCAACTCCGAACTGGTACAGCTCGACCGCATGAAGTCCGACTTCATCGCCATCGCTTCCCACGAGCTGCGCACGCCGCTCGGCCTGATCCTCGGCCATGCCACCTTCCTCAAGGAGCTGATCCCAGCCGATCACCAGGAACAAATGGAGGTCATCATCCGCAGCGCGATGCGCCTGAAGAGCATCATCGAAGACATGTCGGCCATCGCGCACAAGGAACAGGGCCAGGCGCGCGTTCGACGCAAGCGCTTCTCCATGAGCGACCTTGTTCAAAACATGGTGCAACGCTTCCAGGCTCTGGCCAAGGAGAAGCAGATCGAACTGGACTACGACGTACCGCCGGACGATCCGCTCACGGTTGAAGCCGATCACGACAAGATCGACATCGCCCTGACCAACCTGGTGCGCAACGCCATCACCTTCACCGACGCCGGCGGCCAGGTTGGGATCAAAGCTGAGGGCTCAGAGGGCTACGTCAAGGTATTCGTCGTCGACACGGGTATCGGCATCCCCGATGACGAAGTGGACCGCGTCTTCGAGCGCTTCTATCAGGTTGAGTCACATCTGACCCGACGGCATGGGGGCATGGGCCTGGGCCTTTCCATCGCCAAGGCGATGATCGAGATGCACAACGGTCAGATCTGGTGCGAAAGCAAAGAGGGGGTGGGCAGCCTGTTCTGCTTCATGCTGCCGATCAGCGAGGCCAAGGCCACAGCCGCCGCCAAGGTCTTTCGCTCCGCCTGACCGGCCGTCTTCCCAGATGCACGAGGACCCGCTCCGACAGGCACCGCCCGGACTCGCGCCGCGCGCCCACCCAAGTCCCCACGCTGGACAGCTCCCCACCGCCTCGAGCGCTTCTTGCGCCACCCGCCCCCGCTGAAGGGCTGCGCCCCCGGGGGGGGGCGCAGTGGGTCGCGCCAATCTGCTCGTCGGGCGGTCCCAAAGGCCTTCTCCTGTGGTAAACTATCGTCGCCCCACGATCTCTCCCGCAGAGGCCTGGGGCGACGGCAATTCGGGGCGTGGCTCAGTCCGGCAGAGCGCACGGTTCGGGTCCGTGAGGCCCCCGGTTCAAATCCGGGCGCCCCGACAGGGAGCCTCCGTTCAGCTTCAAAACGGGGGCTCTTGCCATTATTGCACCGCTCCGCAGACGCCCGGCCGACCCGCGAAGACTCCCCTCTTTCCCACCGCGAAGCCGGCCTGCCGCCCGTGCGAGACATCTAGGCTGCGACCAGCACGGGCGCGACGGGATGCACCCCCTCATTCACGTAGTGGGTCAGCTCGCTCACGCTGAGTTCCTCGATCCCCAGCCTGTCCAGCGTCCGTCCCCGGCGCCAATAATCGGTCCTGTGGATGAAACACGCCAGGCGGATGATGCTCTCAATGCCGCGCACCGAAACGCCGTAGCGTTGTGCGAGGGCCGCGATGGGAACCAGGCTCATCGGGACGTCCTCGAAGATGTAGCGGTGGTTCAGCGATTTGGGGGCCGTTATCCCGTAGTAGCCGCTCTGGTTCTGGATGGCTTCGTAGAGGTTCTGGCCGCGGACGTTATAGGCCAGGCGCAGCCATTCCAGCGCCGTGCGCGCCCGCACACCCAGCGAGGCCGCCACCGTCACGCGCTCCCGGTCGAGCACCTCCAACACGCGCGCCGTCGAGGGCGTCACTCCGTCAATGTAGAACTGGAAATCGCCGCCCGTGGATTCGATCCTGCCCGCGTTGAGCAGCGTCAGCGCCGGATGCAGGATGGCACCCATGTTATTGAGACCCGTGTGCAGCACATTCACCCCGTCGATGAATTCGGGATAGGCATCGTGCAGAACGTCGAGCACCTGTGCCGTGCGCGTCGCGGGGAGCGCAGCCAAAGGCACGGCGCGCTTGATGCGAAAGATGCGCGCATCGGCCGGGCCCTCGGAGCGACTGGCGTAGATGAAGGTCTCGGCCTCAGCGACGATCACCTTCGCCTGGCAGCCCGTGTCGTTCAGCACCTTCAGCACCTCCATGGTGCCGCAGGTGCGGCCCGGATGGAGCACTACGATCTGGCCGTCTCGCAGGTGCAGCGACAGCCGTGTGGCTATCTCAGCGTGCGCGCTGGATGGCACGACGACCATGATCACGTCCGCTTCCGCCACAGCCTCGCCCATGTCCGACGTCACCAGGTGCAGTTTTCCGAAACCGTGCGGCCCGCCTTCATAGCTTTCCAGTTGAATCCCCCCCAGCTCGCGGATGGGGTCGATGCGTTCCGGGGTGCGGTTATACAGCGTGACCTGGAAGCCCATCAGCGCCAGATGGGCGGCCATCGCTCTACCCCCATTTCCGGCCCCGATTACGGTGTAGCGTGTGTCTTTTGCCATAGGCTTCCGCTCCCTTCTAGGTAGAAGTCAGTGATTTCGCGCCGCGCAGGATGCGCGCGATGCGCGTCTTTTCCGCTATAGGCCGGTCCGTCTCCGGGTCGATCGCGATACAGGCGCCGCGCGAATCGACACGGGAAGCAATATGGCCTGGTGCCCAGCGGCCGCCGCGCAGATGCGGCGCGTCCAGGATGCCGCGCGTCACCGCCATGGCCAGCGTCGCCGGATCGACATAGGGATCATCGAGGTGCGGGGCGGCCAGGTCTGCGATGGCCTGCAGCGTGACGTGCGCCTCGGCGACCAGCTCCTCAGCCCGCTCCTGGACGACGGGGTCGGCCGTCATGTCCGGCCCGCCCCGCAGCGCATTCTCCACCGCCCGCCGTGCCAGGCCGCAGGCCTCGATCACGTCATCCGCCGTCGCTGCGTGGTGCGCCTCACTGTGGCTCACGACGTGCACGATGTGAGGCCTGAGCGCCATCTGCAGGTAGACGCTGGCGGCGAGCTGCCCGCGGGCTTCGGCGGGATGAAGCGGATAGCTGAGCAGTCCGGTGCGCGTCTGGCGCCAGATGCGAAAATCCGGCCCCTGCAGCGGCTCCGTGATGCGCAGGCAGGCCAGCATCTTGGCCAGGTCCATGGCATCGGAGACGCCGGCGGGGCTGTTGAACATCATCTGTGCGATGTAGTCGCGCACCCCGAAAGCGCGCGCGTTGTAGGCCGCCAGGAAAGCCGAGACGACGAAGATCACGTCCGGCGCGTCGCGCATCCCCCAATGATGCGGATCGTTCACTTCCACCGGAATGTCGCGCTCGCCGTACCAGGCCATCACCTTCTGGTGCTCGCGGATGGAACCCTCCAGGTCCCAGGGCCCGCGGCCGTCCATCTCGTTGAACCAGAACAAAGGGATGGCACACCAGGCGTTGTTGATGGTCTCGACAAACACCTGCGCCAGGCGCAGGAAATCGTTCGTGCCGGAGTATGTGCGCAGCAGGGGATAGTTCCCTCGGCGGCTTGCCTGGTAGAGTGCACGATAGTCCTGCGGTGAACGGACAGGGACTCCGCCTGCACCGCGCGCGCGCGGGCTTTGCCGCTCGGGGTGGAAGAAATTCTCCTGAGCGTCTTGATCCACGCCCAGCGAGATCACGTCCAGCGCGCGCGCCTGCGCGATCTCAGCTATCCCCTCCAGGGTGGCCTCCATCGTGGGCAGGCCGAAGTGGTGGCGGAAGATGGGATAAGGGGATTTCCATCGGATGCGCTCGATGGCAGTCTGGGGATAATCCCCCTCCCCGCGCGCCCCGGCGCGTACCCCTTTCAAGTAGGCCAGCACCGCGTCGGAAGGCTCGCTGCCGTCGAAGACGCGCTCGAAGAAGCCCATGGCACGCGCCCGTTCCGCGACGGGGGGAGTTCCCCCGAAAGCGAAGCGCACGCCGGCCGCCCTCAATTCATCCGCCGCCTCGGCGAACTCGCCCAACAGGCGTTCTCCCGTCTCCGGCGTGAGGCGGTATGAAACCCCCGCCAGATCCGCGCCCTCACGGCGCACCGCCTGCAGGAAATCCTCGACGGACACCGCCGGACCCAGGAAGACCGTCCGCCAGCCCGCCTGCTCGGCCAAGCGCAGAAAACCGACCACTCCAGCCACGTGGACACATTCGCCCAACGCGCCTGCCACGACGGTCTTCCTTCCGCTCGATTGACCTGCCACGCTCATGCCTCCCCAGCGACCTTCGAAGTCGGTCGCTTCCCGCAACAATGCTCCAATTCCTTCTATTCGCTCGTATCGGCCGGGCTGGTCGACTTCGCCCGTGGAGGCGCGCATCGCCACCTGCGGGGAACAGGGCAAAAGCCGTCTGCCATGCAGACCTGAGTCGGCTTCCGCGATATGCGGGGCGCTTATGGCTCAGCGCCCCGACCGCAGAGGGCACCCGGCCCAGGGTGGTTCAGGAATGACGGAAAGCAGCAAGAACCCGAATCCCATTATACATTGGCACCCGCCGGATGGATGAACGGTGCACGCGCCCCACGCTCATCCCGTACCCGCCCTCTGCCTGGGACCAAACGCCCATTGCACGCGGGGGCGCAAGGGGTACCATGCATATGTCGTCACTCGGTTCTTACCGATGTCGCGACCACCCCTGCGCCTGTCCCCCTCAGGCACGGGGGTGTCCTGTTTATCTCGGGACCTTCCCACAAGCCGCGCACCGAGACTCCTTCGCCGGGGTTAATGAGAATGTCACCCGCCAAAGCGGACACTTCATTGATCCGCCCGCGGCTGGTTCGCGTTACACTTGAGGTGCTGCATGGGCCCTGCACACGGACAAACACGGACAATCAACCCAGCAGGGCACCGGGGCAGCGAGGACACCCCCAATACACGTCCCTGACGGTGGCACGTCCGCCGGGCTCCATCCTGCAGGCTGTGGGAAGGGTTCCTGCAAACCCATAGGAGTGAAGGAATGTCTATCACGCGTGAAGAAGCTCTCGAATATCATCGGCGCGGCCGGCCGGGCAAGGTGGCCATCGTGCCCACCAAACCCCTCGCCTCCCAAAGGGACCTCTCCCTGGCCTATACACCCGGCGTTGCCGTCCCGGTGCTTGAGATCGCCGAGAACCCGGACCTGGCCTACGAGTACACCGCCAAGAGCAACCTGGTGGCGGTGGTCTCCAACGGTACGGCCATCCTGGGCCTCGGGGACCGGGGCGCCCTGGCCTCCAAGCCGGTCATGGAAGGCAAGGGCGTTCTGTTCAAGGTCTTCGCCGACATCGACGTCTTCGACATCGAACTTGATACCCACGATCCCGACATGATCATTCAGGTGGTGAAGGCCATCGCCCCCACCTTCGGCGGCATCAACCTGGAAGACATCAAGGCTCCAGAGTGCTTCTACATCGAAGAGCAACTCAAAGAGATGCTGGACATCCCCGTCTTCCATGACGACCAACACGGCACGGCCATCATCAGCGGCGCGGCGCTGCTCAACGGGCTGGAGATCGTCGGCAAGGACATCTCCCAGGTGCGCATCGTGGTCTCCGGCGCAGGCGCCTCGGCCATCTCCTGCAGCGAGCTGGCAGTGCGTCTGGGGGCGCGGCGCGAGAACATCCTCATGGTGGACAGCCGCGGCGTTATCTACAAAGGGCGCGAGGAGGGCATGAACAAGTACAAGGCGCGCTTCGCGGCGGACACCGACGCCCGCACCCTGGCCGACGCCGTGCGCGGCGCCGACGTGTTCTACGGCCTGTCCGTGGCCGACGTCTTGACCCCCGAGATGGTGAAGACCATGGCCGATCATCCGCTCATTTTCGCCATGGCCAACCCCGACCCTGAGATCAAGTACGAGGTGGCCAAGGAAGCGCGCCCGGACGCCATCGTCGCCACCGGCCGCAGTGATTACCCCAACCAGATCAACAACGTGCTCGGATTCCCCTTCATCTTCCGCGGCGCGCTCGACGTGCGGGCGCGCGCCATCAACGAGGATATGAAGGTCGCCGCGGCGCATGCGCTGGCCGACCTGGCCAAGCAAGACGTTCCCGACAGCGTGCTGCACGCCTACAACCTGGAGACCATCAAGTTCGGCCCCGACTACATCATTCCCAAACCTTTCGATCCGCGCGTCCTGCTCTGGGAGGCCCCCGCCGTGGCCAAGGCCGCCATGGAGAGCGGCGCGGCCCGCATTCAGATCGACATCGACGCCTACCGCCAGGAACTGGCCATGCGTAAGGGGACGGGCGAGCGCGTGCGCCACTTCATCATGAACAAGGCCCGCCAGGCGCCCAAGCGGGTGGTCTTCGGCGAAGGCGAGGAGGTCAAGATCATCCGCGCCGCGGCCCAGGTCAAGGAAGAGGGCATCGCCCACCCCATCCTGCTCGGCCGGCCGCAGGTGGTGGCTGAGTGCATCGAGCGCCTGGCACTGGGCTGCGAGCTGGATGTGGTCGACCCGGCGCAGGCAGAGCGCTTCGAGGAATACGCCCAGGCTTACTTCGAACTCCGCAAGCGCAAGGGCGTAACCATGGCCCACGCACGGCGGCTGCTGCTGGAGCCGAACGTCTTCGGCCCAATGATGGTCTACATGGGCGACGCTGATGCATTCGTCTCCGGCCTGACCTACGACTACCCCGAGGTCATTCGACCTGCGCTCCACATCTTCCACACCCGCCCCGGCGCCAAACGCGCCTCGGGGCTCTATCTGATGATCGTCGACGACCGGGTCTACATCTTCAGCGATGCCACGGTCAACATCGAACCCACCAGCGAGGACCTGGCCGAGATCGCCTGCCTGGCAGCGGACTTCGCCATGCAGCTCGAACTGGAGCCGCGCGTGGCCATGCTCTCCTTCTCCAACTTCGGCAGCACGCGCCACCCGCTCTCCGAGAAGGTCCAGCGGGCCGTCGACCTGGTGCGTGCCAAGCGGCCGGATCTGGTGGTGGACGGCGAGATGCAGGCCGATACAGCGGTGGTCCCGGAGATCGTCGAAGGCCGCTATCCCTTCTGCAAGGTGAAGGACGCCAACGTACTCATCTTCCCCTCCCTGGAGTCGGCCAACATCGCCTACAAACTTGTCGACCGTCTGGGCAACGCGCGCGCCATCGGCCCCATCCTGCTCGGCCTCGGCGCGCCAATACACGTCCTGCAGACAGGGGACGACGTGGAAGACATCGTGCACATGGCGGCCGTTGCCGTGATGGACGCACAGAGCCGCGAGGCATAGACCGGCGCATCGTCTCAACCTGAGCGCGGGGGCGCAGCGACGCTGCGCCCCCGCTTGCGTCGAACCCCCGCCCCGTTGTAAAACACCCCGGCGCAGCCCCGCAGACGACACGCCGGCCGGCGCATGGTAGGCTCAATTTCAAGATATCAAGTGAGGAGACACGGCATGGCAAAGAAACGACTGGGCTACGCCCGCCTGCAATGGACCTGCCCCTTCTGTGAGACGCGCAATCCGGGACCGGCGAAATTCTGCACAGGCTGCGGATCGCCTCAACCGGAGGACGTGACCTTCGAGCAGCCCGCGCAAGAGACGCTGATCACCGACGAGGCGGAGATCGAGCAGGCCAAGGCCGGCCCGGACGTATACTGCCCCTTTTGCAACGCCCGCAACCCTGCCGGCTCAAAGTTCTGCGGAGCCTGTGGGGCCGACTTGAGCGAAGGCAAGCAGCGCGAGCGCGGCCGGGTGGTCGGCGCATTTCGGAGCGAAAAGGCGCCGGACATCAACTGCCCGGCCTGCCAATCCCCCAACCCGCCCGACGCCTCCCGCTGCCAGTCCTGCGGCGCTCCCCTGGGCGAGGCGACGCCGGCCGCGAGCGCAGCAGTGGAGAAACGAGCCGCCGGATCTGGCCGACGCCGTGGCGCCCTCAGGATCGGGCTCGCCATCCTGGCCCTCGGCGTACTGGCCGCTTTGCTCTTCTTCACCCTGAGCACGCGCGACCTGGTCGGCACCGTGGAGGCCGCTCGCTGGGAGCGCAGCATCGGCGTGGAGGCCATGGTGCCCGTCGAGCAGGAGGACTGGCGCCAGGAGATACCGGTCGGAGCCGAAATCGGCGCCTGCCAGGACAAGCTGCATCACGTCGAGCAGGAGCCCGTCGCCGGGGCCCTCGAAGTCTGCGGTACACCCTATTCCGTCGACCTGGGCAATGGGTACTCGGAAGTGGTGCAGGATTGCGAGTACGAGGTCTATCAGGAATGGTGCACCTACACTGCACTGCAGTGGCAAGAGGTGGACCGCGTGAAGGCGGCGGGGGAAGGCTTCGCGGCCGCGTGGCCCACGCTGCAACTGGAAGCGGAGCAACGCGAAGGCTCGCGTGAAGAGACCTACCAGGTGATCTTCTCTACCGACGATGGCACCTTCACACTCACCACTCACGATCCCCAGGAGTATGTCACCTTCTCCATCGGCAGCAAGTGGTCCCTGAAGGTCAACCGGCTCGGCGCGGTGACCGACGCGCAGCCCATGCCCTAGAGACGCAGGCTCCCGCACGCTCTCAACCAGCCGGAGCCGCGTACTGGGACCAGGCCGGCCACGGCCCTGGAAAAGGAGGCGGGGGGAGAACGACCTGCGCCTCGCCCAGGTAGATGATCCGCGGGCCGAAGGCGAAGCGCAGCGCGATCACCTGCACGCCTGCCTCTCGTGCTCGGGCCACGGCCTCGGCAAACTGCGGATCACACTCCGCGAAGGGTGAAAAGGCCAGGGCATCCTCACGCTGTACCACGAAGAAGAGCCAGGCCCCCCTGCCCGTTGCAGCCAACCCCACCAACTGCGCCACGTGTTCGGTGCCGCGAGACGTCGGCGCGTCGGGGAAGCGCGCCAGCCCCATCCTGTCCACCAGGTTCACGGATTTGGCTTCCGCCAGTTGCTCCCTGCCGTGCCAGCGCCAGGTCAGGTCCAGCCGACCGCGTCCGGCGGAGGGCTCCGAGCGCACGGCTGGCGGCTTCCCGGCGCCGCGGATGAGCCCTTGTTTGAGGAGCCAGGCGACCAGCCTGGGAGGCATGCGGCTGTCCACCCCCACCCAGATCGGCTCGCCATCGGGGAAGCGGGTGGTCTGGACCAGCAGCAGGTCGTGCACGGTCTTGCCCTGATTCCGACGTCGTTCCAGGATCACCGCCGCTCCCGGTCGCAGCAGTTCTTCCAGCCGACCGCTGTTGGGCAGATAGACCTTCACCGCCTCGCCCCCCAAATCCACCAGACACGCGAAGCGATTCAGCCGTTCCCGGAAGCGCGCCTGCAGGGGTCGTCTGAGCCATGGACAGGAAACGTTCACGTTGTGGCAACCCTCTTCAATGGGAAGCCGGCTGCCCGCCAGCGGAATGGTGCAGGCGCGGCCGGACGTGGCGCGCTCTCTTGCGATCAACGATGCGCCCCGGCCCGGCGCCCGCCAACCACAGCACATGACATGCTCAGCCGGCGGACCTGGATGCAAGCGTCATCGACGGATCAGGCCGAAGAGAACCCGCTGAAGCCAGCGACGGACGTCAGTTCGGCATCTGGGGAGCAGCGCTCAACCGAGGTGGAATTCCACGCCGCCGATGGTGCGAGGCGGCTCCTCGCTGACCGCGTCTCTCAGCACATCACCGATCCCGAGGGCCTTGAGCACGGCCTCGTGCCGTTGGCGGAAAGGCTCGTAGACGCTCAGGTACTTGGAGGTCGCCTCCTCGTGACCCAGGATCCCTCTGGCGCTGAAGCACAGACCTCGGACGAAGTCCACCAGGGCCTGCCCCAGCTCACCGGCATCCAATGCATCGAGCGGGAGCTGCGAGAGGTCGATTCTGCCCTCGCTGACGCGAACGGAACCAAGCAAGGGATGGGCCGCCTTCATCCTGGCCAATCGATGTTCAGCGATCTTGAGGAACTCCTGGCGGCCGAAGCCGCGATCCCCCAGTTCCGCAGCAAGTGACTCGAAGAAATCAGCCATGGCACGCACCGCTTCGCTCAGCCCCGGAAGCGCCGTCTCCTGCCCGGCCGCTCGGGCTTCCTTCGCCCGCTTCTTGAGATTCCTGATCGCGAGATCGGCTGTCAGGTTCAGGAGCGGGACGTTGATGTTAGGCACCCCGATGATGCACAAGCAGCCCTCGCCGGTGTTCTTGGCCACCAACCGGCCGCGGTCATAGACGAAGTCGAGGTCCCCGACCTTGCGCCGGCGCGCCAGGGATAGGGCAGCCATCGTTTGGGCGAGCACGCGGGCCGCTGTCGACAGGTCTTCGTGCTCGATGTCTCCGATGCCCAGTGCGGACAGCACATTCCCATCGGCATCGCACAGTAACGACCCCACGACCCCCACAACGGCGTTGATGTCCTTCAAGATCTCATCCATCTTCAGTACCCCCTCCCTGCTCGAGGACGCCCTGCGCCTTCGAGGCGACCAGGACCGGAGACGCTTTCTCCGAGA
>JAJRUD010000238.1 GCA_024277995.1 Chloroflexota bacterium
ATCATAGAAGAAGATGCCGTCAACGCCCATTCTCCCCTGGTACTCTCCGTCCGCCAGCACCGGCTCCCAGCCGCCTTCCTGAGCCTGCGTCGGCGTGGTTTGCACCAGCAGCAGAGCGATCACCAGCGCCGGCAGCACGCGTCTGAAGGATCCGCTGCCGGAAGGCACCTGCCATTCATTCCACATGAGACGCTCCATTCCTCGTCGCTTGCCAGGCCCGCTCCCAGGGGCGCGGTCCGCAGCATAGAGCGGCGCGAGATACGGTCGAAGGACCTGCCAGTCCAGGGGGTACAGCGGGCGAAGCCGGCCCGGCGGTGACAGCCTGTCACCGGACTTGATGGCCGCCGGCGAGGAGCGCTGTTGCTGTGGTTTGCCGGATCACCCTGGGGGATCATGCGCAGGGATATATTCCCTAGCGGATATATATTAGCTGATTTCCGCGGACCCGTCAATCGCGCGGACAACATGTGCCCGCGCCGCACCCCCCATCCAGCAGGGGCGGCTCCCATGCCGCCCCGCCACACTGCCCCTCGCCTCTCGCCCGGGCGTGGGAGCCCGGGCTGCTGATACACAAAGCAGGGGCGGCTCCCATGCCGCCCCGTCACACACGTGGCCATGGCAGCCCGGGCGTGGGAGCCCGGGCTGCTTCATGCAGGGGCAAAGGGCGGCTCCCACGCCGCCCCGCCGCCACACATCGTTATGTGCAATTCACGCCTTTGCTCTAAAATAGGCGCCTGTCTCTGCCGGAGCGGCGTGGGGGCTCCGCCCGAGAAAACCAACAACCACCACAAGGAGGAGAGAGGATGTCCACTGCAGCCCAGAAGAGTGTTTCCACCCGCAAAGAGCGCGTGGCCTGGTACCTGTACGACCTGGGGAACTCCGCCTACGCCTCGGTGATCTTGCTCGCCGTCTATTCGGCCTACTTCAAGAAGGAAGTCGTCGGCGGGGCGGAAGGCTCGCGCCTGTGGGGCCTGACCATCTCCGTGGCGATGATCCTCGTCGCCCTGGCGGCTCCCATCATGGGCGCCATCGCCGACTACTCCGGCGCCAAGAAACGCTTTCTGCTGTTCTTCACGGCCCTTTCGGTCTCGGCCACAGCGCTGCTCTTCTTCACCCAGAAAGGCACGGTCTTCCTGGCCATCATGCTCTTCCTCCTGGCCGAGATCGGCTACCGGGCGGCGCAGGTCTTCTACGACGCGCTGCTGCCGGAGATCGCCGCACCGGAGGAGATGGGGCGCATCGCCGGCATGGGCTGGGCCGTCGGCTCGGCGGGCGGCATCCTCATCCTGCTGCTCATCCTGCCCCCCATCCTGATGTCGAAGAGCAACATCCTGGTGGTGCGCGGATCCTTGGTCGCCACGGCTCTTTTCTTCGCCCTGGCCTCGGTACCCATCTTCCTATGGCTGCGCGAACGCGCCCAACCGCAAACCCTGCCGCCCGGCGAGAACTATCTCGGCATCGCCTTCAAACAACTGCGGCAGACCATCCGCGCCGCGCGCGGCTTCAAAGAGTTCCTCAAGTTCATGCTCGCATACCTGATCTACAACGAGGGTGTGATCATCGCGCTCAATTTCGCCGCCATCCTGGGCGCGGTGCTCTTCGGACTGCAGCAGACCGGTCTGATCGTCTTCTTCATCATCGTCCAGGCGACGAACGTGATCGGCGCGGTGCTCTTCGGCCACCTGCAGGATCGCTTCGGCGGCAAGCGATCGCTCACGCTCTCCATCCTGCTCATGGTGGCCTGCATCGTCGCCCTGTACCTCGCCCAGAACCAGACGCAGTTCTTCATCATCGGCGCGGTGGTCGGTATCGCCATGGCCGGCATCCAGTCCGTCAGCCGCGCCATGGTCGGCACCTTCAGCCCGCCGGGCAAGAGCGGCGAGTTCTTCGGCTTCTTCGCCCTCACCGGGCGCACCTCCTCCGTCATCGGGCCGGCCATATTCGGCTGGCTGGCGGCTGAGCTGACCCTGTGGTATCAGGCGCAGGGGCAGGACATCGTGCTGGCCGAACAGATGGGACACCGCCTGGCCATCTTCTCCATCGCCGCCTTCTTGCTGGTCGGCTGGGCGCTGCTGACCACCGTCGACGAGGCGAAAGCGCGCCAGGCGGCCACGATGAACGACGCGGCCGGGTAGCGATCGGATCACCTCCCAGCCCTGTGGGCCAGCACGAGGCAGAGAGGAGCAGGAGCTCAGCATGCAGCCGCAAACCGTCCTCATCACCGGCGCAGCCAGCGGGATCGGCAGGCACTGGGCGGGCGCCCTGCTGCAACGCAGCCCGGCCTACCGCCTGGTCCTGACCGACGTCAACGAAGATGGCCTGCGCGCCGCCTTCACGCCCGGCGAATCCGTGCGCCTGCACCGGCTGGACGTCCGCTCGGCGGAGCAATGGCGCCAGGTGATCGCGGACACGCTGGCGCACTTCGGCCGCCTGGACTACCTTTTCAGCATCGCCGGCGGGGGGCGCCCGGCCTTCCTGCTGGAGCAGCCGCTGGAGAACTTCGACTGGGTGATCGACGTCAACCTGAAGGGTGCGCTGCTGGGCATGCGGCTGGTGGGCGAGGTGATGGTCAGGCAGGGATCGGGGCACATCATCCAGATGGCCTCCCTGGCCGGCCTCTCCCCCACCCCCGGCAACGCCCTCTACTCGGGGGCCAAGGGCGGTTTGCGCAACGCCTCGCTGGCGGCGGCCATCGAGTGGCGCGATCGCGGCGTGGTGGTCACGGTCATCGCGCCCGACCTGGTGGATACGCCGATCATGCAGCAGCACCTGGAATCCGGCGGCGAGGAGGTGGCACTGACCTACACCGGCGTCACACTGACGGTCCACGATCTGGAAAAGGCCTTCTGGAGGGCCATGCGCAGGCGGCCGCTGGAGATCACCCTGCCGCGCTGGCGCGGCTGGCTGACCAAGCTCAACCACGCCTGCCCGGCCATGATGCGCGTGCTCTACGAACCCATGAAGCGGCGCGGTCTGAAGCGGCTGCAGCAGATCCGCCGCGAACGAGGCATCCCGCACCATGATTGAGCAGACCCGATACCGCAAAGTCTTCATCACCGGCGCACTGGGTTTCGTCGGACGCGCCCTGATGGCCGGCTACCGCGCCCTGGACGTGGAGACGCGCGGGCTGGACCTGCGCGCCGACCCCGAGCTGGAGGTGCTGGCCGGGGACGTGACGCAGCCCGAGGGGTGGCAGGCGCACCTGGAGGGCTGCGACCTGGTCATCCACACGGCGGCCATCGTCACCAACAACGTCGCCCGCAGCGAGGCCTGGCGCGTCAACGTGCTGGGCACGCGCTGCGCCCTCGACGCGGCCGCCCGGGCCGGCGTGCAGCGCTTCGTCCACCTCTCATCGCTGGCCGCCATGCGCTCGGTGACCGAAGACGGCGCCGACGAGAGGGCCCCGGTGATGCCCACCGGCAACCCCTACGTGGACACCAAGATCGCCAGCGAGCACGCCGTGCTCGCGGCGCACGCCGCCGGTGAGATGCAGTGCACCATCCTGCGCCCGGCGGACATCTACGGCCCGGGCTCGCGCCCGTGGACCATCGTGCCGGTGCAGATGATCAAGAAGGACCTGTTCCTGCTGCCGGCGCACGGGCAGGGGCTCTTCCGCGCCCTCTACATCGATGACCTGGTGCGCGGCGTCATGCTGGCCGCCGAGAAGGAGGCCGCCCTGGGGCAGATCATCATCCTGGGCGGAGAACAGGCCGTCCCCTGCGAGCGCTTCTTCGGCTACTACTGCCGCATGCTGGGCAAGGGGCCGCCGCGCACCATGAGCACCACCGCGGCCAAAGTCATCGCCGAGCTGGTGCGGGCCCTGTTCACCCTGCTCGGCAAGCGCACCGAACTGGGGCGCGGGGCCATGGACATGCTGGCCAAGAAGACCACGGTCTCCAACGCCAAGGCGCATCAACTGCTGGGGTGGCAGCCCCAGGTCAACCTGGACGAAGGTATGCGCCGCACGGAGGCCTGGCTGCGCGAGCAGGGGATGCTGGCGTGAGCCGGCGGCGGGCCGGGGCGCTGGCCCGGGTTCATCAACTGATTGCCATGCGGAACGACTCAGCCATCTTCCATCGGGAGGAACACTCATGACAGAGATCACGGTCGGCGAATTGCTGGCGCAGTGCCTGCAGGCGGAAGGCATCGAGACGATGTTCGGCATCATAGACGGCTCCCACATCCCCTTCACGACGCACGCCTTCCGCTACGGCATCCGGCACGTCAACTGCCATCACGAAGAGGGCGCCGTGCACATCGCCGAGGGGTACACGCGCCTCAGCCGCAAGCCGAGCGTGGTGCTCGGCAGCCCGGGGCCAGGCGGGGCCAACATGCTGGCCGGGCTTTCCAGCGCCTATGCCGAGGGACACCCGCTCGTGGCGCTGGCCTGCACGCGCCGCCAGTTGACCACCGACCCCGAACGCCCCGGCGCCTGGCAGGCGACGGACCTGGTGGAGATGGCGCGCCCCATCACAAAGTTCAGCGCGCTGATCCGCAAGCCGGAGCGCGTGCCCGAGCTGGTGCGCGCCGCCTTTCGCGCCGCCCTCACCGGCCGCCCGGGGCCGGCCTTCCTCGCCATCCCGGACGAGATGCTGGGGATGAAGATCGACCCCGCCCGGGCGCCCATCTATCCGCCGCAGCAGTACCGCATGACCCACATGGGCGCGGGCGACCCGGCCTGGATCGAGCAGGCCGCCGAATGGCTGGCCAAGGCCGAGCGCCCCTTCCTGCACGCCGGCAAGGGCGTGCTGTGGGCCGACGCGGCCGGGGAGTTCGTCGCCCTGGGCGAATACCTGGCTGCCGGCATGAGCACCAGCATGGGGGCGCGCGGCGTGGTGCCCGAAGACCATCCGCACTACTTCTTCCTCTTCGACATGCAGGCCGCCGCCCTGGCGCGCAACGAAGCCGACGTGGTGCTGGTGGTCGGCTCGCGCCTGGGCGAGTACGACGGCTGGGGCATGCCGCCCGCCTGGGGCGACCCCGCGAAACAGAAGACCATCCAGATCGACGTCGACCCGGGTTCCATCGGCCTCAACCGGCCCGTCGACCTGGGGATCGTCGCCGATGCCCGGTCCGCGCTGCAGGCCCTGCTGGAGGCGGTCAAGACCAGGACGGAGCCGCGGCAGGAGATGCCCGACCTGGCGCGCTACCGCGAGCTGACCAACCAGACCATGATGCAGGGCATGCAGTACCTGACGGCCGACGCCGAGCACGGCCTGAACCCCGGGCAGGTGGTCTTCAACGTGCGCCAATTCTTCCCGCC
>JAJRUD010000239.1 GCA_024277995.1 Chloroflexota bacterium
GGAGACGCTGCAGCGCATCGATCGCGAACTCAACACGGGGCTGGATTTCGACCGCGCCCTGGAGCTGACGCTGGAGTGGGCCGTGCGCGGCACGCAGGCGCTCAAGGGCTGGATCGCCATCCGCACCGGCGAGGGGCCCCCCATGACCGTGGTGACGGGGGAGGGCAAGGGGACGGTGCTCAACATCCAGGCGCGTGATCTGGCGCCCGCCGTGCAGCGCGGCCAGCCGGTCTTCCGCCGCGGCGGCACAGACAACCTCCCCACCCGGCTGGTCGTGCCCGTCCGTCGCGAGGGGCAGACCATCGCCCTGATCGGCGTGCTGCGCCACGGGCAGCCCTTCCCGCCCGAAGCCGAGACATTCCTGCAGCGCCTGGCGGAGCACGCCGCCGTCGCCTTCGAGAACACCCGCCTCTACCGCGCCGTGCAGCGCGCCAACGAGGCCAAGTCCCAGTTCATCTCCGTCGTGTCCCACGAGCTCAAAGTCCCCATGACCTCCATCCGCGGCTACGCCGACCTGCTGCGCCAGGGAGCCGTCGGGCCGATCACCGAGGAGCAGAAGCGCTTCCTGGAGACCATTCGCGATAACGTCGACCGCATGGCGGCGCTGGTCTCCGACCTGGCAGACATCTCGCGTATCGAGACAGGCCGTCTCAGAATCGAAAAGGGAGAGGTGCTGCTGACCAAATACGTCGCAGAGACGGCCGCCGGCCTGCGGCCGCAGATCGAGGCCAAGGGACAGCGGCTGCACCTGGACCTGCCACAGGACCTGCCACCCGTGAAGACCGACCCCTCGCGCCTGGTACAGATCCTCACCAACCTGCTGAGCAACGCCAACAAGTACACCCCTGAAGGGGGCAGCATCACCGTCTCGGCGCGGCGCGAGGGCGACAAGGTGCGCATCAGTGTTCAGGACACCGGCGTCGGCATGAGCGACGAGGACCTGACTCAACTGTTCACACAATTCTTCCGATCCGAGAACCCGGCGGTGCGCGAGCAGCCGGGGTGGGGCCTGGGGTTGAACGTCGCCCGCCGCCTGGTGGATCTGCTCGGCGGCGAGATCGGGGTGGAGAGCGAACTGGGTAGGGGCAGCACTTTCTCGTTCACGCTGCCCCTAGAGGAGTGAGACGCATGGCCAGTCAGAACTTCGGCGATCGCTTCCGATTATTGATCTACGACCGCGCCCTCTCCCCTCATCGCCGGCCGGCTTTCCTGCTGGCGACGCTGCTGCTCGGGCTCTGGTATCTGGCGAGCAACCGTTCCGTGGCCTGGCCGCAGCCGCCCGCCGACGGATGGCTGCTGGCAGGCGGATTGGTCTCTCTGGCTTATTGGCTCTTCGCCTTATTGGGCCCGCGGCTGGCCTATGTACAGCCGCGCCAGGACCACCTGCGCCTGCAGACGCCCATCTACCGCCTCAAGGTGTCCTATCGGCGCATCCACAACACACGCCCGCTCGACATCGTCAAGGTGTTCCCACCAGGGTCCCTGCACGGCCGGGAACGGCGTTTGCTGGAACCTTTCTACGGTGATACCGCTCTCGGCGTGGACCTGCGCGGCTGGCCCCTTTCGCCGGGGCTGCTCAGGCTGTTTTTCAGCCGCTTTCTCCTGGCCCCCGATCAGCCGGGCCTGCTGCTGGTGGTCGATGACTGGATGGCTCTCAGCAACCAGCTCGCCAGCCGCATGGACCACTGGCGCGCAGCCCAGGCGCCGGCGGACCAGGCCTTCAGCGACGCGGCGCGCATCCTGCAGGCCAACGGCGAGCGGCGCAGCTTCTGGCGCCGCTGATCCCCTAGAGATCGAACACCAACTGTTGTAGGGCCAGCCATAGGGCTCGGGATGGGCGCCAAAGGCTCGCCAGCCATCAGGAATACAATGAAGCCACAGGCTGCGGATCCACGCGGATGCGCTATGAAATAGCCCACGACCACGCCCTATGATCCGCGAGCCGTTCACTGCCCAGCAAATCGGGGCAGCTCCACAGTATCCTGGCATCCAGCCTTTCGAGGTCAGCATCCAGCACACTCCAGCATTTGCCAGGAACCTGACAGGATTCCCCTTCAGCTTCAGCAGTATAATCATGTTGCCGAGATTAATGGGCATGACATGAACGACACCGCCTCGCAGGAGGGATGCCTCTGGGCGCGCGATTGCATCTACCGGGATTGCTCCACCTCCCTTGATTGGCTATTCATCCGTGGCTAGCACTGGTTCGCGGTAATCACCCTGCAAACCAAACGAAAAGTATCTTGTACTGGAGGGGAGGGGGAGAGCATATGAGATTCACTGGAAGGTGGATTTCAATTGCGTTCGACCCCAGAAAGCAGCGGTCGGGAGTCACACAATGAGTGGCAAGCGCGACCGTAAGATGCGATTGTTTGCCGGCATGTTGGCGATCATTGGAGTGATTGCTGTTGCGGTTCTCTTCGCATTAGATTCGCAGACTCCTTCTGCGATGCCAGGGGAGATTACGGGCCATATGAGGACCCCACTTGAGGAAGAGCGTGTGATCTACCACATAGTCCAGGAGGGGGAAGATGTGTTTTCGATCGCCAGGAGATATGGGTTGCGCCCCGAAACGATTATCTTGGCCAATATGGGGTTGTTCGAATCGGGCCCAAGACCACTTAAGGCCGGCACCAGACTCATTATCCTGCCGATTGATGGCAC
>JAJRUD010000240.1 GCA_024277995.1 Chloroflexota bacterium
ATCATTCGTGAGGTTGATGGTAGGCGATCCAGAGCCATCACTCGGGGCTATGTAGATATCTGTCGTTCCCGCCGTTCGGTTCAAGACCTGGAAGGCCAGCCATTTGCCATCGGGAGACCAACTCGGACCAGTCGAATGTGATACAAACTCGGTGAAGTGTGTGACACGAATCAGGTCCGTGCCGTCTGCGGCGAGCGTATAGATCTCGCTACGCGCTCCCGGGTCCATCGTGAATGCCAGACGACTTCCATCCGGAGACCATACAGGTTCAGAGAACTCGTACATCCCCGCCGGCAACGCATAGAAGAGCCTGACATTGCTGACCGACGCTCCATCTTCGGACATGTCGGCGACCATCAGGTCCTGCCCTGGGCCACCTTCCTTGACGAAGACCACCCGTCTTGCGTCGGGTGAGATCGCTGGAAGACAAACGGTCTCTGCTCCGCGCACTTCATGGAGCGTCTGGGTCGCTGGGCCATCCGGGTCAATCCAGCCGAACAAGCACTGCCAGTGACCCGGACTTAGGGAAACGTAGAGCCGACTGCCGTCCTGGGACCAATAGATGGGATTCGCCCTCCAATACCGGTCCGTGATTTGATGCTCGCCTGTGCCATCAGCGTTCATCACAAACAGCCGCTCAGTGCCTCTTCCAGTCCCCCGGGTGAAGGCAATTCGCGTCCCATCGCGAGACCATAAGGGACGCACATCGTACTCTTCGTTGTCCGTGAGTTGTTTCATGGAGGCAGGATCATTTGGATCGATCGTCCATATGTCAAACCAGGTCCCTCCATCTCTGTTTTTCGAACTGAATGCGATGAGGGTGTATGGCTGTATCTCCGTCGTGTCGGGCACCCTCGCCGACCAGGTTCTGGCGGCCACGGTGAAGATCATCACCGCCGCGGTCGCCCCGATCACATGCATAACGCGCTTCATGGTCCTCCTCCCTGGACACATCAAGTCGGTTCCGGGCGCGACTGGATAAGCGGCCAGAGCCGAAGCCCGTCCCAGCCATACCTGGAGTCACCGAGACCGAGTCGTCTGGATTCAGGAGAAAACCCGCTTCCCCACGCCCAACGCGCCGCGGACGGTGCAAGGCTCGACAGCGCTTGACGGCGATTCAAGGCTGCGCCTCATCCCGGCGCTTTCCGCCCTCCATTTGCCGACGGGCTGCCGCGGACATCCGCCGAATCGAGGACGCGGCCACGCCATATGAGCACATGGCCTAACCGCCGGATACCTTGCTCGCTATCGGTTGGATCGGGAATGTGGAGAATCGTCTTTGCGCTGGATGGCAATAGGGAGCAAAGCCCATTCCCAGTCCAAACCTCGCTGGGTGGACCAATGCCCCAATCGGCCACCATGTCTTCGCGTCCCGCTCGACAAGGCTGGATGCCTTGCAGCAACCATCCCTCGGCCGTATCTAACTTATCACGCAGGCTTTGGCCATATCAAGAGATGCTCCACCGACCGGAATCCGCTATAGGTGCCACCCACAATGATCGTCATCGGCGACTTTCGACAATTGGAGGCAAGATTGCCGGAGAGTCCCGAGCCGGCCCATGAACCAGTAGATGCGAACGGCCCCGGCATGATGCCGGGGCCGTTCGCCATTGTCTGGCAGCCGAGCCTAGAAGAGGCCCAATACGCGGCCGGTCTCCAGATCCAGATCCACGTCGAAGAACACTGGCCGTGTCGGCAGGCCGGGCATGGTGCGCATCTGGCCCACCAGCGGGAAGAGGAAACCCGCGCCGACGGAGGCCCGGATGTCCCGGATCGGGACCGTATAGCCCTTGGGCACGCCCTTCAGCTTGGGGTCATGGCTCAGACTCAGGTGAGTCTTAGCCATACAGATGGGAAGCTTATCGAAGCCCAACTTGGTGTAGAGCTCGATCTTGGCCTCTGCTTCGGGCAGGAACTCCACGCCGTCTGCGCCGTAGATCTCGGTGCAGATGGTCTCGATCTTCTCCTTGATGGAGGCCTCCAGCGGGTAGAGGAACTTGAAGTTGCTGGGTTTCTCGGCAGCGGCGACCACCGCTTCGGCCAGCGCCTTCGCGCCGGCACCGCCGTCCATCCAATGAGTGGACACGACCGCGCCTTCCGCGCCGGCATCCACCGCCGCCTGGCGTACGAGTTCCAGTTCGGCATCCGTATCGTTGGAGAAAGCGTTGACGGCCACCACCACGGGTATGCCGAAGCCCAACGCGTTCTTGATGTGATGCTGCAGGTTGGGCAGGCCGGCCTTAAGCAGATCCAGGTTCTCCTCGGTGTAGGCCGGGTCGAGCGGCTTGCCCGCCACGACTTTCGGTCCGCCGCCGTGCATCTTCAAGGCGCGCACCGTCGCCACCAGCACTACCACGCTCGGGATCAGGCCTGAGTAGCGACACTTGATGTTGAAGAACTTCTCCATGCCGATGTCGGCACCGAAGCCTGACTCGGTGACGACGTAGTCCGCCAGTTTGAGGGCGATCTTGTCGGCGATGATCGAGCTGTTGCCGTGGGCGATGTTGGCGAAGGGCCCCGCGTGCACGAATACAGGCGTCCCCTCCAGCGTCTGCATCAAGGTCGGCTTCACGGCGTCCTTCATCAGGACGGCCATCGCGCCGGCCACGCCAAGATCCTCGGCGGTGACTGGATCCCCGGATTTGCTCGTCCCGATCACGATCTTGCCGAAGCGCTCGCGCATGTCCGCTAGGTCGGTCGTCAACGCCAGGATGGCCATCACTTCGCTGGCGACGGTGATGTCGAAGCCCGTCTCGCGCGTGAAGCCCTTCTCCTCCGGCCCCTGGCCGACGGTTATGGTGCGCAGGAAACGATCGTTGGTGTCGATCACGCGGCGCCAGGTGATGCTGTCGGGGTCGATGTCCAGCCGCACCAGTTTGCTGCGCTGCTCGGGGGTCAGCTCGTCGGGGTCTTCGGTGTCGAAGCCAAGCTTCTTCATGCGCAGCTTGAATGAGCGAGCCACGACGCGTTTGCCGTCCTTGCCGCGCGGCAGCAGGCGTTCGAAAAGCTGCTCGTCCGTCTGACGCCATTCGTGGTACATACGCACGTCGATCGCCGCGGCCAGCAGGTTGTTGGCGGCAGTGATGGCATGGATGTCACCCGTAAGATGGAGGTTGAAATCCTCCATCGGGATCACCTGGCTGTAGCCGCCGCCGGCGGCACCGCCTTTGATCCCGAAGGTCGGCCCCTGGCTGGGTTGACGGATACAGGTGAAGACGCGCTTGCCAAGGTGGGCGCCCAGTGCCTGGCTCAATCCCACTGTAGTGGTCGTCTTCCCCTCCCCCAGCGGCGTGGGCGTGATGGCCGTCACGTCGATGTATTTGCCATCCGGCACGTCGCCGAGTCGCTCGAGGACCTCAAGCTTCACCTTGGCCTTGTAGTCCCCATAGAGCTCCAGCTCCTCCGGCAGCAGACCCACCTCCTCTGCCAGATCCCGGATGAGCTTCAGCTCCGCTTCCTGGGCGATGTCGATATCGGAAGGCACAGGTCGTCGGATTTTCAGCGGTGTAGGGCGGAATGGATTGCTCGGCTTCTCAGGCATCGATCAGTCCTCCATGAGTCGGCGATGGGTGGGGTCGGGAAGCCCCATGGTGCGTTTCCCGCTGCCTAGACGGGGCACCCGCCTGCGTGTTACCCACCCGGCGGTCAGACGGTTTTTTCTTCGACTGGATCCCCCCTCCTCATTTCATTGTCCACACTCTCCGGGAGCACGATTTCCCGGCTGGCGGTGGGGTATCCCCCCTCTCACGGCTCCTTTGCCAGGTGGTCAGTGCGACCGGCATCCATTTCGAGGCAGCCTGGAACGACGCCATATGGAACCTTATGACATCACCTCCTCCGGACAAAGCACATTTCGGCGACGTGGACTCGAATCGCCATGCGCCGCGCGCGCGTAGTACGTCGGCGGCAGCCCACGTCACAAGTTTCCCTCAAGGAAGAGATCAACGCAAGCGACAACCTTCCCGCCTGCGCGGGCTATCCGTCCTCTCTTCGCTCGAACCAATGCATGCCTTCTCCCCAACGACTCCAGCCGCGCCTGCCCCCACCAGCTATCAGCCCGCGCATTTGCGATGCCGCCCCGATGTCCATCACCCCCAACCAGCGTGCTAGAATTGTGCCATGCGCTTCAGTCTCTACCTGCACATCCCTTTCTGCGCAGCGCGCTGCAGCTATTGCGATTTCAACACCTACGCCGGGCAGGGGACGCTCATCCCCCATTACCTCCAGGCCCTGGCCAATGAGATCCACCTGGTGGGAGAGCAAGGCCGCCGCGCCCTCGGTCAGACGGTGCCGGTGCATACCGTCTACTTCGGCGGCGGCACCCCCACCCTGCTCACAGCCCGTCAATTCGAGCTGCTGCTCTCCGCGCTCCACGACGCCTTTCGGCTCACTCCACCGGCCGAAGTCACCGTGGAAGCCAACCCGAATACCCTCAACCTTTCCAAGTTGCGCGCCCTGCACGCCATGGGCGTCACGCGCCTGTCCATCGGCGCGCAATCCACACTCGCGTCCGAACTGCGCTTGCTCGGCCGCAGGCATGGCTTTCCCGACGTGGTCCGCTCCGTGGAGCTTGCTCGCCAGGCCGGCTTCGATAACGTCAACCTGGATTTGATCTACGGCCTGCCCCATCAGGGCCTGCAATCGTGGCAGGCATCACTGCGCGGCGCCCTCGCCTTGCAGCCAGAGCATCTCTCGCTCTACGCCCTGTCTATCGAACCCGGCACACCCCTGCACACCCGCGTCCAGCGTGGCCTGACACCCGCCCCCGACCCTGACCTCGCGGCTGATATGTATGAATGGGCCTCTGCCGAGCTCGAGGCATCTGGCTATGCGCAGTATGAGATATCCAACTGGGCTCGCCGCTCAGCGGACGACGAGCCCCTCGCCCCCCGCCTGGCCTGCCTCCACAACCTGCAATACTGGCGCAACCTGCCCTACCTCGGCCTGGGTGCCGGCGCTCACGGCTACGCCTCAGGCTGGCGCTACAGCAACACGCCCTCACCACACGCCTACATCGCCCGCCTGCGGGCACAGCAGCCTGCCGAGTTCCCCTTCTCACCTGCCGTCGAAACACGCGCAGCGGTCAATAGCGACCTCGCCATCGCGGAGACCATGATGATGGGGCTGCGCCTCACCCTGGAGGGCGTCGGCGATCCCGCCTTTCGCCAGCATTTCGGCGTGTCGCTCGGCGACCGCTTTCGGACACAGCTCGCCGAGCTGCAGGCGCAGGGCCTGCTCTCCTGGGACGGTGCCCGCGCCCGCCTTACCCCGCGCGGCCGACTGCTCGCCAACCGCGCCTTCGCCGCCTTCCTCTAGGCCGAGCGCGACGCTCTCTCATTCGCCGCACGCGGCCGGTATCCCTGAGAGGCGCGCCGTCCCGCCCCTGCCAGGACCAACCGTTGCAGCATCCCCCTCGCCGCCCCCGCTCAGCCCAGAAAGAGCAGCCCCACCCCGATCACCGCCACGCCGGTCCCCAGGGCGGCGCGCCAGCTGACGCGCTCCTTGAAGACCCAGCGCACGATGGGGATCAGCAGTATCGGCGTCAGGGACATCAAAGTGGAGGCGATCCCCACCCTGGTGCGGTCGATGGCCACCAGCGACATCCACACTCCCAGGTAGGGTCCTACCAGGCTGCCGCCCAGCACCGCCCAGACGGCCGGTCGCACCTTGAAGGCCTTCAGCGTCGCCGGCCACCGTCCGCGCAGCCCCGCCCACAGCCACATCACACCCCCTGCAACCAGCATGCGGATCATGACGGCAGAAAGAGCCGGGAAACCGCCCCCCAGGCCGCGCTTGGCCGCCACCAGTCCCAGCGCCTGGCCCAGGGCGCCTCCCAGGCCGACGAGCACGCCCAGCCCATAGCGCCGCGCCTCACCTCCTCCGCCCTGGGCTCCACCTTCCAGGACCACCCACGCCACGCCAGCCACTGTGGTCAACACCCCCAGCAGCTCGATCGGAGCCAGCCGCTCCTGCAGCGTCGCCCACGCCAGGGCCGTGCTCATCACCGGCACCAGCGCCATGAGCAGCATCGAGAGCCTCGGCCCGATCATCACGAAGGCCTGGAAGAGCAGCGCGTCCCCCAGTACGAGCCCCACCAGCCCCGACAACCCCAGCCAGAACCAGCGCTCCGTGCTCGCATCGGTCGGGAAAGGCACACCCAGGGTGACCCAGTGAGTGATCCCCAACAGGATCACGGCCAACAGCAGTCGCAGCCGGTTGACGGCCACCGAGCCGATCTGCCGCCCGGCTATGGTGAAGAAAACTGAGGTCCAGGACCACAGGAAAGCCGTCGCCAGCGCTGCCAGTTCGCCCACGCTCAGGCTCCGGCGATCAGGGTGACGAGCACCCGCCGCGCGCGCGGGCCATCGAACTCACACAGATAGATGCCCTGCCACGTGCCCAGGGTCAATCGGCCGCCCAGCACGGGCACGGTCACGCTCGAGCCCACCAGGGTCGCTTTCACGTGGGCGGCGCTGTTGCCCTCCCGGTGACGATAGTAGGCCTGCTGCCACGGCACCAATCGTTCCAGGTCTTCGATCATGTCATGCACGACGTCGGGGTCGGCGTTCTCGTTCAGCGTGACGCCGGCGGTGGTGTGGGGCACGTACACATGGGCCAGACCCTGGTCGAAGCCGGCCTGAGCGACAACGCGCTGCACTTGCTGCGTGATAGGCACCAGGTCAGTCCTGGATGAAGTCTGGATGGTGAGCGCTTCCACCGCTCAAACCTCCTCACCGGGGGGATCGAGCGCCGCCAGGAACCTCTCCTGCGTCGCGTTCTCGGCAGCCCCGGGTACATATTTGCGCACCCAGGCCAGGGCCTGCTCGGCCGGCAGGTGGAGCACGTGCTGTGCCATGCGCGTCAGGAAAACGCCCGTCCTGCCCACACCCGCGAAACAATGCACGGCCAGATTGTTCCCCGCGCGCGCCAGCCGCAGGGCGGCAAGCACGGAGCGCTCGAAAGCCTCCGCTTCAGGAACGGAGAAATCCCCTACACGCAGATGGTGCAGGTGCATCCCGAGGCGCTCGTAGAGCACCGGCAGAGACACGCCATCCACCCGCGCCCACTCCTGCTCTTCGACCAGTGCGAAGATCCAGCGCACGCCTCCCCTTTGGAATAGACTCAACGCATCCCCTGACGGGTCGAAGGCGCCGTAGGGCATGGGGCTGCGGAACACTCGGCCGGGAAGGTCGAAGGGAATCTCAACCACCGTCGTCACGCTCACCTCCAGGAATCCTGCCCATTATAACCGTCTGGCCCCCGGGCGATGCAGTATAATCATGCCTACAGGCCCCCGTAGCTCAATGGATAGAGCGCCTGACTTCGAATCAGTAGGTTGGGGGTTCGAGTCCCTCCGGGGGCGCCTGGCCAAGTGAGAGCCCGCCATTCCGGCGGGCTCTTATTCTTGCACGTGGAACGCGACCCCGCTCCTGAGGCCGGCCCCGGCAAGCACTCTTGTGAGCTGAGTGTCTGGGCGCGCGACTAAGTTGGCATCGGCGAGGGCGTCTCAGAGGGTGTCGCGGTTTCGGTTGGGGTTGGAGTGGCGGTGGCAGCGGGCGTAGCCGTCTCCGTCGGCGTGGGCCCTGTGGTCAGTGTCGGCGTAGGTGTAGGTGTAGCGGAGGGCCCGGGCGTACCGGATGGCGGCAGCGTCGGCGTGTCGGTTGCCGGGGGGCGGTGTTGGGGTCGCCGTGGCCGTCCCGGTCCCATCCGGGGTGCCCGTACCGGGAGTCCCGCTGCCCGTCGGCGTAGGCGCCGGCGCGGTCGCGGTGAGACAGGCCTCATAGACCCTGGTCGCCGTCGGATAGAGGGCGGCATCGTCGCGCGTCGTCAGCGATTGCTCGTAGTAGTAGGCTGCCTGGCAGGCATCCTCCTCCTGCAGCTCATTGGCGTATTCCTTGGCCGCCTGGGCGTACTTCCAGCACGAATCCCAGACCCCCGCCCGACAGAGCGAGGCGAAGTGTTCCGCCGCCTGGCCCCAGTCCAGCCCGAAGAAGCTGTTCGCGAAGGAATAGAAGGAGGCCGTGCGCACCCAACTTGCGGCCTGGTTGTCGAGCGGCTGAAAGCGGGCCGCGAGCGTAAGGTCATAGATGCCCTGTTCGCGGTCGCCGCTGAAGATCTTCTCCAGCCCCCGGTTGCGCAGCGCGCCGTACATGAGCTGATTGGCCTCCGTCAACCGGAAATCCGGCGCTTCGGCGCGCAGCAAGAGCAACAGGCTCAACACCCCGTCCCAGTCCTCGCGGGCAAAAGACTCCTGGGCCGACTGGAAAATGGCCTCCAGCGAACTGACGTCCGGCGTTGGTGTCGGCTGCACGGGTGTGGGCGAGACGGCAGGGCTTGGGGTGATGGTGGGCTGGTTCAGCGCCTGCAGCGAACGGTCGAGCAACTCCGCCGCCCCCGGGTAATCCGGTTCCAGTTCAAGCACGTATTCGAAGCGCTGGCGCGCCAGCGAATACCTCCCGGCGAGCAAATCCTCCACTCCCAGGTCGAACTGCTCCTGAGCGGAGGCCTCGAGGCGCTGTTCCCGGGTCCGTTCACGGGCGCGCAGTCCGGCGGCGTAGCCCGTGCCTATGGCCACCAGCATGACCGCCACGACGAAGGCGAGCATGGCGCCGAACCACCGCCAGAAGCGACCGGATCCCGCAGCCTGGTCACGGAGGCTGGGTTGAGTGTCCTCCGGCGGAGGTTGCGGCCTCGAGGGTTGCGTGACCGTCATGGCTCACCCCCCTCGCCCGGCGGAACGGGCCCGATGGCGCTCGTGTCAACGAAGAGTTCATCTCGCAAGGCCCGTATCTGATCCGGCACTGGCCGCAGCACCTTGGCGCCGTCCGGCCGGGTGTTGAAGCCCACCATGTTTGGAGGGCCAATAACGCCGCGCAGGATGTTCTCCTTCGGGATGTTCAACCCCAGCCACGCCAGCGAGACCATGTCGTCCAGGGTCATATTGGTGCGCACGCCCGCCGCCAACTCCTGGTAGAGCGCAGGCGCCTTGGCGATGAGCGAGGGCAACATGTCGAACCCCACCACCCGGTCAAGGATGGCCAGAGCCACCTGCTGCTGGCGTTCGGCGCGGCCGAAATCGTCTCCGGCCCCCTTGCGGACGCGGGCGTAAGCCAACGCCTCCGCCCCATCCAGATGGTAGGGCTTCGCCTCCAGCCAACGGCTTTGTCGTCCGATGGGCGAGATCTTGATGCGCTGCTTCACCAGCACTTCGATCCCACCGATCTCGTCGATGAGCCGCTCGAAGGTCGAAAAGTCGATCACCGCATAGTATTGAATGGGGACGCCGATCAGGTCTTCCACCGTCTGCACGGCCAGCGCCGGCCCGCCGCCGGGCAGCCTGTAGGCTTCGCCGAACATGTAGGCCGTGTTGATACGGTTGTGCCCGAAGCCCGGGATCTCCACCCAGAGGTCGCGTGGGATGGAAAGCATGGACACGCGCCTGGTCAGCGGATCGACGCTGATAAGCATCATAGTGTCGGTGCGCGGGGCACCTTTGCCGCGCACCCAATCACGGTAGTCCAGGCCCATCAGCAGAACCGTCACGCGCGCCTTGCCGTCCCATGGCTGTGGCGTCACCTGGAAAGTTACCATCGTGGGCGTGACGGTGATCCCGGGAGCCGGCGGCGGTTCCTCGCTCTCGCCATCGCCGATGCCCTGGAATGGATTTATGCCCGTCCCGGTGTAGGCAGCGGTCAGATCGCGTACGGCCACGTGCAGCAGCACCCCGGTGACGATCGTCATCAGGACGAAAGCCAGGCCGAGGAGTGCGACCAAACGGGTTGAATGTATGCTGCGGATCCTTGTCAACATCCAGCTCTCAATGCGCAAAAGGTGGATCGGCGGATTGTACCCCACATCTCCGCCCACGCCAGCCGGGTCCACCTCTTGGCGTGCAAGGCGCGTGCCGGGGCCTAGTTCTCGTCATCCCCCCCTTCTTCGTCCAACTGCTCCAGGAACCGTTCGAAGACCTCGAGCCGCCCGGCGTCCGCCTGTTCTTCTTCCTCCTCATCTTGAAATATCCCGGACTTCCAGAGGACGAAGAAGATGACTGCTGCGACTATTGCGATCCACGCCAACATGAGAAACCTCTGCCTGTCGACTGCACCCGGCGAGGCGCGCTTCTCGCGCCTCCTGCTGAGCATGATGCTATCACAACTCGCGCACGCCCGCGCCGGCGCAAAATCGCCCTCTCCAGTCCGATTTCGTCCTTACGGGGGAGGAAAGATCACCGCTGAGGATGAGGGCCGCATACTCACCATGGGCGATAATCGTATAGACGGCGGAGCACCTCGACAGCTCCGATCTCGGCCATGCCCGCGAGGACAGGCCGGAGGGAGAACACAGCATGAAGAGAAGCCGATTGGGCCGCCCCCTGCGGGTCATAACGGCATTGGCGTACCTGCTGGGCACTGCCAGCCTGGCTCTCGGAATGATCCTGAGCCTGTCCCCTGCCCTATCCACAGAGGCCGGAACCAGCTCGTGGACCAGCCCTGACGGCACCATGACCGTCAGCTTCACCACACCCGATACGTATTCAGCGTGCCCGGCCACTACCACGACCGATACCCTGACCACTTCCGGCATCCCGAGCAACTGGACGCTCCGCGGCCGGGTTACTGTCGCGTACGTCACCGATGGGGGCAGGGTCCAGATCCAGCAGTACAACGTCGACCAGAGCGGCGACCTGAACCTGACCATCAGCTACCCGCCGATCCCCCAGTGGCCCGTCCAAAGCAATGGGACGGCCGAGATCCACGTCGACATTTCCATCCGGCCTTATGACGAAAATGGACAGAACGTCACATGGATCGGCAACTTCCCCGGCGTCTTGGGCCCCGGCAACCAATGGGACGTATACTGCATCGGCCAGCCTACCGCCACGCCTCCCGTCACCAACACTCCCACCGCCACTGCCACCATGACGGAGACCCCCCTCGCCACCAACACCCCCACCGCCACTGCCACCGTGACAGACACCCCCGTGGCCACTATCACCCCCACAGCCCCGACTGAGGGCGAAAACCCGACTGCTACGCCCGTCCCAACGAACACGCCCGTGGCCACGAACACCGCTACACCAGAGACACCCGAGGTGAATCTCCACGACCCCAAGCGCGTCTCCCTGACGTCCGATATCGACGGCAACGGCGCGCCTTCACCCGGTGACGTGTTGACCTACGACATCACCATTACCAATGTCGGCGGCATCGCAGCAGAAGGCGTCGTGTTCAGCGACACGCCGGACCCCAACACGACGCTCATCGCCGGGTCCGTCACCACCTCGCTGGGCACCGTCACCACCGGCAACAACAGCGGCGACCTCTCGGTGGTCGTGGACATTGGGACCATAAGCCCTGCCACCACAGTGACCATCACCTTCCAGGTCACGATCAACGCCGATCTTCCGGAGGATGTGAGGACGGTCGCCAACCAGGGGTTGCTGACCGGGCAGAACTTCCCCGACCGCCCGACGGACGACCCCGACACGCCGCCCCCCGACGACGAGACGGTCACGGTCTTGGTGCGCGAGGGGCCACCCTCCCCCACCCAGCCCGCCGTCAGCACGGAAGCTCCCGCTTCAATAACGGGAACCGGCGCCCCAGGACCGGTCTTGATCCCGGTGACGGGAGACGACCTGAGCGGCGTGCGCTGGCCCAGGCCGGCCCTCTTCTTCAACCTGGGGATGGCGTTCCTCGGTATCGGACTGATGAGCCACGGTGCGCTCCGCCGCAAGCGGATACCCGAATAGCGGAGGCAAGCACGGAGGGTGGGATGTCTCTCTCTCACCCTCCTCCGCTGGCAGAAACGAGCCATCCCTACCGATGATCCGGCGCGCCCTTTTCCCCAACCTGGTGGAGTGTCTCTCAATCAGGAAGATGATCCTGCTGGGTCTCGCCCTCACCCTGCTGGGAACAGCGGGACTCTGGCGCGAGGTCACACTTCTCCGCGTTGTGGAACCGCCGATCGCGCAGGGCGTCGGCCGCGATGATCGAGGCTTCCTGCCCCTCACGGCGCCGATATTAGCCGTCGCAGGGGCATCGGCTTCATCCCTGGGCGCTCAGGCAGCGCAGGTACAGAGCGACGACGAACTCCTCGCAACTGCTCCATGGAACCGCTGGCGGAGACAGCCCGACCGCGATCAAGCCGGGCGCAGTTTCGTCCTGCCAACCTATAGGCCGGAGTACCTTGTCATCCCCGCCATCAACCTGGACGCTGCGATCAAAACGGCCAGCTACGAGGAGATCGAGGTCGGCGACGATACCTACTACCAGTGGCTCGCGCCCAACGAGCGCGCCGTCGGCTGGCACGAGACCTCTGCCACCTTGGGTCGCCCCGGCAACACGGTCTTCAACGGCCACCACAATGTGGCCGGTGAGGTGTTCCGCTATCTGGAGAAACTCACCGTCGGGGATATCATCAACGTGTATTCAGGGGAGAAGCTCTTCCAGTACCAGGTGCAGGCAAAGATGATCCTTCTCGAGCGCGGTCAGCCCTTGGCGGTCCGTCTGGCCAACGCTGCCTGGATCGAGCCGACGCAGGACGAGCGGCTGACACTGGTCACCTGCTGGCCTTACACGAGCAACACACACCGGCTGATCATCGTGGCTATACCCATCGAGGCCGGCAACCCGCCTCCTACTTTACCTGACTCGCCATAGGTTCGCACCGAAGCGGGTGCCTCCTGCCCTATGCGTCGCCTACAGGCCTGGCGATGACGAACAGCCGCCCCCAATTGGGGTCGCCATCGCGCTCAATGCAGGTTTGCAGCACCAGCGCCCCCTCCTGGCCATAGATGAGGTTGAAAAGCTCGGTGCTCGTGTATCGCTCCCCCTCGGGCGTCAACCCCAGGAAATCCGAGTACGGGCTGGTGGGGGTGAGTGCCTGAAAGCGGAGGATCTCCGTTACCCGGTAGCGCACCATATCCCCGCCGCCGCGAATAACCCAGATCTCCTGGCCTTCATGCAGGTAAGAGAAACGCGCCCCAGAGGATGTATTATGCGCCAGGAATCCCAGGGAACCGTACTGACTGGCGAGGCCGAATTGAGTCGCCACTCCCCGCTCCCCTGATACGAAGCCCGGCCGAGCGGGGGGCTGCTGCACGACGCGCAGCGCCAAGGCGGAAGGAGCATACAGCGCAGCAGGTGCATCGCCCCTCATCAGCGGGGCGTCGGTCAGAAGCCGTGAGATGGGATTCAACGAGCTGGGGCCGCGCCCCTCCCACGACTGCACAAAACCGGGGGTATCAGGAGGCAGTGCGCCGGTGACGGGGATGAGACCGGAGCGCATGGGGATCAACAACTGCGCCGCAGCCGCCCCAATAGCAACCCACGTCAGCCAACGTTCCCACACACCGCGCCTGTTGCACATACTTCGCTCCCATGATCGGCCCCCAGTGATGTCCAGGGGCCATTTCATGGTAAGCACAGAACCCGCAGTTTCGACGCAATGTAAAGTGTCTGTAAGGCCCTCCTCCCGGGCCCGGGTTTGCAGTCCTCCCAAGGGCGGCCGACAGGCGAGTGCACCCCAGCCGCTCATGTCAACGGCGCAGGTCAGGGCGGCGCCAGGGACGGACCCGCGTCTACCCGCCGGCGCCTGCGGGAATCAAACTGAGCGGGCGCGCCCCCTGCACCGGGTCAGTCATCGCTCCAATTGGAAGGCGAGAAAGATCCTTAAGGCGGAGAATCCCTGCGATGTCGCTCTCTCGGCGGGTCAGCGCAGCCATTCGGCGGCGCTCTGCGCCCAGGAATGACACCTTGTCGGGCGCATGCCTGCTTTGCCGCGATGGACGCGCCCCCCAGGCCAGACACAGTCCGGCCGCGCTCGAGTGCAGACGGGCGCTACCAGATTGGAACGGCCCAGACGACCACGACCCCCCTCGATGAAGAGGCTGCCAGAAGCTTTCCGTCCGGCGAGAACACTACGTCCTGGACGCCCCTGCTCCGCTCGAGGATCATGGCGACCAGCGCCGCGTCCCTCAGGCGCCAGAGGTAGATGGCGCCTTCACGCGAGGCGCCGGCCAGCAGCGGCTCCGCCGGCGACAGCGACACGCCATCAATCCAATCCGTCGCCCCGCTGAACACCCTGTATACACCTCCCTGCAGCGGATCGACGAACCAGACCTCCCCCCGCAGGCAGTTCAGACTGGCATCGGATTGCGCGCACTGGCCAACGGCCAGGCCGGTGCCGTCCTTGTGGAAGTCCAGCGTCAGCCCCTGGCCATCCAGCGCTATCGTCTGGATCAGCTGGCCGTTCGAAGCCCGCCACACTTTCACCCTTCGGTCCACGGCGCCCGTGGCCAGCAGGCTCCCGTCGGGGGAGAAGACCAGGTCCGACACGCTGTAGGGATGCGCTTCGAAGGTGAGCAGCACAGCCCCGTCCTGCACCCGCCACAGGTGTACGACGCCAGCTCGCTCCTCCGTCACTCCCGTCGCGAGCACCGAGCCATCCGGGGAAAAGGCCAGGCTGGTGGCCTGCCCGGGCACGCTGAACTTCCCCAACGAGACACCATCCCCGACCCGCCACAGGCGCACGGTACCGTCCTCGGAGGCCGAGGCCAGCATCTGTCCGTCTGGCGAGAAGGCCACATCCCACACAATGTCGCTGTGCCCGGTCAGGGTATGCACCAGGCGGCCGCTTTCCAGTTCCCACAGCCGCACCCCGAAGTCCGTCCGGCCCGAAATCCCCCCGGAGGCGCTGGCCAAGAGGCGGCTGTCCGGCGAGAAAGCCACGCGCCGGATGGCGTTGTCCTGCGGGCCGAAGACACGCCATGCCCTCAACATGCCGGCGTTCTCCTCGCTTATCACCGGCGGGAGCGGAGCCTCGGTCGCGGTCGCGGGCAGTTGCGTTGGCGCCTCCGTCGCCGTTGCCGCAGGCGAGGTTGTGGTGGAGGCCTCCAGCGTCGTAGCAACGGGTTCCGGCAACGTTCCACCGCAACCCGTCAGGCCAGTGATGGCCAGGACGAGCGGGAGCACAGTCATAGCATGGGCTCTTTTCAGCATCCGGTGACTCCTCAATTGGCCATTGCATCGGTGGCTTCGATCATGTCCAGGGAGTGCCCTTCGACTGCGGGCTGCGCTTCGCTCCGCCCTCCGCCCAGGCTTTGTCTTGAACGCAGTCGAAGGACTTGCCCCGCCATCCTGAGCCTGTCGAAGGATGGCCGGGCTCCGCGCCCTGAGCCTGTCGAAGGGCGCGGCCCTGAGCTCCGCCGAAGGACCGGTCCTGAGCTCCGCCGAAGGACCTTCAAGGCTGAGCGCGGCCCTGAAGGTCGGCGGCCCCATGCGGCAGCCCGCGCGCGCTCTGCCGCAAGGCCCAGCGGGTGAGCCGCAGCATCCTCTTATAATGCCCACCCCGCCAGTAGATCCGCCCGCATCGCCGGCAACGGTGGAAACGGTCGTGTTCCCCCTTTATTCTGGATGGCAGACAGTTCGCCGCCAGGGTCGGCGCTACGCGTTCCAAGAGGCCATTGCACGCCAGGCAACGGCTGAAAGGCTTCACCCGCCGACGCAGGTCGAAGCGTTTCAGCACCTCCACCAGTTGCTGGCGCGGCGCCGTGGCGCGCAGCCAGTAGCCGTGGGTCACAACCCGGCGCATGAGCAACCCCCGATCGCGCGTGAGCAAGATGCGCCGTCCGCCGGCCGACAGTGAGGCCAGTTCCTCGTCATCAGCCCTGTTGGCGTACCAGGTATCGAATCCCATCATGCGCAGATAGGCGGCCAGACGCCCCAGGTGCACGTCGGCCGCGAAGCGCACCTTCCGCAGCGGCTGCGGGCGCACCTTCGTCAGCGGGCCAATGTCCAGGCTCTCGAAGACCGGGTAGACCGCAACTCGGTCGCCCTCCTGCAGCCGCTGATCGAAGGCGACGGAGCGGCCGTTCACCAGGACCAGATCCACCTCCGTATGGGGGATCCCCACCCCCTCGACGAGATCTTTCACCGTCGGGCGCCCGAAGGTGGAAAGCTCGAAGCTGCAGAAACGCCGCTCGGGGGACAGGAACTCGTTGAGCTCAGCGTAGGCGCGCACGCTGACCCGCATCATCGCGCCATCACCCACCGGCAGACATCACGCATGTTCCAACGCGGCATCCAGATCGGCGATCAGGTCTTCCACGTTCTCGATCCCCACCGAGAGTCGCACCAAGCCATCGCTCAGGCCCATCTGCTCCCGCACCTGGCGCGGCACGCCCGCGTGCGTCATCCCCGCCGGATGCTCGACGAGCGTGTCCACGTTTCCCAGGCTCACACCCAGCGTCGGCAGCCGAAGGTGATCCAGGGTCCGTTCGGCCGCTTCGAAACCCCCCTTGAGTTCGAAGGAGAGCATGCCGCCGAAGGCGCTCATCTGGCGCTTTGCGACCTGGTGACCGGGATGGTTCGGCAAACCCGGGTAGTGCACCCGCTCGACCTTGGAGTGCGCGGCCAGGAACTCAGCCAGCCGCATGGCGTTGGCGCAGTGGCGCTCCATACGGATTTCGAAGGTCTTCAGCCCCATGTTCGCCAGCCATGTGTCAAAGGGACTGGGTGATCCGCCCAGGCGCCTGCGCACGCGATGCACCTCTTGTCGGATGTAATCCAGGTGGGTGCTGATCACCGCGCCTCCGATGACCACGCCGTGGCCCACAAGATACTTCGTCGTCGAATGCACGACCACATCAACACCCAGACTCAGCGGCCGCTGGCAATAAGGCGAGGCGAAGGTATTGTCCACCATCACCCACGCCCCGTGGGCATGCGCGACCTCCACCACGGCCGCCAGATCGACGATGGCCATAGTGGGGTTCACCGGCGTCTCCACGTAGGCCAGCGGCGCGTCCGGGTGCGCATCGAACGCCTCTGCCCAGGCCTGCGCTCCTTCCCCCTGCACCCAGATCACCTCCAGGCCCAGGTCCGGGGCCACCTCATCCAGGAATCCGAAGGTCCCCCCGTATAGCGCGTGTTGGGCGAGCAGCTTATCGCCGGCCCTCACCTTCGCCAGGATGGCGGAGGCGATGGCGGCCATGCCCGAGGTGAAAAGAAGGCCAGCGGCGATCTCCCGGGGCCGCCTGTCGGGCTCGGCGCGCCAGAGGTCGATGGCTTCCAGCAGCGCGTATTTCCGTGCCAGCCTCTCCGCGTTGGGGTTGCCGCTACGGGTGTATATGAACCCCTCCTGCTCGCCCTTGAAGACGGCTGCGCCCGTCGCCACGTCGGGGAAGCTGAAGAGCGTCGTCTGATAGATGGGCGTCACGTGGGCACGATGAGGATTGTCACCCTCGGCCGCGTGGTTGACCAGCGTGCCCATGCCCATGCGGGCTTCGACGTGTTTCGTCACTGCTGCTCCTTGCATGGCATATGAACCGCCTGACGCCAGGGTCTCTTCAGGCAGATATCGGTTACGGCGAGGCCAGCCAGCCGCGCACCCAGTAGTAGCCCAGCGCGAAGGATTCGCGCAAGGCCATCCTGCTGACTTGCAGCCCGTAGCTCGAGGGGACATAGGATGCAATGTCCTGCGAAGCCCCCTCGCTGTGTTTGGGCGCCGGAGCGGGGATCGGGTCCAGCCCGGCGTGTTCGAAGACCGCCACCGCCCGCCGCATGTGCGGCGGTGAGGTGACGAGCAGGAAACGCCTGATGCCTCGCTGCTGGAAGAGAGCGGACATGTTCTCGGCCTGCTCCATGGTGTTCCTGGATTCGGACTCGAGCAATATCCTCTCCGCCGGAACTCCCAGGGACTGCAAAGCATCGCTCAGAGCCCGACTCTCAGGCTCTTTGGCCCCCCAGGATTCACCAGGGCCGCCGGAGGCCACCACCCACGGATCGCCGAGCGCGTGGTAGAGCCGCGCCCCTTCCAGCACGCGCAGTGCGCTGGCCTCGCTCAGGCCGCGAATCGTGCCCCCCTCGGCGCGGATGGCCACGGCGCCGCCCCCCAGGATGAGAATCGCGTCCACATCACCGACCTCCTCGATGCGAATCGGATCCGCGTAGCCGCGCGCCAGGGCTCCTTCGAGGTTCAGGCCCACCGAGGGAATCGCCAGCAATACATATCCGAAGAGCAGGTACGTCAGCCAGCGCCGGCCGCGCTCTCTGGCCCGCCGGCCGCCGTACAGCATCACCAACCCGATGGCCAGCCCCAGCATCAGGAACTCCACCGACCCCGGGATGAACATCTTCAAGACTTCAATGATGGAATCCATTACCTCTTCCGCCCTCCACCTGTCTTCATACGACGGGCCCCTCAGGCCGCCTCCCGACGGGAAGCCGCTTCCCTTGGGTGAGCTGTCGATAGAGAGCCACGATGCGGCGCGCGATCTTGGGCCAGGCATAGCGCTGTGCGTAGGCCGCCGCCTGGCTTCCCAGGCGCTGCCTCATCGCCTCGTCTTCAAGGAGCAGCCGGAGCCTGTCGGCCAGAGCCTCGGGCTCCTCCGTGGGAACGTGAAATCCGGTGTGCCCATCCTGCACCAGGAAAGCCAGCCCGCCTGTCTCCGAAGCCACGACGGGGGTGCCGCAGGCCATGGCCTCCAGCGCCACCAGGCCGAAGGATTCGTAGAAGGAGGGCATCACGACCACCTCGGCCGCCGAGTAGTAGTACTGTAGCGTGTCCTGCGCCCGCCGGCCGAGAAAAGTCACCAGGTCCTCCAGCCCCAAGGACAGGCGCAGCGCCTGCAATCGGGCCATTTCCTCGTCCATCTCCTCCGGGCCGGCTTCCGGATCACCGCCGATGATGGACAGACAGAAGGGGTGCGCCTGCAATACGCCCTGCCGGTCCAGGACGGCGATGGCCTCCATCAAGGTGTCGATCCCCTTCAGCGGCTGGATGCGGCCGACGAAGAGCAGCATGGCGCTGTCGACGGGGATGCCCACGAATTCCTTGGCCTCGTCAGAGGGTATGGGGTAGAAGTGTGTCGTGTCCACCCCGGGCGGAATGACCTCAACGCGACCCGTCTCGACCTTGTAGAGCCATTGGAACTGAGCCAGCTCGGCCCCGGTCGCGGCCACCACGCGGTCAGCCTCCTTCAGCAGCCGTGTCTCGGTCTCCATGCGCAGCGCAGAAGCCTGTTCCACCTGACTGCGGGCGATGCGATTCTTCATGGCCCCCAGGGTATGGAACATCTGGACCACGGGCACGCCCCAGGCCCGCCGCAGCTCGAGCGCGGCCAGCCCGGATAGCCAATAGTGGCTGTGGATCAGGTCATACTGCAGTCCTTTGGCCCGGGCGAAGGCCAGGATCCCCTCCACGAACTCGGGCAGATAATCCGCCAGGCGGCGCTTGGCCATGGGCGTCTCTGGGCCAGCCGGCACGTGCACGATACGATTGCCGAAGCCCAGATCGTGCAGCACGTGCGGCACGTGCTCGTCCTGCGAGCGAGTGAACACGTCCACGCCGACCCCTTGGCGGCCCAACTCGCGCGTCAGCTCCCGCACGTAGACGTTCATCCCGCCGGTGTCCTTGCCGCCCAGGGTGGCCAGGGGGCAGGTGTGATACGAGATCATGGCAATTCGCATGGCACCATTATCCTTGGGGGCGCCCGTCTTGCCAAGGCATTCGCGCCGCTGGTATAATCCTCCCGCCGCCACCGTAGCTCAATCGGCAGAGCAATCGCTTCGTAAGCGATAGGTTATGGGTTCGATTCCCATCGGTGGCTCCTCCTGCGCCCTTCCCGGGCGCTTTTCCTTTCCGGCTGGCGGCGTATAATCGAGACATGCCCGAACGTCCACCACCCCTGGTCATCGGCATCGCCGGAGGCACCGGATCCGGCAAGACCACCGTCGCCAACGTCATCCTGGAGCGCGTCGGCGCCGAGAACATCGCCTTCCTACCTCAGGATGCCTACTACCGGGACCTGCAGGACCTGCCCCTTGCCCAACGCGAGCAGGTCAATTTCGACCACCCGGATTCCATCGAGACCGACCTGCTCGTCACCCACCTGCGCGCCCTGCGCCGTTGGGAGGCCGTGGACATCCCCGTCTACGACTTCACCACCCACAGCCGTACCGACCGTACCGTGCACGTCGAGCCGCGCCCGGTGGTGCTAGTGGAGGGTATCTTGATCTTCCTCGAACCTGATTTGCGCGAACTGCTGGACATCAAGATCTTCGTCGACACGCCGGCCGACATCCGATTCATCCGCCGCCTGCAGCGAGACATCCACGAGCGGGGCCGCACCATGGAATCCGTCATCCACCAATACCAATCCACCGTACGCCCCATGCACCTGGAGTTCGTCGAGCCATCCAAGCGCCACGCCGATGTCATCATACCCGAAGGCGGGCTCAACACCGTCGCGATGGATATGGTCGTGTCCCGCATCCACGCCATGCTATCGCGCCGCACACCCTGAAGGAGACCCCATGGACACCAAGCGCTACCCCGCTCCGCCCGTCATGAGCATCGACCCCGCCAGACAATACCGCGCCCGCATCCTCACCGACCAGGGAGAGATCACCATCGATCTGCACGCTGACAGTGCCCCAAAGACGGTGAACAACTTCGTTTTCCTGGCCCGAGACGGGTTCTATGACGGCGTCATTTTTCACCGCGTGATCAAGGGCTTCATGGCCCAGACGGGAGACCCCACCGGTACCGGCCGCGGCGGTCCCGGATACACCTTCCAGGACGAGTTCCATCCCGACCTGCGGCACGACCAGCCCGGAGTCCTGTCCATGGCCAACGCCGGGCCGAACACAAACGGCTCCCAGTTCTTCATCACCCATGCCCCCACCCCATGGCTCGATGACCGCCACAGCGTTTTCGGCCATGTGGTTGATGGGATGCAGGTGCTGCTTTCCATCCCTGAGCGCGATCCGAGCGACGCTGACGCGCCGGCCGCACGCATCGAGACCATCAAGATCGAGGAGCGGTGAAGAGCGAGCCCTTCTTCAGTGGTCGGCGTCTGAAGATCGCCAGGATCCTGGCGCTGGCTTTCGTCATCCTCGTCATCTCGCTCATCTTCGTTTACCGCGACCGCGTGCAGGAGCTCAGCTCCTACGGCTACCCCGGCATTTTCTTGCTCTCCCTCCTGGCCAACGCCACGCTCATCTTCCCCATTCCGGGCGTGGCGCTCACTTTCGCCATGGGCGCCGTTTTCCATCCAATCGGCGTCGCACTCGCCGCAGGTGCGGGCGCCGCGCTGGGCGAGCTGACCGGCTACCTGGCAGGCTTCAGCGGTGAGGCCGTCATCCCCCATGGGCCCGCCTATCAGCGCATACAGGGATGGACGCAGCACTATGGCAAATGGATGATCCTGGCGCTGGCCTTCATCCCCAACCCACTCTTCGACGTGGCCGGCGCCGCTGCCGGCGCCCTGCGCATGCCATTACCTCGCTTCCTCTTCTGGGCCTGGCTCGGTAAAACCCTCAAGATGCTGGTTTTCGCCTACGCCGGCTCTGTTTCCATCGACTGGCTGTTGCACCTGCTGCCGTAGCACCGCTGCGCCAACTCATGAACCGCCCCAACCAGCCCCCCAGCAGGTAAATGACCCCGAACCCGTAGAGACGTCGCATGCAACGTCTCTGCGGGCAAAAGCGGTCGACCCCGCTCGCCGCACGGATTGCGATACCCCCTCCGCTAGGATGAAGGGATGGCCGCTCCTTTCCGGGAGCGGCCATCGATAAACCTCCTCAAGCGCCTATCGCCAACCCGGCGTGGCCCGCCCCCCTCGGGACGACGCGCCACCGCTGGTCCATGTCCGCAGCGTGTGCGCCTTCAGGGCCTCAAGGTCTACCCGGACACCCAACCCCGCCCCCTGGGGGACGTCGATGGTGCTGTCGTCGTTGAGGGTAAAGCGCGGCTCGGCAATATCCACCTCGAAATAGCGATCGCTGGCCGAGATGTCGCCGGGCAAGGTGAAGCCGGGCAGCGAAGCCAACGCCAGGTTCGAGGCGCGTCCGATCCCCGTCTCCAGCATGCCGCCGCACCAGAGCGGCGCCCGCCGTTCACGACACAGATCGTGCAAGCGCCGCGCCTCGCGCAGCCCCCCAACGCGGGCGGGTTTGATATTGATCACCCGGCAGGCTCCCAGGTCCAGCGCCTGTCGGGCGTGGCGCGCCGAGAGGATACTCTCGTCCAGGCACAAGTCCGTCTGCAGCCGCTGCTGCAGCAGGCTGTGGTCCACCAGGTCATCTTCCGCCAGCGGTTGCTCGATCAGCAGCAGGCCCAGATCGTCCATGGCCTCGAAGACCGGCGTGTCTTCCAGGCCATAAGCGGAGTTGGCATCCACCTGAAGCGGCATGTCTGGAAAGGCGTGGCGCACGGCCCGCACTTCCTCCACGTCCCTGCCGGGCTTGATCTTCAGCTTGATGCGCCGGTAGCCCAATTCCACGTAGCGCTCAACGGTCTCTACCAAGCTCATGATGTCGGGCTGGATTCCGATGGAAACACCCACAGCCACGCGCCGTCTCTCCCCGCCCAACATCTCTGCCAGCGGCCGCCCCTGGGCCTTGCCCAGCAGGTCCCAAAGCGCCATCTGCAGGCCCGCCTTAGCCAGCGGGTGCCCCTTATAGGGCGCCAGAAGGGCCTCCAGCGCCTCCACGTCGTCGAAGCGCTGGCCCAGCAGGCGTGGCACGAAAAACTCCGTCAGCACGTGCCAGGCCGTCCCCACCGTCTCGTAGGAATAGCCGGGCCAGGCGTCGGCCACACACTCGCCCCACCCCTGCAGGCCATCGCCCTCCAGCCGCAGGATCAGACATTCTCGATCCCGCTCCACGCCGAAGGAGGTCTCAAAGGGTTCCTTCAAGCGCAGGCGCACATGGTGCAGCTCCACACCTTCTATCCGCACTCTCATCCCAATCTCCCTTCGCCGTGGGAAAGCACATAATAGGAGCGCGGCACGGTCTCGCCGCTCAGGTGCACGAAATCGGTGACCAGGTACCCGCGCGCGAAGGCCTCTTCGAAGACCTGACGCGTGTGCAGCCTCCAGGCCCTGGCCAGCTCCAGGTCCTTCAAACGCAGGCGATGGAAGTCGGCCGGGATCTCCACCAACGCTACGTTCCCCGATGGTTGCTCCACTTCCTCCGCCGGGCGCGGCAGATCATCCTCGCCCAGGGTGGCCGGATTGAGCTTGTGCGCGCCTGCGCCCAGGAAATGGGCCAGGTCCAGCGGAGGCCGCGATCCCTCAATGCGAGCCTCGACGCGCCGCGAGGTGATCCACCACTCGACCTGGAATCGATCCGAGGGCACACCGACGTTCAGCCCGTCGCGCATCTCGCCGTAAGCATCACGAATGTATGTCCGGCAGATGGCTCCCAGACGGCGTATGTTCAGATGAGCGTTGCGGCTTTGCAACGGATCGTAGGTCCAGGTGACAAGACGGATGCCCTGCCGCATGACGGCCTGCCGCTGGGCACACTTCAAGCGGTAGCCGATGCCCCGGCCCCGGTATTTGGGATGCACCCCGAGCATATGCGAGCAATGCTTGAGCCGCGCCATGGCCACCCGCTCGGGGGTTTCCTCGTCGGTCCCCAGAAACCCCAGCACGAAGCCCACCAGCTTGTCGCCGTCAAAGGCGCCCAGCACTACGCCGCCGTTGTGCTGAATGGTGATCATCATGTGGGCCGGGACGACGTCGCGCTCACTGCCCGGCCACACCAAGGACTGCAAGGCTTCGGCCTGTTCCAGCTTCTCCATGCTGTCCAGAGGCCGAATCACGATATCGTCGCTCATCCACCACCTCCATTTCTGCGGCGCAATTGCATTCGCAGCAGTTCCCACACCCAGCGCCGCCCCTTCAAATATGCGAGCTGAGTCTCCATGCGCGATGGTTGCAGGCCGAAGGTCTGCGGCAGCGCATCCAGGGTGGCGATCCTGTTTCCGGCCAGGTAATCGAGCCACAGGGGGCTGACGGGGGATTGTGGCAGGGCGCGGCTCAGCACCCACGCCAGGGCTCTCAGGTATGGCTGGCGGAAGGGCACCATCGGGCGGCGGATGTGCATCGCCTGCATCACCAGGACCGCCACCTCCTCCATGGTAAGGAACTCTGGCCCGCCGATCTCGAAGGTGCCCTGCGACACACTCCCATCCAGGGCCCAGAGCACGCAGGTCGCCAGGTCTTCAACCCATAACGGTTGCAGGAGTACGGAGCCGTCTCCCGGCAACAGGAACAGCGGGGAGACCGCCAGCAGCATCGCCACCGACGTGGTAAAACCATCGCCGGGGCCGAAGAGCACGCCGGAACGGAGAATTATGGAGGGAATGCCGCTGGCCTCGAATGCCTGTTCCACCAGGCCCTTGGCCCGCAACAGCGGTAAGGCCGAGGCGCGATCCGCGCCCACATGGCTGATCAGCAGCAGCCGTCGCACATGCGCCTGGGAAGCCGCCTGGGCCAGGATACGCGCCGCCTCGACCTCCTGCGCCAGGCGCGCCTCAGGCGCGCCCGGTACAGGGGTTCCGTCGGCGTGGATGACGGTGTCGACGCCGACGAGCGCGGCGCGTATGCCGCGCTCGTCCAGCGGAGCGGCGAGAGCCACCTCCGTCGGCACGCCGCGCGGCAGCGCCGGCGATTGCCGGGAGGGTCCGAGCAGCGTGCGGACCCTGCGGCCCTGCTCCACCAACTGGCGCAGTATGGCTCGCCCTATGAAGCTCGTTCCACCGGTTACAAGGATCATCTCTCAGGCAGGGCCGGCCCGTTGGGAGGCCAGCCGCAAGGATTGTAGCACAGCGGATCGTCCTCCCCGGCGCGCACCCTCCCCGAAGAGCGGGTGTTATACTCGTGCGAGGGCACCGATGCGCCACGACTTTGATCTTGTAAGGAGGAGATCGTGACCCGCACGCGAGTAGTCGTCACCGGAATGGGGTGTATCAGCCCACTGGGAAATGATGTCGAATCCACCTGGCGCGCCGCCCTATCGGGAACCTCCGGCGTCGACTTCATCACACTCTTTGATGCATCCCAATTCAAGACCCGCTTCGCGGCCGAGGTCAAGGGCTTTCAGCCTGAAGCGCTGCTGGGGCGGCGCGACGCGCGCCGCATGGACCGCTTCACCCAGTTCTCCATCGTCGCCACCCGGCAGGCACTGGAGGATAGCGGCCTGGAGATCAGCGATGCCAACCGCGACAGCATCGGTGTCATCATCGGAACCGGCATCGGCGGCATCGGCACGCTGCTCAAGGAGACAGAGAAGTTCCTCGCGCGCGGCCCCAGATGGGTGAGCCCTTTCATGGTGCCGATGATGCTTCCCGACGGCGCAGCCGCCCAGGTGGCCATCCACTTCGGATTGCGCGGGCCGAACATGGCGGTCGTCACAGCCTGCGCCTCCAGCGCCAACGCCATCGGCGAGGCCGTCGAGACCATCCGCCGCGGCGCGGCGCAGGTCATGGTGGCCGGCGGCGCCGAATCGGCCATCGTTCCCATCGCCCTGGCCGGCTTCAACACCATGGACGCCATCTCCAAACGCAACGAGGACCCGAAACGTGCCTCGCGCCCCTTCGATCTGAACCGGGATGGATTCGTCATGGGCGAGGGCGCGGCCACGCTGATACTGGAATCATACGAACACGCCAAGGCGCGCGGCGCACGCATCCTGGCTGAGGTCTCAGGCTACGGCACCACCAACGACGCCTTCCACATCTCAGCCCCCGCTGAGAAAGGGGCCGGCGCCGCCCTCTGCATGCGCATCGCCCTGCAGGACGCACATCTGCAGCCCACGGATATCGGATATATCAACGCCCACGGCACCAGCACCCGCCTCAACGACGCCAGCGAGACGGCAGCCATCAAGACGGTCTTCGCCGAACACGCCCACCAGGTCCCCATCTCCTCCACTAAATCGATGACCGGTCATCTGCTCGGCGCGGCCGGCGCGCTGGAATCGATCTTCTGCATCAAAGCTCTGCAGGAAGGACGCCTCCCGCCGACCATCAACTACGAGACTCCCGACCCCGAATGCGATCTGGATTACATCCCGAACCAGGCGCGCCAGGCGAGCCCGCGACACGTGATGACCAATTCCTTCGGCTTCGGCGGTCATAACGCCAGCTTGATTTTCAGCCACCCGGAGGCCAGCATCCGACCATGAACCGCTACGCGCACGTCACGGGCTGGGGCATGGCCGTCCCCGATCGGGTTCTCACCAATCAGGAACTTTCCCGCCTGGTCGATACGAACGACGATTGGATCGTCTCACGCACGGGGATCCGCGAGCGGCGCATCGCCCAGAAAGGCGAGAGCACGGCCACCCTGGCAGCGCGCGCCGCGCTGCGCGCCCTGGCCCGCACCGACCTGCGCCCGACCGATATTCAGATGATCATCGTGGCCACGGCCTCGCCCGAGCACATCTTCCCGGCCACAGCCTGCATCGTGCAGGACACGCTCGGCGCCACCAACGCAGCCGCCTTTGACCTTTCGGCGGCCTGCACGGGCTTCATCTACGGGCTCAGCCTGGCCTCGCACTCCATCCGCGCCGGCGCCATCGAGAACGCCATCGTCATCGGCGCGGAGACGCTTTCGCGTCTGATCAATTGGGAGGATCGCAGCACGTGCATCCTCTTCGGCGACGGCGCAGGGGCCTTCGTGCTCCAGGCCAGTCATGACCCGGGCGGCTTCCTGGCCTCTGTGCTGCACGCCGACGGGTCGGGGAGCAACCTGCTCACCATCCCCGCCGGCGGCAGCCGCATGCCGGCCTCACTGGAGACCGTCCACAAGAACCTGCATACCATCCAGATGAACGGCCGCGAGATCTTCCGCTTCGCGACGCGCGTGATGGCCTCCTCCACCAGGGAAGTCCTGACTCGCTCCGGCATCGAGCTGGATGACGTGGAGCTGGTCATTCCTCATCAGGCCAATCGGCGCATCATCGAAGCCGCCGCCCGCAGTCTGCGCCTGCCCATGGAACGTTTCATGGTCAACATCGAGCGCTACGGCAACACCTCCTCCGCCTCCATCCCGATCGCCGCATGCGAAGCCATCGAACAGGGGCGCATCCGCCCGGGCGACCACGTCGTCCTGGTGGCCTTCGGCGCCGGCCTCACCTACGGCGCGCTGGTGTTGGAATGGGTCTCGACGGAGCGCCCGATACCGCCCGCGCGGCGCGGCATCCAGCGATTGTTCACCTTCATGGGTCGCGTGCGGTCCTTGTTGCGACGCTTCTGGAGACACATCGAGGGGCTCATCTGGGGAACGAAGTCCCACAAGAAACGCTAGCACGCCGCAGCACGCTGGAATGCAGCCATCACAACCGCTGGACCATCCCCCAGAAATCCATCGCTGGCCCGCCTCGACCCCGGAGATGGGAAGCCGGCGGCGGCGACAAGACCACCGCTTCCCGAGCCGCTCCCGCGCCCACCGCGGCGGCTCGGCGGAGGTCCACTCGACACGATCAAACACGAAAACAGCCCGCCAGGCGGTCGGCGGGCTGTTCATCTGGATCTGGCTTAGTGGATAGTCAGGCCTGGGGCGCGGCGCCAGGCCTGACTCGTTCAGTTCTTCTCGGCCTGTGCCTGGGAAGAGGACTCCCCCGCTGCGTTCAGGAATTCGTCCACCATATCGCGCAGGTAGGGCTCCGGCACTGCGCCCACCTGGCGGTGAACCACGTTGCCATCCGCCACGAACAGCATGGTCGGGATCCCCTGCACGCCGAACTTCATGGCCCACTCCGGGTTCTCGTCAGTGTTGACCTTGGCCACGATCAGCTTGCCCGAGTACTCCTCGGCGATCTTCTTCAGGATCGGCTCCACCATGCGGCATGGGCCGCACCACGGCGCCCAGAAGTCCACCACCACAGGCAGTTCGGATTGCAATACCGTCTTCTCGAAGGCGGCATCTGTCACGTGAATCGGTTCCTTGATCATTCTATGCTCCGTCCTTACCTCGCTTTGATGTTCAGAATGATACCATGCTTCTCGGCCCTGGATTGGAAGCCTGCTCACGCCGGCCCGGGCTTGCGGTGGCCCTTGCGGGCAAACCCGGGGCGCTAAGGTATAATCGCGAGCAGGCCCGCGACGGCGAGGATTGATGGAGCAGCAAGTGGTCTGCCCCGAATCCCATCAGGCAGGACTCGACGCTCTCGATAAGGGCTTCATGGCCTGCACCACGTGCCGCAACCTTTGGGAGCTATCCGCCTAAATGGAAGGCTTTTGGCAGATCGAACGTCAGCGGGTGCAGACCATCGCCGCAGAGGAGGCTGCACGGCGCGAGGCGGATCGCAGGATCATGCTCGTCGTGGGGATCGCCACACTGGCCGTCGTCGCGTTGGTCGTCCTCACGGGTCTGTTCCTGATGCTGCGCGCCTGATCGCATGCGATGACCTATACCATCCACCTGCCTGTTTACGAAGGTCCGCTCGACCTGCTGTTGGAGCTCATTCAGCGCGCCGAATTGGACATCACCAAGATCGCCCTGGCACAGGTCACCGACCAATACCTTGCCTACCTGCGCCAGGCCCAGGAGCACAAGCTCGCCGACCTGAGCGCCTTCCTGGTCATCGCCGCTCGCCTGCTGCAAATCAAATCCGAGGCGCTGCTGCCGCGCCCGCCTGAGCGCGAACCGGGAGAGGAAGACCCGGGCGAAGCGCTCGCGCAACAATTGATCGCCTACCGCCGATTCAAGCGCATCGCACGTTATCTGGCCGGACGCCAAAAGGCCGGGCTGCGCACCTTCGTCCGCCTGGCGCCGCCGCCGCTCCCCGAATCCAGACTCGACCTGGGCGGCATTACCCTGCAGGACCTCAGGCGAGCCATGCTGCACGCGCTCGCCACTGCCCCCACCCCACAGCCCCTGAGCCAGGCGGTGGCGCCGCATCGCATCCGCATCCGGGACAAGATCCACCTCATCCTGGATGCGCTGCGCCGAGAGCGGCGGACGACCTTCCGCAAGCTGCTCAAGACCGTTCGCAGCCGGCTCGAGATCGTGGTTTCATTCCTTGCGATGCTGGAGTTGGTGAAACAACGGCAGATCGACGTCCGCCAGGAACAGATCTTCGGCGAGATCGAGATACTACCGGGTGAGGCCTGGAGCGAAGATCAGGAACTCGAGTTCGATCTAGAGTTCGAGGAGTAGCCGGCCACCAGGGTCAGTGCCACGAAAGCCCCCACGCCATCGATCACAACATCGCGCAAAGACGAAGTGCGGCCCTGAACGAAGGACTGGTGAAACTCATCGCTCAGTGCAAATAGCAGCGCCATGAGCAGTGAGGTCAGCCAGCGATAGCGGGTAGAAAGCCGGGGAGGCAGCGCGAAGTAGTAGGAGGTGGCCAGCAGTGCGTAGCCCATCGCATGGCCGCCCTTTTTTACCAACAGGTCCACGGATCCGAAATAGGGGATCCGACTCGCAGGCAGGGAGGAGAAAAAGAAGATCAGCCCCATCATGATGATGGAGGGCAACCAGCGCAGGGGTGTGGGCAGGGAGCGTGACATGCACGGCATTGTACCACCCCCGCCCCCCCCCAGGAGCACCCCCATGAGCAACAGGCTCAAGGACCAGACCTCACCTTATCTCCTGCAGCATGCGGAGAACCCCGTCGATTGGTTCCCGTGGAGCACGGCCGCCTTTCAGAAGGCCGAGAGCGAGGACAAGCCCGTCTTCCTCAGCATCGGCTACGCCGCCTGCCATTGGTGCCACGTGATGGCCCACGAATCCTTCGAAGACCCCGAAGTCGCCGCCATCATGAACGATCATTTCGTCAACGTCAAGGTGGATCGCGAGGAGCGACCTGACGTGGATGCCATCTACATGCAGGCCGTCACGGCCATGACAGGATACGGCGGTTGGCCGATGTCCGTCTTCCTCACACCGCAGGGCAAGCCCTTCTACGGCGGCACCTATTTCCCCCCCGTGCGCCGCCACGACATGCCCTCCTTCCGTGAGGTCCTGCTTGGCATCGCGCGCGCATGGCGCGAAGAGCGCGATGACCTGCTCGCTGCCAGCGATCGACTCACCGACCAGTTGTCGCAGACGCCAGCTCTGCGAAGCGCCGATGATTCACTTCAAACCGAGACCCTCCATCGGGCAGCTGAAGCCCTGCTGCGCACATACGACTGGGTATGCGGGGGCTGGGGCGGCGCGCCGAAGTTCCCCAGCGCCATGACCGTCGAGTTCCTGCTCCGCCATCACCATCGGGTCGGCGACCCACTGGCCCGCGATATGGCCCTCCACACCTTGCAGGCCATGGCTCGAGGTGGAATCTTCGATCACCTGGGCGGCGGCTTCCATCGCTACGCCGTGGATGAGCGCTGGCTGGTGCCCCATTTCGAGAAGATGCTCTATGACAACGCGCTGCTGGCAAGAGCCTATCTCCATGCCTGGCATGTGAGCGGCGACCAAACACTCCTGCAGACCTTCGAGGCCACCATCGATTTTCTGCTGCGCGAGATGCGCCATCCCCAAGGGGGCTTCTTCGCCTCCCTGGACGCCGACGCTGAAGGAGAAGAAGGGACCTTCTATCTCTGGACGCCTGAACAGATTCAGGTCGTCCTTCCGCCGGAAGATGCCCAGTTGTTCATGGCAGCCTATGACGTCTCCGAGGCCGGCGACTTCGAGGGGCGCAACGTGCTTCATCTGACGACCTCTGTGGAAGAACTCAGCCAGCGCTTCGGCGCCCGGCCGGAGCAGATCGACCGCCGCCTGCGAACCTCCCGCGCCGCTCTGCTCGAAGCCCGGGAGCACCGCACGCGCCCGGCTCTCGACGACAAGATCATCACCTCCTGGAATGGTCTTGCGCTGATGACCCTGGCCCAAGGGGCGCGTGTCTTGCGACGCCCGGACTTGCTCCAGGCTGCTCAGCGGCTGGCCTCCTTTCTGCTGGACAACCTGATGCCACAAGGCCGGCTCATGCGCTCCTGGTACCGCGATCGGGCTCAACACACGGCCTACCTGGAAGATCACGCCGCCCTGGGGCTCGCCATGCTGGAGCTCTATCAATCGGATTTCGACAACCGTTGGTACCAGGCCGCCATCCACCAGGCCGAGGAGATCCTCTCTCACTTCGCGGACCCCGAAGGCGGCTTTTTCGACACACGCGACGAGAGCGAGCCGCTTATCACTCGGCCCAAAGGCCTGCAAGATTCCCCCACCGCTAGCGGCAATACCCTGGCCGTGTCGCTCCTGCTGAGGCTGGGCGCCCTGACCGGCGATCAGCGCTACACCGACCCCGCGCTGCAGGCCGCGACCGCCATGCAGGCCATGGCCGTCCGCTATCCGACGGGTTTCTCCGGCTGGCTGTGCGCGCTCGATTTCGCGCTCGGGCCGATACACCAGCTCGCGCTGCTGGGCGATCCCGCCGACGCCCGCTTCCAGGCCCTGCATGCTGCGGCCGCAAAAAGATTCACGCCCCGCCTGGTGATGGCCGGCGGCGATCCCGGCGCGCACGCCGCCCCCTCCCTGCTGGCACACCGTGAACTGCTGGAGGGCAGGCCGACCGCATACCTCTGCCAGCGATTCTCGTGTAAGCTTCCAGTGACTTCACCCGGGGACCTGGCCATGCAGCTGGAGGAACCGTAGTGGAAGAGCACGGGACCGCGCCCCGCCGACAGGACCCATCCCTCAGGCCGCTGCTTCGCAGCCTCGGCCTGGAGCTGCTCTTTTACGCTCCACTGGTCACAGCCTACTTCGCGCTGGTGCTGCACTTCGGCCGCGAGCCGATCCAGCGATTGTACGAGTCCGGCCGCGCCAGCTACGCCTACCTGTCGCTGGCCCTCATCGTGGGCCAGGCCGTCTTGCTGGAAATCCTGACCAGTTGGCTGCTGCGCCGCATCGGGTTGAGGCACTGAGCCATGGTATTCCCTATCGCTGGTGTCGAGGTTGACCCCTTTCTTTTGGCCCTGATCGGCTTCGGCGTCGGCGTGATGGGTGGCTTCTTTGGAGTCGGCGGCGGGTTCATCGCGGGCCCGCTCATGTTCTGGGCAGGTGTCCCTATGAACTTCGTCGTCGGCACCGACCTGGCGCATATGACGGGCAAGTCCATCGTCGCTGCGCGCAGGCACAGAGCCCTGGGAAATGTCGACTTGCGCCTGGGCGTGCTGATGATGGTAGGGACGATCCCGGGCGTCGAAATCGGCGCGCAAATCATCGAGCGCCTTAAGGTCATGGGGGATGTCGACCGGGTGCTGGGGATGGCGTACGTGGTGATCCTGACTGTGATCGGGATCTTCACCGCCTGGGAGGCCATGCGCGCCCTGCAAATCCGACGCCGCACGCGCCTGCCCGTCGACGAGGTCTTGGGGATCCCCAGCGCTGTCCGCCGCTCCCGCATCCTGCGCATCCCGCCCTTAATCAGCCTGCCCACCTCCGGCGTCGCCGAGATCTCCATCTGGACTATTCTGCTCGTCGGCCTGATTACGGGAGTGCTGGCCGGCACTCTGGGAGTGGGAGGCGGGTTCCTGCGTATGCCGCTGCTCGTCTACGTGCTTGGCGTGCCCACCCACACCGCCGTCGGCACCGACCTATTCGAAATCGTGATTTCGGCAGGCTTCGGCACGATAAGCCATGCCCTCAAGGGCAATGTGGACGTGATCATTGCTTTGACCATGCAAACAGGCGCCGCCATCGGCGCACAGATCGGTGCCCTGGGGACGCGCTACGTGACCGGCCCAACCATTCGCCTGGCCTTCTCTTTCCTGCCCCTGGTCGCGGCCGTGATGGTGCTCTTACGACTCCAGGGTTGATGGAGGGAAAATGACACCATCCCAAAAGGAGAACATCCAGGGCGGTGCCCTGCTCGTCTCCATGGGCGCTGCGGACGAGGGGGCGCAGCAGGCGACAGAGCATATGCTGCGCCACCTGAACCTCGAAGCGACGCGCCTCCAGTTTCCCTTGCCAGAGACGCCAACGACGAGGGAAGAACTTCCGGCAAGGGAGCCATCCCCGTCTGATAGGGCCATCACGGTCGCTGCAATGTCCGGCGATCCCGTGGGCCCGGTCCTTGAAGAGCTGCGCAGCGGAGGCTATTCCATGGTGGTGGTCGGTCTGGAGCGCCATCCAGCCGCTCAGCCAGCCCCCTCCTGGGCGGTCCAGATCGCCCTGCGGGCCCCCGTCACCACGCTCGTTCTTCAGGGCTCGCAGCAGGTGCTGCGAAGCATTCTGGTCTGTACCGGTGGCAAGCAGGCCTCCGCGCGCCCGCTCAGGTGGGGCTTGCGACTCGCCCGTGCCGCCGATGCCGGCCTCACTATCATGCATGTGAGCAGCAGAGCCCCCGGCATGTACGCCGGCCTTCCGGCCTTCGGCGATTCGCTGATGGACGTTCTGGCGCGCGACACGCCGCTCTCGCGCCATTTGAAGGACGCGGCCCGCCTGTGTGAAAGGGCCGGCGTTCAGGCCCAGATCGCGCTCCGCTACGGCATCGTCGCCGATGAGATCGTGCGCGCCTGCGAAGTGGAAGGCCACGATCTGGTCATCGTCGGGGCCTCGCTTGACATGCCCATGGAGCACGTCCTGATCGACGACGTGCTGCCCACGCTGCTCGTCAGCATCCGCACTCCCCTGCTCATCGCCCGCCAGGACCCCCCCGATGAAAGCACATGAGGTCCCTTGCCTGACGGCCACCCTGATGCGTGAGGTCGATCGCCTGGCCACGGAAGAATTCCATCTCGATCTGCTGCAGATGATGGAGAACGCAGGCCGGGCACTGGCCCGACTGGCGCGCGACCGGTTCCTGGGCGGCTCCGCCCTGGGCCGCAGGGTGCTGATCCTCGCCGGACCGGGCGGCAACGGTGGCGGCGGCCTGGCCGCCGCTCGACGCCTCGACGCATGGGGAGCCAAGGTCGAGGTGATCCTGGGCGCGGATGTGAACAGCCTGAAGGCAGTGCCGGCTCACCAGCTGCGAGCGCTGCGCTCGGTCTCCGTTCCCATTCGGCAGCCCGGCTCCGACCTGCCCCAGGCCGAACTCGTCCTGGACGCCCTGCTCGGATACAGCCTGCGCGGCGCCCCGCGCGACCCCATCGCGGGTATGATCGCCGCCGCCAACGCCGGCGCAGCGCCCATCCTGGCCCTGGACCTGCCCTCAGGGCTGGATCCCGATACAGGCCTCCCAGGCGACCCCACCGTGCGCGCCGCCGCCACGCTCACCCTGGCCCTGCCCAAGGCGGGACTGCTCACCGAGGGGGCCCGTGAATACGTCGGCGACCTATGGCTGGCCGACATCGGCATCCCCCCCGAACTCTACCGCCGCCTGGGCCTGCGCGTGCCGCCCATCTTCGCCGCAGACGACCTGCTCCACCTGGATCCCTGAGACAGGAGCACGGGGCAGATCCCGGGCCGGAACATCCAGCCTTCTCCCGGAGAAAAGGCGGTGCCATTTCCCGGGCGCCAGGACGGCACATTCGCGCCCCCCAGTTTCCATTCCCGAGAGACATCCCCGTTCGGCCATATCGAAAGGTTCCACGGCATTGAGTTCCCCATCGCTCCTGGCTGGCACCCCTTTTCCGGCTGCCTCCACGAAAGCAGCCCCGGAGCTCTCGCTTGCCGGCCATAGATCGGAGGCGGCTATTCCACTGTCACGCTCTTGGCCAGGTTGCGTGGCTGATCCACGTCCGCCCCGCGCAGCACGGCGATGTGGTACGCCAGCAACTGCAGCGGGATGGTGGTCGTCACCGGGCTTAGCAGCCAGGGCGTCTCCGGAACCCAGAGCACGTGATCGGCGATGGGCGGGAGCAATTCGTCCCCATCGGTAGCAACCGCCACCACGACGCCTCCGCGCGCCTTGGTCTGTTCGATCTGGCTGATCATCTTCTCGTACCAGGGGTCTCTGGGAGCGATAGCCACCACCGGCATCTCTTCGTCGATGAGCGCGATGGGGCCATGCTTCATCTCGCCCGCCGGGTAGGCTTCGGCGTGGATGTAGGAGATCTCCTTGAGCTTCAGCGCGCCCTCGTACGCGATGGGCATATTCACGCCGCGGCCCAGATACAGGCAGTGGTCCATGTCCTTGAAGACCCGGGCGATCTCTTCCACCGCCTGCGCCCGGTCCAAACACCGGCCCACCAGGTCGGGGATGAGACGCAGGTCGCGCACCAGGGACCGTCTCTGCCGGGCATCCAGGCTGCCGCGCAGGTCGCCGAGCAGGATCGCCAGCATGTACAGGTCCACCAGGGGCGCGGTGAAAGCCTTCGTCGAGGCCACGCCGATCTCCGGCCCCACCTGCATACTGATGTATCCGTCGGCGACGCGCATGGCCTGGGAGCCAATGGCGTTGACGATGCTCCACAGCACCGCACCGCGCTTCCGCGCTTCATCCATGGCGGCCAGCGTGTCCGCCGTCTCGCCCGATTGGCTGATGGCCAGCACGATCGTATTCGCGTCCACCAGCGGCTCCCGGTAGCGGAACTCCGAGGCGATGTCCACTTCCACCGGGATGCGCGCGATGCGCTCGATGAGCACCTTGCCCACCATGCCAGCGTGCGCCGCCGTGCCGCATCCGGTTATGACGATCTTCTGGATGCGTTTCGCCATCTCCGGCGTCAGGTTTAGCTGCGGCAGGATGATCCTGCCCTGCTCGAAGTCAACCCTGCCGGCGATGGTGTCGGTTATGGAACGCACCTGCTCGAAGATCTCCTTGAGCATGAAGTGCTTGTATTCCCCCTTCTCGGCGGAAACGGGATCCCAGGGGACTGATTGGACTTCCACTTCCAGAGGGCTGCCGTCTTCGATGGCCAGGATTTCGAATCGGTCGCGCTGGACCACGGCCAGCTGCCCTGATTCCAGGAACACCATGCGCCGGGTATGTTCCAGGATAGCGGGCAGATCGGAGGCTACGAACATCTCGCCCTCGCCCACGCCCAACACCACGCCGCCGGCGTTGCCGACGCGCGCCGCGACGATCTTTCCCGGCTCCTGTCGATAGAGCAGCACGATGCCGTGCGCGCCCTGCAGATGGTGGATGGCCTTGCGCGCCGCCTCCGGGAAATCCTCCCCCATGGCCAGATAGCGCTCTACCAGGTGGGCGATGATCTCCGTGTCGGTCTCGGATCGGAAACTGACCCCCTCGGCCTGCAATTCATCGCGCAGGGCGAGGAAGTTCTCCACGATCCCGTTGTGCACGACCACCACATCGCCCGATTCCCCCACGTGTGGATGGGCGTTGCGGGCATTGGGCTCGCCATGGGTCGCCCAGCGAGTGTGTCCGATGCCGATGTTGCCGTGCACAGGCTGCGTCTCGAGCAACGCCCCCAACCGCTCCAGCTTGCCCGCGTCCCTGCGGATTTCGACCTGCCCCCCCTGGATGACAGCCAGGCCGGCCGAATCGTAGCCGCGATACTCGAGGCGCTTCAGCCCCCCGAAGATGATAGGCGTCGCGTCGCGCGCGCCGACGTAGCCGACGATGCCACACATGCAATCGCCTCCGATTTATGCGTCGATGTGTTCAACCGGATTGCCACTCCCCGCCGTTTTGTCCGCGCCGTTTCCGGCCCGGCCTTGGCGGCGGGGTTCGCGCAGGGAAGGGACGGGCGGTGGCTCGCCCGGAGGGCATCCGCTGATCTCTCGATTTTCCCGGCATGGCGGTCGGGAGCCGCCATGGTTACCCGGTTGGCCCTGCCCCGCGGCAGGGAACCCTCCTCCTCGTCACCCCGTTTCCGGGGCCTTGCGCTGGCCCTTCCGTTGGGTTTTCTCCGCCGTGCACCTCCTCAGGGAAAGGTAGGGGCCAGTATACCCTCCCTTCGCCCGTGCCTCAAGACCCGCTTCGCGCTGAAAGATGCTCATCACGCCACGCAAGCAACCGCGGCGCTTTCCGGATCCGGCTCCAACGCGGGCTTGCGCGCCAGCCGCTGCTATCCGGCGCCCATACACCTCCGCAGATCATTCAAGGCCGGCCACCGCCCATGGCTGCCGGCCCACCTTCATTGCAAGAACTCCAGCGTTTCCCGGGTGGCTTTGTCCAGCTCGCTGTACACACCCCGCAGCTCCGGCGGCAGCATCGCCGCCAGCACGTACATGGCTTCATCCGTCATCTGGCGCAATGCGGCTCGATCGGGGCGCCGGCCTGAGGTCTTGAATCGGAACGGGCGGCCGATGGTGATCTCGGCCCCCGGCTGGCGCCAGCGGGCCAGGCTGAGTGTGGGAAAACCGTGCGTTCCATGGATGGCCACCGGGACCACCGGGGCGCCACTGTGGTGGGCCAGGTAGGCCAGACCCTCCTTGCCGCGCGCCAACGCCGGGTTGCGCGTCCCCTCCGGCGCCATCAGGATCACCTCGCCGGCGCGCAGCACGGCCAACGCGCTGCGGATGGCCCTGCGATCGACCTCGCCGCGGTGAACCGGGATCACGTCCCAGATTTTAGGGAAAATCCCCACCAGCGGATAATCGTACACCTCGGCCTTCGCCAGCGGGACCACATTCCTCGGCAGCCGTCCCAGCACCACAATGGGGTCGACGAACGCAATGTGATTGATCATCACAATGGCTGGGCCGACCATGGGGAAATGCTCCCGTCCTTCCACGTGTTCGATTTTCACCAGGAAGCGGAAGCCGATGTTGTCCAGCATCCAGCGCAGCACCTTGCGGCGCCCTTCCAGACGCTGGTGGTCGTACCTCCCCCTCGTTTTCCCTCGCGTCCTCAGACCCACGAATTCCATGCTCAGTCCTCTGTGCCATATGCGCCGTGGTAGACCGGCGGCAGCAGCGCAGCGATGGCCTGCATCACCCTCTCGGTGTTGGCCTCCAGAGCCGCCTTGCGCTCCGGCTTCTCCCAGGGCACGGGCGGCAAATGGATCGCATCTCCAACCGTCATTGTAATCCGCGCCCGCCTGCCGCGGCGCATGGCCTCCGTCAGACATTCCGTGCCCGTCACTCCTACTGGCACTACCGGCACTTCCGCCTTGCCGGCCACATAGGCCACTCCGTTCCAGGCCCGGCGCATGCCGGGGGCATGTGATCGGCCGCCCTCCGGAAAGATGAGCACTGGCCGTTTCGCACGCAGCAAGGCGACCATGGCTTTCAGCAGCCGCCGATCGGCGGAGCCGCGATGTACCGGAATCGCACCGTACAGGCGCATAAGCTGCCCCTGGAAGGGCCGGCCGAGCACCTCAACCGCGCCCACCACTTCCAGCTCGGACGGCCAGAATGACAGGATCAGCGGCGGCTCGTAGAGCGTGATGTGATTCGCCGCCACGAGGTACCCGCCGCTTTTCGGGACCTTTTCCAGCCCGTGCAATTCGACCCGTGCCAGCAGGTGGAACAGCATCCGGATGGTCGGCCGGGCCAGTGCGCGGAATGCTCGAGCCCACCGCGATGGCCCCGGGGTACTCGCGGCCTCGCCTGTGCCCGGCGTGCTAGTCATCGCCCTCGTGGCTATGCGCAGCCCTTCGTTCCTCTCTTACGACAAGCGCCATGGCGCGCTCCACCACTTCTTCCACACTCAGACCCGTGCTGTCCAGGACCACCGCGTCCTCCGCCGCCAGCAGCGGAGCGTGCTGGCGCGTCGAATCGAAGCGATCCCGTTCGCGCATCGCCTGCAACACCGCCTCGTAGGTGACTTCTTCCCCACGCTCACGGCGCTCTTCGTAGCGCCGCCGGGCGCGCTCTTCCACCGAGGCGTCCAGATAGATCTTCAGCTCCGCTTCGGGCAGCACCACCGTCCCAATGTCGCGTCCCACCATCACAACCTGGCCCCGCTTCCCGATCTCCCGCTGGCGCACGGTCATCGCTTCGCGCACGCCCGGATACGCCGATACCTGCGAGACGTTGGCATCGACCTCCGGAGTGCGGATGGCCCAGGTGACGTCCTCCCCATCGAGCAAGACGTCGTAGGAGCGCCCGTCCGCCACCGTCGGAGGCCGCAGATCGATCTGCACGCGCTGCGCCAGCTCGGAAACGGCCGCCTCATCCTCCACCGGGATGCCGCGCCGTAAGACGGCCAGCGTCACGGCCCGATACATGGCGCCCGTATCCACCAGGAGATAACCCAGCCGTTGAGCCAGGCGCTGCGCGAGCGTCGACTTCCCCGAGGCAGCGGGGCCGTCGATGGCGATGATGCTTGCGGGGCTCACGGCGTCGTCTCCGAGGCCGCCGGCGCGGCCAGCTGGGGCACCGCCCATTGCGGCGGCACAAGAACGAGCCAGGTTTCCGAGACCACCGGCGCCTCCCTGCGCAGCAACCAGGCCAGCAGGCTGGGAGGCAAGTCGCCACCCCAATCCCATCGCTCCTCGAGCGCGATCTTCTGTCCGATGTATTCCGCCGCTGCCGGCCCGAGGTCATCGCCCTCTCGCGCCAGGACAGCCGTCGGCGCTGCAGCCGGCACGTGTCCTGCCCGGAAGCCTCGCACGCTCCAGGCCAACCACGCCGGCGCGTCTCTCTGGAGGGCGATGGGCAGCGCATAGGGCTCCCGATAGTTCGCGGTGCCGATGCCGCGCAGCGTGTCAAGCAGCAGGCTTACGTTGGTCGTCGTCGCCCGCGGGCGCCAGAACTCCCGCGCCCGGGCTGCCCCGCGGCCGGCGTTCAAATGCCAGGCGGCATAGACGTTCGCCAACAACAGCACGCTCAAACCCGCAGTCGCCACCGCCCGCCAGGCCGTATTCCATCCCCACCCCAGGGCAAAGAGCACCACGACCAGGGTTGCCAGGCCAAGGGCCGCCGCCACGTATGCCAGACGATAATCCGCCTCAAGCGGGGCCACATTGGGGCCCAATCCCATGGCATAGGCCGCCATCTCCAGATAGGCGAAGGCCAACAGCGCCAACAGGCCCGCGACCATCCCCAGCCAGGCCCAGCGCACGTCGCCGCGCATCTGGAAACCGCCCAGGAAGTCGTAGAGTGCATTTGCGGCGAGCAGCGCCAGCGGCAGCGTCAGCCAAGCCAGATCAGATGCGGCTCGACCCGGATAGATCAACCCGGCGATGATGGCTCCTGTGGCCCAACAGAGGGCGAAGCGGCTCCCGCTGTCACCTCCACGCAGTGCACCCCACGCTCCCGCCAGGCCCAGCGCCAGCAGCAGAGGCTCGTACGCCCCCAAGGCTGCGGCGAAAGAGGCGGCCGGGATGCCCGCTCCCCCCTGCCATCCTTGCAGCCAGCTGCCCAGCCCTTCGAATATGCCCGCCAGCGCGCCCGGGACGAAGCCGAATCCGCTGGCCAGCGCGAGCGCGACCAGCGGCAACGGCCACCAATCGGCGCCCCGCGGGCGATTCAGGAGCAGCGGCGCGTCATCATCGCCCCGCCGCCAGGACCAGGCGCGATAGATCGCCCAGCCTATGAGCAGTGCTATCAGCCCCTGCAGGCTCGCCGGCCCGGCGGCGAGTGCCATGCCGAGCAGTGCCGCCGCGCCCAGCCTGCGTCCCCGGCCCTCAACTCCCCCCCACATCAGCGCCAGCGCACCACCCAGCGCCATCACAGCGGCTGCGCCGCCGCCGGCCGTACGCGCGAGCGCAATGAGCACCGGAGACAGCGCCATGCCGGCCATGAGCAGCAGCGTCCTTGCGGCGCCCAGCCGCCGGCGAAGGGCGAGCGGCGCCAGCAGGAGGGCTGCCCCCATCAGGGCCGAAACCGCCCGCGCCGTGCCTTCGCCGGCGCCCAGAGCCTGGAACAGGAGCGCCGTCGGCGCCGCGTAGGCCGGGTTGTCGGGAGTGGCATCCGGAGCCCAGAAGGGCGACGGCGCGTCGGTGGCCTGCAGCGCACTCAGCGCCCGTACGGCCTCCGGCTCCGTGAGCGGCGGCCAGCCCAGTCCATCCAACCGAGCCCACACTCCCAGCGCCAGAAGCGCCATGACGGCCAGGGCTTCTATGCGCAGCCGGACCTCACGCCCAGTCATGGCGCCGCCTCCCAGCCTCGCCCATAGATACGCACACTCCCACTGCTGTAAAGGACACGCATGTGTGCCTCGAACTTGCCCGTCGCAACGGGCCGGTATGTCGCCCGCTCAAGCGGGCCGACGTAGACGTAGTCGATCGTGTACCGATCAAGGACGGCCCGCGCTTCTTCCCAACCGCGCGTCTCGTACAACGTGCGGATGTCCTCCGCGCGCGATCCCTGCGGCTCGGCGCTCCCGCGCCACTGAATCTCATGGAATTCCCAACCCAGGACTGTGGGAAAGCCCGTGTAGGTCGCCACGCGGGCATAGTCGGTGTAGCTCCCGCCCACCGCTTCCGCCACGACGCCTAAAGGCAGG
>JAJRUD010000013.1 GCA_024277995.1 Chloroflexota bacterium
CCCCGCACTCCCTTGTCTCGTCCGGCGATCACCTCAACGGTGTCGCCGCGCCTGATCTTGTATTTCACCGTCACCCTACCGCCTCCTACAGCACTTCCGGCGCGAGGGACACGATCTTGGTGAAGCCCTTCTCACGCAGTTCGCGCGCCACGGGGCCGAATATGCGCGTCCCCTTCGGATTACGGCCATCGGTGTCCAGGATGACGGCCGCGTTGTCATCGAAGCGGATGTAGGACCCGTCCTCGCGGCGGTATTCTTTGGCGGTGCGCACCACGACGGCGCGCACGATGTCGCTCTTGCTCACAGCCCCATGCGGCGTGGCGGACTTCACCGTCGCCACCACCACGTCGCCCACACGGGCATAGCGCCGCTCGGAGCCGCCCAGCACGCGGATCACCAGCAGCTCGCGGCCGCCGGTGTTGTCGGCAACCTTGAGACGGCTTTCCTGCTGGATCATGCCTCCCCCTCCACCTCAGGTTGCGCCTCGGCCTCGGCCTCGACCCCCTGCTCGGGCTCAACCTGTATCTCCGTCGGCGTGATCGCCGGCTCCACCAACTGAGCCACGTGCTCGGCCTTCACCTCAGCCTCGCTGGCCCGGCGCAGCACCTCCTGCACCACCCAGCGCTTCTTGCGCGAGAGCGGGCGGCTCTCGACGATGATCACCTGATCACCCGGCTGGCAACCGATCTCGTCGTGGGCCAGGTAGCGCTTGGTGCGCCGGATGACCTTCTGGTACACGCGATGGCGGAAAGAGCGATCCACCTGCACGGTGACCGTCTTTAGCATCTTGGCGCGCACCACCACGCCCATGAGACGTCGTCGCTTGTTGGTCATGCTTCACTTCCCTCGATCTCCGCCACCAGCTCACGCTCGCGCAGGATGGTGGCCAGGCGGGCGATATCCCGCCGCGTTTGCCGCAGCCGGGAATGATCGGTGAGCTGCCCGGTGGCGAACTGGAACCGCAGGCGGAAGTACTCCTCGCGAGCGTCTTCCAGGCGCGCCCGGATTTCCTCAGTGGATAGCGCTCGAATATCTGCCGCTTTCATCGCTCACTCCCCTCCCAGCACGTCCAGCCGCTGGGCGAATTTGGTCTTGATGGAGAGCTTGTGCGACGCCAGCCGCATGGCCTCCCGCGCGCCTTCCTCTGACACACCCGAGATCTCGAACAGGATGCGGCCCGGCTTCACCACCGCCACCCAATGATCCACGGCGCCTTTGCCCTTGCCCATGCGCGTCTCGGCCGGCTTCTTGGTCACAGGCTTATCGGGGAAGATGCGGATCCACACCTTGCCGCGGCGGCGCATGTAGCGCACCAACGCCCGGCGGGCGGCCTCGATCTGGCGCGCCGTCACCCAACCGGGCTCCAGCGCCTGCAGGCCGTAGTCCCCGAAGGTCACCTCGTTGCCGCGCTGCGCCTTGCCCCGCATCCGGCCGCGCATTTGCTTGCGCCATTTAACTCGCTTCGGCATCAACATACTTGCACCTCACAACGCGCGAGCGGCGTCGGCTCACTCGCTGACATATACGTCCATGGCCTCCTGGGCCTCTTCGGCTTCAGGGAGCACGTCGCCGCGGTACACCCACACCTTCACACCGATGCGCCCGTAGGTCGTCAGCGCCTCGGCGCGTGCGAAGTCTATGTCGGCCCGCAGCGTCTGCGCCGGCACGCGGCCGTCGCGCATCCACTCGCGGCGCGCCATCTCGATGCCGGCCAGGCGGCCCGAGCACATCACTTTGATGCCCTTGGCGCCGGCGCGCATCGCCTGCTGGATGGCGCGCTGCATGGCGCGCCGATGGCTGATGCGCCGCTCCAACTGATTGGCGATGTTCTCCGCCACCAGCTTGGCGTCCAGATCGGGGTTCTCGATCTCGGCGATGTCAAGCTTCACCGTCTGACCGGTCAGCTCCTGCAGCTTGCGCCGCAGCTCCTTGACGTTGGCGCCCTTGCGGCCGATGACGATCCCCGGTTTGGCAGTGTGCACCGTCACATGCACGCTGCTCGGGAAGCGCTCGATCTCCACGCGCGAGATCGCGCCGCGCGGTGTGGTCTTGAAAATCAGTTCACGGATGGCACGATCCTCGTGCAGGCGCTCGGCGTATTCCTTCCCCTCCGCGAACCAGCGCGAATCCCAGGTCTTGGTGATCCCCAGGCGAAAGCCGATTGGATGGACCTTGCGTCCCATGCTTGCTCCTTTCAGGCGAGCCTAGCCTTCAGCCTGCTCACGCTCACGCAGGATGACGGTGATGTGCGACGATCGACGCAACAGGGGCTTGAAGCGCCCGCGGGCCGCGAAACGGCGCCAGCGGCGCGTCGGGCCTCCGTCGGCATAGATGCGGTACACCACCAGGTCGTCTCGGCTCAAGCCGAAGTTCTCCTCGGCATTGGCGATGGCGGAGCGCAGCACCTTGGCCACCGGCGTGGCAGCTGCCTTGGGCGTGTAGCGCAGGATATCCATCGCCTCGTTCACATCCCGGCCGCGAATCAGGTCCACCACCAGTCGCACCTTCTGCGGCGACATGGGGACGTAGCGCGCTGTGGCTCGGACGTCAATCTGCTCGACCATCGTCACCTACCTCGTCGTCTTCGTCGTCTTGTCCCTGGACACATGGCCGCGGTAGGTGCGCGTGGGAGCGAACTCACCCAGCTTATGCCCCACCATGTTCTCGGTGATGTAGATGGGCACGTGACGACGGCCGTCGTGGACCGCGATGGTATGGCCGACCATCTGCGGGAAGATGGTGCTGGCGCGGCTCCAGGTGCGGATGACCTTTTTCTCCCCACGCTGGTTCATTTCCTCGATCTTCTTCAGCAGCTTGGGGTTTACGTACGGCCCCTTCTTCAACGATCGCGACATGATTACTCCTCGATCTGACTGCAGCCCCGGCGCCCCCATCCCACTCCTTGCGCCCATCCTCAGAACGACCGGGGCGCGGGAACGGGGGTCTCGGATCGGTAAGCCGGGCTATCTCCTGCGCTTTGAGCGCCGCCGAATGATGTACTTGCTGGTGCTCTTGTTGCGGCGCGTCTTGGCGCCCAGCGTCGGCTTCCCCCAGGGCGATTTCGGCCCCGGCAGGCCGATGGGTTGTCGTCCTTCACCACCGCCGTGCGGATGGTCGCGCGGGCTCATGGCCGAGCCGCGCACGGTGGGGCGGATACCCATATGGCGTTTGCGCCCCGCCTTGCCCAGCTTGATGTTGCTGTGGTCCGGATTGCCCACCTGGCCGATGGTCGCGTAGCAGGTCTGACGCACGCGGCGCACCTCTCCGGAGGGTAGCCGGACGGCGGCGTATGCGCCCTCCTTGCCCAGCAACTGCGCCGAAGTGCCCGCCGAGCGCACCAACTGACCGCCGCGCCCCTCGTACAGCTCAATGTTGTGGATCATGGTGCCGTCCGGGATGTTGGACAGCGGCAGGCTGTTGCCCGGCCGAATCTCGGCCTCCGGCCCAGCGGTGACCGTGTCGCCCACATGCAGCCCCAGGGGCGCCAGAATGTAGCGCTTCTCCCCGTCGACGTAGTGCAGCAGCGCCAGGCGCGCCGAGCGGTTCGGGTCGTACTCAATGGCCGCCACGCGCGCCGGGATGCCGCGCTTGTCGCGCTTGAAATCGACCAGGCGCAGGTGGCGGCGATTGCCGCCGCCGCGATGGCGCACGGTGATGCGGCCGTGGACGTTGCGCCCACCCTTGCGCCGCAGGGGTACGAGCAGCGAGCGCTCAGGCTTGGTCTTGGTGACCTCGTCGAAGGTATGCCCGGTCATGCCGCGTCGACTCGGCGAGGTGGGCTTGTACTTCTTGACCGCCATCACTTCACCCCTTCAAAGACATCGATGGTATGCCCCGGGCCCAGGGTGACGATGGCCTTCTTCTAGCCGGGGCGGCGGATGGCCCAGCG
>JAJRUD010000241.1 GCA_024277995.1 Chloroflexota bacterium
CCCCTCCTGCAGCGCCTGCCCGGCCTGCGCCATGCGCCCGTTCAACACCAGCAGCACGCTCTCATCCTGCGGGTCCAGCCCCACCTGGCGCATGGCATCAGCCACGGTGGATCCGGCGGGCAGGTCCAGCTCCACGCTGTCTTGCACCCCCTGGGGCGTGGCGCGGCGCAGCACGCTGTGCAGCTTCACGGTGATCCGCATCGATCCCTCTTCCCGGAGGGCGAGATTCTGAAGGAAACCCGCTGTCTCGTCTCACCAGTCGAAGACCGCATCCAGATCCTCCTCGGGCACATCAAAGACGGCCTCGTGCGGCGGAAGGGGCTCATGGGTCATCCATTCTGGCAGGCGATCATCGGCGGGGCCGAAGCCCGCGGCCCGGTTGAAGGCCCGTTCCAACCGGATGGTCTCCTTCCCCAGCTCCTGCAGCACGTCGTCGCCCACCTCCCAACCGTACCGCCCGCGCAGCAGGTCGCAGATGGCACCGGGGGCCTTGGCGAAGCCGAAACCGCCGAAGAGACAGATCCCCAGCGTATCGTAGCCGGCCATGTTGATCTGCGCCTTGCGCGAGAGCTCGGCCTGTCCCTGGGGGTCAAGGTGATCCACCTTGGCGCGGATGGTGAGGCCCGCGGTGTGGTCGGCGCCCTGAGGCGAGGTGGCGTAGGTCACGCCGGTGCCCTTGATGGCGCGCGGGTCATAGGCCGAGAGGGCCTGCCCTTTCACCACCGGCACGCGCCGCACGCCGAGCACGCGCCCGGTCGCCAGCGCGCCGTGGCCGAGCAGACGCCCAAGCACCGTGCCGCAGCGAATCTCGTCCAGCAGCGCCATGGCCCTATCCACGTCGCCGAAGGCCATCAATCCCGCCTCCGCCGCCACACCCAGCGCCGCGCCCACCTCGATGGTATCCAGCCCCAGATCGTTCAACTCCCAATTCAGCCGGGCGATAGCGTCCAGGCTGTCGATGCCCAGGTTGGAGCCCACCAGACCGATGGTCTCATACTCCACCGGCGAGACCACCTTCTCGCCCTTCTCGTCCCCGAAGCAATTGGAGCAGCGGATGACGCATCCGGCCATGCAGGCGTGGGTCGTGTTGCTCACACCGCCGCGCGCCGTCAGCAGATCGCGCATCGCCTCGCCGCTGATCCTCTCAGCGCCCTCGAAGTGACCGGAAGAGAAGTTGCGCGTGGGCAGCCCGCCGAAGCCGTCGCACATCAAGGTCATGGCCGCCGTACCGTATTCAGCGTAGACTTTCGTCTGTGGGTGGTCCAGCAGGCGCTCGGTGTAGAGCTTGCGCGCCGCCTTGAAGAGATCGGGGGCCGCCAGAGACGGCGTCCCGCCGCCGCGATCGTCAATGATGATGGCCTTCAGCCGCTTGCCCCCCATCACGGCTCCCAGGCCGCCGCGCGCGTTGATGCGTGAGGGCTCGCGGTCCTTGTCCAGGTTCTGGATGCCGGCGCTGCCCAGGCCCATCTCCCCGCCCGGGCCAATCAGGATGATACCCACGTCGCTGCCAAAGCGTTCCAACAGCCGGCGGGCCGCCTCGTACACGCCCAGGCCGGCCAGATCGTCGGCCGGCTCGAAGCGCCCGCCATCGGCCGAGAGGTGAACCAGCCACCAACCGTCCCCTTGCGGCTCCCCCTCCACGATCAGCGCTTTCACCCCAAGACGGGCCAGCTTGAGGCCAGTGGAGCCCCCAGCGTTGCTCTCCTTGACGCCGCCTGTGAGCGGGCTCTTGCCGCCCACGGAGATACGGTCGCATGAAGAGACCTTGTGCCCCACCAGCAATCCAGGGGCCCAGATGAGCTTGTTGTTTGGCCCCAGCGGATCGCAGCTCGCCGGCACCTCGTCCAGCAGGACGCGCGCGATCAGCCCCCGCCCGCCCAGGCGCTCCCAGCCCCCGGGCACGGGTTCGAGGCTCACGGTTCTGTCGGTCACATCGACGCGCCAGATCATCGGTTCCATATGACGCTCCTACGGTTCCAGGGTTGAGGCAGCGCCTGCATGAGGCAAGATGCAAGTCTCAAGTCCCAAGTCGCAGGTCTCAAGTCTCAAGTGCTGGCTGCAGGTCTGCGGCGGCCAAGAGCCATTGAGCCTTCGTCATCCAATCGCAAGCCCCCCAGGGCCAGGACCGGGGTGAGCAGCAATCAGGGATCAAGGATCGGGGAACGACCTGGGTTCCTCTTCCGTGGGCCGCGCGTCATTCCTGCTGCCATAGGGGAACCAGTAATCCTTGATGCCGCCCTCCACATCCCAATGCACGTGCTTCACCTGATAGAACTCATCCAGGCCCTCCTGGCCCAGTTCACGCCCCAGACCGCTCATCTTCATGCCACCGAAGGGGCCGGCGTAATTGTCGGTGAGCGGGTCGTTGATCCACAGCGTGCCGGCCTGCACCTCTTCGAAGAAACGCTTGACCAGCTTCGCATCGCCACTCATCAGCGTGGCGCCCAGGCCGTAGGGGCTGTCGTTCGCCAGTCGTATGGCTTCGTCGAAATCGCGGTAGGGCATCAAGGGGATGACCGGCCCAAAGGTCTCATCGCGCATGATCTGCATGTCGTGATTCACGTCAACCAGGACGGTGGGCTCGTAGAAAAAGCCCTGCACGAGGCCCCTTGGCCGCTTGCCTCCTACCAGAGCCCGGGCGCCCGAGGCGAGCGCCTGCTCTACCTGCGCCTCCACCTTGGCGCGAAACTCGTCTCGCAGCATGGGGCCGATGTCGGTCTCAGGATCCAGGCCGTTGCCCAGGCGCAGCCCGCCCACGAAATCGGCCAGCTCCTCCGAGAAGCGCTCATAACGCGCTTGGTCCACGTAGACCCTCTCGGTACTGGTGCACACCTGCCCGGCGTTGAGCAGCGCGGCGTAGGCCAGGGCCCGCACGGCCACTTCCAGGTCCGCGTCGGGTCCGACGATCATGGGGTCCTTGCCACCCAACTCCAGGTGCAGCTTCTTCATCATCGGTGCCGCCCTGGAGGCGATGCGCTTCCCCGTGGCCAGGCTGCCGGTGAAGGCGACAACCGGCACGTCGGGGTGCTCCACCAACGCCTCCCCCGCCTCCTGGCCGTAGCCGGTGATCACGTTGACCACGCCCGGGGGCAATGCCGAGAAGGCCACCTCGGCCACCCTGAGGGTGGAAATGGGGGTGTATTCCGAGGGCTTGATCACCACCGTATTGCCGGCAGCCAAGGCCGGCGCAACTTTCCAGGCCATGAGCAGCAGGGGATAGTTCCAGGGCACGATGCAGCCCACGACGCCGTATGGCTCCTTGAGCACGAAATTGAACTGCCCTGCATCCCCCGGGGGGATCACACGGCCGCGCTCATGGCGCCCCAGTTCGGCGTAGTAGTCGAAGACGGTTTCGGTCCATTCCAATTCTTCTTCGTTCTCGGGGACCGGTTTGCCTTCTTCCATGGTGAGCAGGCGCACCAGCTCGTCATGATGAGAGCGAATGCGGGCCGCCACCTCGTGCAGCAGCGTGGCGCGCTCGGCGGCCGGCGTACGGCTCCACCCCCCGAAAGCCCTCCTGGCAGCCTGCACGGCCGCCTCGACATCGACTTCGGCGCCGCGCGAGGCCTCGCTGATCACGTCCTCCGTCGCCGGGTTGATCACTTCGATCGTCTGGCCCGAGTGGGCCGGAGCGAACCTGCCGTCAATGAACAGGCCCTGCATCTCGCCCTC
>JAJRUD010000014.1 GCA_024277995.1 Chloroflexota bacterium
CACGCTCTGAAAGAGCATGTCCGCGAGATCCATGTCGTCGGGAATCTCGTCGATACGGATCCTGGCGCGGCTGGAGGGCGTCAGGCCGAACTGCTCGGCATACTGCCGGAAGGCAGCCGAGTTATCACGAAAGGCCTGCAGCGCCGGATGCTTCCGCACCAGACCGCGTTCATCCACGGTCGTGATCCCCTCCCGCCTGAGCACAGCCGACGCCTTGACCGCCAGCGCATAATGCAGGCACAGCATTTCGAAGGCCGGTCCGTCGACCTCGGTCAGCAGGCCCAGGCGCTCCAATCGCGGGGCGAGCTCGCGCCAGAGCTTCCTCGCCTCCTTCGGCAGGCGGCCCCGAGGCATGGACGGCGCCTCTTTGCGAGGCTCCGGCCCGCTCATGTCCAGCGGCCGCTTGCCCGGATTCCCGGCGAGCCTCTTGATCTCGGTAGGCTTCGGCTTTCGCCCTGCAACACCCATCAGCACCCCACCACGCTTCCCCCGTGGAAATTTGATCTAATTCGCGGCCGCGTGCGCGAGGCGGCCACGGCGGTCTCATCGCAGCAGGCCCTAGAGATTTCACCCCCCTACCCCCCATCCGCCGTCCAGCTTTGCCGTCTTGCGGCTGTGGCACGGCTTGCACAGGGCCTGCAGGTTGTCCCATTCGTCCCTACCGCCTTGCCTCTTGGGCACGATGTGGTCGACCTCCGTTGCAGCCACAACCTCGCCGGCCTCCCGGTGCACGCCGAACGGGTCTGCACAGGTCGGGTTGGCCCGCAGGAACATCCGCCGCAGCCGGCGCCAGCGGGAGCCGTAGCCGCGCTGGGCCGCTGTGCCACGCCTGGCGTCATAACGCCGCTGGCCCTGCTTCCTGTGCTCCTCGCAGTAGGCCCCCTTCCGCGTCAGATTCGGGCATCCAGGAGTGGCACAGCCGCGCAGGCTACGTCTCGGCATAGATTGCTCCACAACGCGAAGCGCCCGGCTCCAACCCTCACGCGTGTGAGAGTCAGAGCCGGGCGCTCATCTCCGGCGCCGGCTTCCCCCCGTTCCTGGGAAGCTAGCTCAGTTGTCGATCTGCATTATAGCACTGATCCCAAACCGCGCAATACCGGACCCGCTACATGATACTTGCCCATCACGACTATACTATGTCAATGACTATATGCGCCTCAATATGTGGTACATTGGCAGAGTGTATGGTAAAATGATTGTAGCGAATAGCACACCAGGGAGGGAAGGATCATGACAACCGCCGCCGACAAGGTGATACCTGATTCGGCAGTAGGGGAGATTAAAGAAATGCTTCAAAGCCTAGACGAGATAATCGCCGAGGTCCACAAGCAGATTGAGGCCCAAGATGAAAAGCTGCGAGAGCTGCAAGCGACTCGTTCTCAATACCTGTCAGCTCTGGAAAAAGCGGTAGAGCTTCGAAACTACCTCGCCCACAACTATATGCGCAACACCCAGAAGGTCTTGCCATTCGCTGAAGAAACGCTGATCTTCCCAAGTCTCCCGCTCGGCGAGGCGATCGAAATCATCCTGAAGAAGGCTGGCCGTCCGATGACGCAAGGCGAGATCGTCAAGGCACTGGGAGCTTTCGGGGTTCACTTGGGCCGACTTGCTGGCCGGAGAATCCACGCGGCAACCCTGCGGAACCCCAGGATTCACAAGCCAGAACCAAGGGTCTACGAATGGCTCGACGCTTCTGAAATCAATGAAAGCGGTGATTTGAAGATGGAGAAAGTGATGGCGCTAGGGTAGCAAGACGCGGGACAGGACCGGTGCTAGCGGTCCTGTCCCGTTTAGCATGGCCCAGTGGCGGAACTGGTAGACGCAGATGCCTGTCAAGTATCCGCTGGTCTTACTAGCATGCGGGTTCGAATCCCGCCTGGGCCACTTCATGGCGGCGTGTCCGACGGTAGGACGAGTCCTTGCCAGGGATTTGTATCCGGGTTCAATTCCCGGCGCCGCCTCTGTTGTTTGACGATAGGGGAAGGACCTGCTGACGGCCTCGAACTCAGCGACGATCAAGCCGCGCTTGCTCGTGCCTTTTCGCTTCTCCTCCGCCTCCGTCATATTCATTATATTGCAATTTGACAGATTTTTGTCATTGAGTTCCTTACAGTTCCATAACGGTTCGCGCAGTATCATGCGCACCCTTTCGGTGTTACCCCCATCCGCTCGAGCATTTCTTGCATCCCGTCCTGGCCCACGTGCCATTCGCGATATGCGGCACACGCGCTACACCACACATATGCATGCCCCGTAATGACATGGCCCCCCGCCTTCTCCAGATGCAAGCGCCTTACCCCATTGACGCGAACCACGCGGCCTAGCACATGCTTGCCCGTGCCACATCTCCAGGGCCGATGCGCGCTCTGCCGGCCGCCGGGCGAGTCTGCGGCGAGCGCACGCGAGCCGTCAGTCTCGTTCATGCCGCCTCCTCGAGGTCCATGACCAGGTAGTCCAGCTCGTCCGGGATCTCACACATCACCCAGGAATTCGCCGCCACGAGCTCTCGGCAGCGCTCGTTCATCGCGCACAGCTCGCACATCCAATCTCTGCTACCCTGCCGGCTCCCCTGCCTCTCCGGCCTATAGATCGGCTTGGACGCCATCAGGCGCGGGGTTGGTGTTCTAGGCCGAACCCTGCCCAGGCAATCGCGCACCAACCGCTCCTCAGTCAGCCCCCAGGTAGCAGGCAACGGACTCATGCTCAAACAGCCAGAGGCGCCGCGCCAATGCAGCGCGTAACCGCCTCAGCCGCCGCGCCCGCCTGCGCGTCTGCTCACCGCCAAACCGACTAAGCGTCCGCAACTCACGCTCCGTCAGGAGGTAGGCTCGCATCAGGGTCTCGGTTCTCATGCCCCAACGCCAGTATGCCGAACGTCGTGTTCCACCATGCCATATTGCTCAGGATCTCGTACACGTCATGGAAATGTCCCTCCGGTATCTTGTCGTAGATATACCGCAGAGCATCAAGCGCCAAATGGTCTGCCTCGCCAAGCGACACGTCGAGGGGCCCCAGCCGTATCTCATTGGGGCGGGTTTCGACCAGTAGCTCCTCAATTCTCATCCGTTGCCTCCCTGCAGCCTGTCCAGCTCAACCTCAAATGCCCCACCCCGCACAGGCACACCGTGGAGCGTCACACGCGCCCGACGCTTTCGCTTGCGCCTCTTGCCCTTCCGGTCCTCCGCCTGCATCCCGGCCATGATCCAGCGCACAGCGCGGTCGAGACCCTGCTCCTTGCCGATGGCTGCGAGACGGAATAGCTCATCACGGGTTCGGGCGTCCATGCCGTTATGGCACCTTCGCTTTCACCTCTTTCTTCTCGCCCTTTGGCCACGGGATCTCGTCCATGCTGAACGGATACTCATCACACATCCGCACCACCAGCGGATTGTCCCGCGAGCACCTGGATAGGAAGACCTTGGCACCTTTCCGCGTCCAGGTCAGATAGGCCTCAACCTCCTCCGGGAATCCATTGGCAAGACGCCTAGTGTTCTCGCTGTCGGCCATAGCGATGGCAGTGAAGAGAGCCGTCATGAACGGCTCCGTCTCTCGAAACTGGAAGGCGAGGTATCTGTCATAGCCGTTCATTGACCTGATCCATCACGTGCTCCGGCCTCACCGCCACGACCTTGCCCGAGGGCTCCCGGGCAACCTCCAGCCCGGGCAAATGCTCCTGGATCGCCTCGGCGGTTCGCATCAGATCGTCCTGCCAGAGCCCGTGGCGCTCGATGATCTCCACGAACTCCTCGACGTCGTGGCCGCGGATGTGCCAGCCGTCGAGCTCGCTGCCTCCGCAGTGGCAGAGCTCGTGGTCGATGAGCGCTTCTCGCTGCTCGGGCATGTACTTCAGCCAGTCAGGCCGGCTGATCCAGATGATGAAGTCGAGATCCAGCACCGCCTTGAGGCTGGCCGGGATCTTCTTCGCCTGGGCGATGACCATCCTGCCCTTGGAGCTTCCCGGCTCGCTGCGGAAGAGGAAGCCGATGCGGGCATCCAGGAGACGCGGATGGTTCTCCCGGATAATTCGCTGGGCGAGCTCTATCACACGTTCGTCGGCCTGGGTCCAGTCGACTGCCATAGGTCACACTCCTTGGGCAAATAGCGAAACCTGGATGGGCTTGGGCGGAGGCGAATCCGTCTCCAAAGGGATGATCCTGTCTCCACTCTTGTTCCGGATCTCGCCATCGGCCACGAAGTAGCCGTTCAGATAGCGGCGATCAGCCGCTCTGAAGCTCCCGTCCCTGTTGGGCACGGCATCGAGCGACACGCAGATCACACTCCAGACCTCGTAGCGCTCGCACCCCTCATGGTGCCGGTCGTAGAAGCAGTCATAGCAGCCACACTGGCAGTCCTCGCCCTGCCATAGTCCGACGACCCTGTAGGGGCCGCTCCCATAGCTGGTGCCGATGACGCTCCAGCCCGGCTTCAGGATGTCTGGGACCGACTGCGCCACGATCACCCTCGCTCCACAAGCTCAAACTCCAGGACCCAGACGAGAGGGTTGTCGTCCCATCGGGTGCCGGGCTGTGTGTGCAAGCGGTCCCACATCATCGAGAGCTCAGTCATGTTGGCGGCCTGGTGCATTCCACGCCATCTGCCGAAACCCTCAGCGACCACATCCTCCGGCCGGATATCCTGCAGGCGCTCCGTCCGGATACGCGTGATCCGGATGCGCCCTACGGCCCTCTTGCCTCGGCCGGGCTGGACCGCGTATGTGCGACCTACTTGCCACTTCGTGCGCCCATTGAGATCTACGACGCGCCGCGGGTGGATACGCGCGACTTCTCCGGGCTTGATCAGCCGCCGCGTCTGGGTCTTGGAGCCGTCGAGAACACGATCGCAAAGTCCACTGGCGAAGATCATGATGTCATTCGCCTCATCCGGTAGTACCTCTCCAGCACTTTCTCCCGCCAGCGCCTAGCATCCCTGCGCCGGGTGAACCGCTTGCGCAGGAACCGCCGGTGATGGCCCTTCGGCGCGAGCGCAAGATAGCGCCGACCGTGCGGCGCCTTGATCTTCGCCGTGCCATCCCTGTAGATGGTGATGCCGAAAGATGGCATCGCTCAGCCTCCGAACACCTTCTTCTTCGCCTGCCGCCACAACCACTCCTCCATCCTCTCCCACGGCTCCATCCAGGGCAGCCCCAGCGCGGCGAAGAAGTCCGCTTCCTCCGGCGCGTTGCGGATCAGCGGGCAGGACGGCCCCTTGGGGCACGACTTGCCGCCGATCTTCGGGTGCTGGTGGATCAGATAGCCGTCGGCCACGTGCATGTTGCGCCGACGCGCCAGGGTCACGAGCCCCCTGCTAAACTCCGCCGGGCCGGTCCGGATGGCCAGGGCGCCGCCCCACCCCCGGGTTGTGGCCAGGAAGAGGTCGCAGCAGATGCCCGTCGGCTTATGGCGCAGGCGCTTGTAGCGGGGGCCGTTGCGCGGCGTCTCGAGGTCCAGCTCCCAATCCCAGGCCACATCAGGGGCCAGGGC
>JAJRUD010000242.1 GCA_024277995.1 Chloroflexota bacterium
ACATCGTGCAGTATCTGCCGCCCAGCGTATTGCCCATACCCCACGTCTACTTCGCTGTAGGTGTGGTGTTCGTGTTCATCATCGTTGTGTTCGTATGACGAGACGTGTGCACTTGATCGGGATCGGAGGTGCAGGGATGTCAGCCATCGCGCGGGTGCTCCACGAGCGAGGTGAGCAGGTGACGGGTTGCGACCGACAGCGCTCGCCCTATCTGCGCGCGTTGGAGAGCGATGGTGTGGTGGCCTACATCGGGCACGACGCGGCGCACGTGGCCGGAGTCGATCTGTTGTTGGTCTCCTCCGCCGTGCCGACGGACAACCCGGAGGTGGTGGCGGCGCGGCAGGCAGGCATCCCCGTACTGCGGCGCCAGGATTTCCTGCCTCAGTTGACGGCCGGCCATCGCACGGTGGCCGTCGCCGGGACGCACGGCAAGACCACCACCAGCGCGCTCATCGCCTGGCTGCTGCTGCGCGCCGGGCTCGATCCCTCCTTCGTCGTCGGCGGGCGGATGACGGACCTGGGCACCAACGCCCGCGCCGGTCAGGGATCGCTTTTCGTGATCGAGGCCGACGAATACGATCGGGCTTTCCTGGGCCTGCAGCCGGCCATCGCCGTGATCACCAACGTGGAACACGACCACCCTGATTGCTATCCGACGCAGGCTTCCTTCCGTGCTGCCTTCGAAGATTTCGTCGCCAGGGTGCGGGAGATGATCGTAGTCTGCGCCGACGATCCCGGCGCGGCCGCTCTGGAGTCGGGAGGCATCCGAAAACTCACTTACGGTCTCTCGACGCAGGCTGAGTGGCGCGCCGAGGAGGTCAGGCCCAATACGGCGGGCGGCATGGACTTCCTCCTGCTGCAGCAGGGGGAGTTGCTGGGCATCGTGCGCACGCGGCTGCCCGGCGAGCACAACGTGCGCAACACGCTGGCTGCCCTGGCAGTGAGCGATGCGCTCGGTGTGCCCTTCACCCTCGCCCGCGACGCTCTGACGGAGTTTCATGGTGTGGGCCGCCGTTTTCAGGTCGTTGGGCAGGCGGGCGGCGTGACGGTGGTCGACGACTACGCCCACCACCCGACGGAGATCCGCGCCACGCTGGCCGCGGCGCGCGCTCGATTCCCCCAGGCGGAGTTGTGGGCCGTCTTTCAGCCCCATACCTACTCGCGCGCGCGCACTTTCATCCAGGAGTACCGCGAGGCCTTTTCCGATGCCGATCACGTGATCGTGCTGGAGGTATTCGCGGCGCGCGAGAAGCCTGATCCGGAGTGGAGCGGGGAGGCCATCGCCAGCAGCATCGAGCACCGCGATGTGCGCTTCATCGCTGGGAACGAGGCCGCTGCACAGGCGCTGCAGGGATTGGTGGCGCCAGGGGCGGTGGTGGTCACCCTGAGCGCAGGGGATGGCAATCAAGTCGGAGACATCCTGCTGCGTCACCTGCGAGAGCAGGAGGGAGGTAAGAGCCATGGCTAAGAGCAAGCGCCGGATTTTCGAACATGACCGCAGGATGGAGCTCAAGCTGCGCATCGCAGCCAAGCGCGTCAACGGCGGCAGCCAGGCGCAGGGGATGCTGCAGCTTGGTGAGCTCCCCGAGCGCGAGATCGTCGATCGCCTCATTCGGAGGGTGCAGCGCCTGTGATGGCCGATCCGGTGACGCTCGACCAGGCCCAGGCCTTGCGCCAGGCCTTCGGCGAGCGACTGCAGCAGGACGTGCCCCTGGCTCCCTACACCTCGGCCCGCATCGGCGGCCCGGCGGATTATCTGCTGGCCGTCCGATCGGCCCAGGAACTGGCCGAGGCCGTGCGCCTGCTGTGGGACCTGGATATACCCTTCCTGATGTTGGGCGGCGGCACCAATGTGCTCATTGCCGACGCCGGGGTGCGCGGTGTGGTGGTCCTGAACCAGGCACGCTCCGTGCGCTTCGGGCGCGACGACGCGGGGCCGCTCGTCTGGGCCGAGTCGGGCGCGGTCTTCGGCAGCCTGGCCAGGCGGGCGGTGGAGCGCGGCCTGGGCGGGCTGGAATGGGCGGCGGGCATCCCCGGGACCGTCGGCGGAGCCATCGTGGGCAACGCCGGCGCACACGGCGGTGAGGTGGCCGGCGTCCTGCTGGTGGCCGAAATCTTGCAACGTGATGGTCGCGTGCAACCGTGGACGCCGGAACGCCTCGAATACGCCTACCGCGAGAGCTGGCTCAAGCGCCATCCCGGCCAGGCGGTGGTGCTGACGGGGACCTTCCGGCTGAAAGAATCCACCCCGCAGGAGGCCAAGGCGACCATGGCGGGTTTCGTGGAGCACAGACAACGCACCCAGCCGCCGGGAGCCAGTTGGGGTTCCATGTTCAAGAATCCGCCGGGTGATTACGCCGGGCGGTTGATCGAGGCCGTGGGGCTGAAGGGATTTCGACACGGCGGGGCCCGGATCAGCCCGAAGCATGCCAACTTCTTCGTGAATGAAGGCGGCGCTACGGCCGCCGATGTGCTGGCCCTCCTCCGCGCAGCCCAGCGGCGGGTGGCCGAGACCTTTGGGGTCGAGCTGGAGTTGGAAATCCAGCTTCTGGGTGATTGGGGTTCCGAAGTGGAGGACCTGATTTGACGGACAGGCTGAGAGTGGGGGTGATCTTCGGAGGTCGCTCGGGCGAGCACGAAGTCTCGCTGATGTCGGCGCGCTCCGTGATGGGAGCCCTGGATCCCGTGAAGTACGAGGTCATCCCGCTCGCCATCACACCCGAAGGTCGCTGGCTGAGCGGGCCTGAGGCGCTTGATGCCCTGGCTGAAGGGGACCCTTCGCGCTTGGAGCCGGTGGCCCTGCTGCCGGAGCCCGGCCATCGGGCGGTCTTCCGCTGGGGCGATGAGGTGGGGCGATTGTGTGAGCTGGACGTGGCTTTCCCCGTGCTGCACGGGACCTTCGGCGAGGACGGCACGCTGCAGGGGCTGCTCGAATTGGCGGACATCCCCTATGTGGGGGCGGGGGTCCTGGCCTCGGCGGTGGCCATGGACAAGGGCTTGTTCAAGAGCGTGATGCGCGCCCACGGCATCCCCGTGGTGGACTGGGTGTTGCTGTTGGCCTCCGAAATCCATGCCGACCCCGAGGCGGCGGCCCGCAAAGCCGAGAGCCTGGGCGCCTACCCGCTGTTCACCAAGCCCGCCAACCTGGGGTCGTCGGTGGGTATCGCCAAGTGTCGGGGCCACTCCGACCTGATGGAGGGTTTGATGGATGCGGCGCGCTACGACCGGCGCGTTGTGGTGGAGTGCGGCGTGGAGGCGCGCGAGATCGAGGTCAGCGTGTTGGGGAACGAGATGCCGGAAGCCTCGCTGCCGGGGGAGGTCGTGCCGGGTGACGAGTTCTACAGCTACCGGGCCAAGTACCTCGACGACAGCTCGCAGCTTCTCATCCCCGCGCCTCTGGATGAAACCACGGCCGAGGAGGCCCGCCGGCTGGCGGTGGAGGCTTTCAGGGCCATCGATGGCGCAGGGATGGCGCGCGTCGATTTCCTGCTCGACCGCCAGACAGGTCGGCTGTACCTGAATGAGGTGAATACCATCCCGGGATTCACCAGGATCAGCATGTATCCCAAGCTCTGGCAAGCCAGCGGCTTGAGCTATTCGGCTTTGATGGATCGCCTGATCGAGCTGGCCTTTGAACGCCAGGCGCAGAAGGACCGTCTGCTGCGGCGCTACGAGGGAGCGGCATGACCGTAGAGGGAAGGGCGCTTCGCCAGCCAAGGCGCCGGGCGGAACGCGTGCGGGCGCGGCGAGCCAGGCAGGATCGGCACGTCGAGGTGCCGGTGAAGCCGCGCCGTCCGACGGCCCGGCCGCGCCGCCGGCCACGCCGGCGCTATGACCTGGCGCTGCCGGTGGAAGTGGGGGCCGAGGTGCGGCTCCCCGCGCTGCCCAGCGTGCGGCTGGGGACGCGCGCCCTCTCGCTGACCTTGTTGGCGGCTGTGATGTGGGCGATGCAGTGGGCCTATAAATCCCCCACCTTCCGCGTCGAGGCCGTGCAGGTCGAGGGAGCGAGCATGTTGAGTCCGGCCCGCATTCGTTCTGCGGCCCGGGTGGAAGACCGTCTCTCCTTCACCATCGACCCGCGCGCCTCAGAGCAGGCATTGGAGCGGCTGCCCGAGATCGAACAGGCCCAGGTCAGCGTCCGCTGGCCCAACCGGGTGCAGATCGCGGTGCGCGAGCGACCGCCGCGCGTGGCCTGGGAGGAGATGGGCCGCACCTGGTGGCTGAGCGCAGAGGGCGTCGCCTACCTGGCGCATGGCGAGGCGCAGGGGTTGGTGCGCGTGCGCGCCGAGGCGCGCGCGCTGAAGATCAGTGAAGATCCGCTGGAGCCCGCGCTCTCTCCGGAGACGCTGCAGGCGGCTGAGGCGCTCGCAACACAGTTGCCGCAGGCGGGGGTGCTGCTGTATGACCCGGACCGCGGCTTCGGCTTCGAGGATCCGCGCGGCTGGAAAGTCTATTTCGGGGGCAGCGGCGACATGCAGCAGAAGGTGAGTCTTTACCAGGCCATCGTGGCCTCGTTGGAAGCCAAGGGCGTGCGCCCAACTCTGGTGAGCCTGGAAAACCTGGAAGCGCCCTATTACAGCGTGCAGAGGTAGCGAAGTGGCAGCCATCATCGGGAACGATGCACCCATCTATGTGGGCGTCGATATAGGAACGACCAAGGTTTGTGCCTTGGTGGGGCAGCCCACCGCGGAGGGCGGGCTGCGCATCATCGGCGTCGGCATCGTCCCCTCCGCCGGGATGCGCAAGGGCGGCGTCGTCAGCCTGGAAGGCGTGGCGCGCGCCATCGAGGCCGCCAAGGACAAGGCCGAGCGTACCTCGGGCTACGAGATCACGGGCGCGCTGGTAAGCCTCTCCGGGGGCCAGATTGCCTCCATGAACAGCACGGGAATGGCCGGCGTTTCGGGACGCACCATCGGCTACGACGATATCGCGCGCGCGCTGGAGGCGGCTCGCTCGGTGGCCGTGCCCTACAACCGCAGCATCATCCACGTCGTTCCCCGCGGCTACGTGGTGGACGGGCAGGATGGGATCAAGTCCGCATTGGGCATGCACGGCTACCGGCTGGAGGTCGAGGCTCATGTGGTCACCGCCTCGGCCACCGCGCTGCGCAACCTTGGGAAGTGTCTCGAGGCGGCCGAGGTGACCGTGGATGGCTGGGTGCTCGGCTCACTGGCGGCGGGCGAAGTGGTGCTCACCGAGACCGAGCGCGAGATGGGCGTGGTGGTTTGCGACGTCGGCGGTGGGACCATCGACATGGCCATCTACATCGAGGGTGCGATATGGCATACGGCGGTCATCCCCGTCGGCGGCAGCCATCTGACGAACGACATCTCGCAGGGGCTGCACCTGCCGCTGGAGACGGCCGAAAAAGTCAAGCAGCGCCACGGCCACGCGCGCGTGGCCGAGATCGACCCGGCGCAGGCCTTCGCCGTGCGCCCCTTCGGAGAGGAGCGACCGGTGAACATCCGCCGCAAGGACCTGGTGGAGATCGTCGAGCCCCGGGTCGAGGAGATGTTCGCCCTGGTGCGCCAGGAGATCAAGCGCTCGGGCTATGACGGATTGCTGCCGGCGGGTGTTGTGCTCACCGGAGGCACCAGCCAGTTGCCGGGCATCCGCGAAGTGGCGGCGACGGTGCTGTGCCTGCCGGTGCGCCTGGCCCAGCCGGCGGGATTGCGCGGCCTGGTGGATCGCCTGCATTCGCCGGCCTTCTCGACCAGTGTCGGCCTGTTGCGCTGGGCGCAGCTCATCGAGGAGCAATACGAGCTCGAAGGTCGCGGCCTGAAAGGCTTCAGTTGGCCGAGATGGGATCTGGCCCGGGCCGCGGATTTCTTCAGGAGACTTCTACCCGGGTGAATCTCTCGCTTGCGTCCGGACCGCTGCAAAGGGCGGCGGCCGGGCGGCAAGACGGGCAGCGAGACCTATAACGTTTGAGGAGGAAGACGATGCATCCCGTACCACAAATGGAATCTTTCGCCAGGATCAAGGTCGTTGGCATCGGCGGCGGAGGCAGCAATGCCGTCAATCGCATGATCGATGAGGGGCTGGCCGGCATCGAGTTTGTGGCCGTCAATACCGATGCCCAGGCCCTGCTCCTCTCCAACGCCCCCACACGCGTGCGCATCGGCGACAAGCTGACGCGCGGGCTGGGCGCCGGGGGGAACCCCGAGACGGGCCAGAAGGCCGCCGAGGAGTCCGCCGAGGAGATCTACGAGGTGATGAAGGGCTCCGACATGGTGTTCATCGCGGCGGGCATCGGCGGCGGCACCGGGACGGGAGCCGCTCCGGTCATCGCGCAGATCGCCAAAGAGGTGGGCGCGCTCACCATCGGCGTGGTCACCCGGCCCTTCACCTTCGAAGGCGCCAAGCGGGCCAAGACGGCGGAGGAAGGCATCAACAAGCTCAAGGAGCACGTCGACACGCTCATCGTGATTCCCAACGACCGCCTGCTCCAGCTCGCCGACAAGCGCGCCAGCCTGCAGGACGCCTTCAAGCTGGCCGACGACGTGCTGCGCCAGGGTATCCAGGGTATCAGTGAGTTGATCACCGTACCTGGCCTGATCAACCTGGACTTCGCCGACGTGCGCACCATCATGTCCGAGGGTGGCGCGGCCTTGATGGCCGTCGGCCGGGCCTCCGGCGAGGACCGCGCCCGCGTCGCCGCCGAGCAGGCCATCTCCAGCCACCTGCTGGACATCACCATTGATGGCGCGCGCGGCATCCTGTTCAACGTCACCGGCGGGCCCGACCTGAGCCTGTACGAGGTCAACCAGGCAGCGGCCATCATCAAGGAGACCGCGCACCCGGACGTGAACCTGATCTTCGGCGCCGTGATCGATCCGAACATGAGCGACGAGCTGCGTGTGACGGTCATCGCCACCGGCTTCGACCGCGCCGGCATGACGCGCCGGCCGCTGCGACGCAGCACGGCTGCCAAGAAGGAGACCAAGTCCTCGCAGGCGAAAGGCGAGAGCCTGGCGGAGGCTTTCCAGCCGCAGGCCTTCGACGTCAACGATCTGGACATCCCGGCTTTTCTGCGCCGCCGCTAGTGGGAGCCCGGGTGGGTGGGATTGCGAGCCGCGCCGCCACGGCCGGCTGCCCGGACTCGCAGTCCGCACGGGTTCCCGCAACCGAAAGCTTGGCCGGGGCGCGCGGTCGCGCAGTGTGCTGAAGCGGGCGATGGCTGCCCGGCCCCTTCGGCTCTCCCGCCCTGCCTGCAGACCGACACCGGTTTTCCTCCTCCCGGTGTCGGTCTGCAGCGCGCATGGCGCGGCCCCGGCCGCCGGGCGAAGACCTGCATCCAGTCTGCACCGCGGCCCGACCGTCGCCGGAGGGCGAAATAGGAAAGAAGTACTAGACGCATTCCGATCCATGGGGGGCGGGGGCACTTGCCCGCTCGCGGGGACATGTGCTAAAATCGCTTCCCTTCTGCCCGATATGTCGGGGGGTAGGAGCGCAGCAGGCCAACATCTGGCGCCGAACGTCTGTTCCAGCCGGGCGGGAATAATGCGCTGTCCCTATTGCGAAAGCCAGCGGACCAGGGTGATAGACACCTCCCACGACACACGCGGGGGTATCCGCCGGCGCCGCGTATGCCAGGCCTGCAGCGAGCGCTTCAGTACCTACGAGCGTCCCATCCTGGCGGCCCCCATGATCCGCAAACAGGATGGGGCCAGGGAAGAATTCGACCGGGAGAAGTTGGCCCAGGGTATCCGCATCGCATGCGCCAAGCGGCCGGTGTCGGCAGCGGAGATCGACCGGCTGGTGGGGGAGATCGAGGCGCGGCTGCGTGGCATGGGCAAAGCGGAGGTCTCCTCGCGCGTGGTGGGCGACATGGTCATCGCCGGCCTGAAAGAGCTCGACCACATCGCCTACATCCGCTATGCCATCGTCTACCTCGGGTTGCACGACCTCCAGGCTATTCGCGACGAGATTGACCGCCTCCTCGAGGCCTAAGTTCAGCAGGCTCCGCAGGCTGGAGAATCGGCCTGCAGGGAAGGTATCCCGCGCGGGCCTGCAGCAGTGAAGTTTCAGTAAGGAGAGATCGTGATGTTAGACACGGCCAAGGGCAACGTCGACTTGCAACCCCCAGACCATTCCGAGAGCCTGCCTCGCCCACCCCTGCCGCCCGAGGCGCGTCGCGTCGAGCTTTCGGACAACGCCCGGACGGTGCTCATCAAGCGCTACATCCGGCGCGGCCCGGGCGGCGAGCCGATCGAGACGGTGGAGGAGATGTTCTGGCGCGTCGCCTATCACGTGGCGGCTGCGGAGGAGGCCTGGGGGGGCGACGTCATGGCCGTGGCCCGCGAGTTCTACGACTTGCTGGCGGCGAAGCGCTTCTTCCCCAACTCGCCCACCTTCACCGGCGCCGGCACCCCGCTGGGCCAATTGGCGGCGTGCTTCGTGCTGCCCATCGCCGACGACATGGGCAGGGATCCGGCTGGGATCTTCCAGACCCTGCGCGATGCGGCCCTCATACAGCAGACGGGCGGGGGCAACGGTTTCTCCTTCAGCCGCCTGCGACACAAGGGGGCGCTGGTGCGCTCCTCGGCCGGCGAGGCCACCGGCCCGGTGGGCTTCCTCCGCGTCTACGACAAGGCCTTCGGCGAGATCGCCCAGGGGGGGACCCGGCGCGGCGCCAACATGGCCGTGCTGCGCGTCGACCACCCCGACATTCGCGAGTTCATCACCTGCAAGGTGGACGAGAACCAGATCACCAATTTCAACATCTCCGTCGGCGTGACCGACGCCTTCATGCGTGCCGTCAAGGAAGACGATACCTACGATCTCATCGCACCCCACACGAAGGAGGTCGTCGAAACGGTGCGCGCCCGCGAGATCTTCGACCTGATGGTGAAGCACGCGCATCACAACGGCGAACCGGGCATCCTTTTCGTGGACATCGCCAACCGCAGCAACCCCGTCCCTCATCTGTACGAGTTGGAAGCCACCAACCCGTGCGGCGAACAATGGCTCGGACCATACGAGAACTGCTGCCTCGGTTCCGTCAACCTGGCCCAGCACTTCGGGCCCGGGGGCACGGTGGATTGGGAGAAGCTGCGGCGCTCCGTCGTCGTCGCCACGCGCTTCCTGGACGACGTCGTCACCGCCAACGCATACGTGCCGGCCGTGCCGCAGCTCAAGCAGGCAGCCCATCGCGCCCGCCGCATCGGTCTGGGCATCATGGGCCTGGGCGACCTCATGTATCACGTAAACGTGCGCTACGGCTCCGAAGCGGCCCAGGAGTTCGCGGCGCAGGTCATGGAGTTCATCCGCTACCACACAATGTTGACCAGCGTCGAACTGGCCGAAGCGCGCGGGCCCTTCCCGGCTATCGAGGGCAGCATCTACGACCCGGAGCGTCTTCGCTGGGAGCCCCCGCAGCCGCTCTTCCCTTATTCGCGCGACTTCGGGCGCCCCCCGGTGGATTGGGACCTGGTGGTGCGGGGCATCGAGGCGCACGGCATCCGCAACGCGGCGCAGACCACCATCGCCCCGACGGGCACCATCGCCACCGTCGCCGGCTGCGAGGCCTACGGTTGCGAACCCGTCTTTGCTCTGGCTTACATCCGACACGTCGACGACAACGGCACGGACCTGCGCCTGACCTATGCCAGCCCGCTCTTCGAACGCGCCTTGAGCGAAGCCGGCATCGACGAGGCCATGCGCGAGCGCATCATCGAGCAGGTGATGGAGCATGGTTCCTGCCAACACGTGCCCGCCGTGCCCGACAAGGTGCGCGAAGTCTTCGTGGTCTCGCAGGATATCAGCGCTGAAGAGCACGTCCGCATGCAGGCTGCCCTGCAGGCCTTCGTGGACAACAGCCTTTCCAAGACCATCAACTTCCCCGAGGACGCCACGACGGACGACGTAGCCGATGCCTATTTGCTGGCCTGGGAGCTGGGCTGCAAGGGTCTGACGGTCTACGTGACGGGATCGCGCGAGAAGGTGGTGCTGGAGACCAAATCCACCGCGAAGCGGAAGCAATCGCCGCCACCCCTGGGGCGCAAGTTGGAGCAGCTACCCATCTGGCTCGAGCACAAGAAACCGCGCCCCAAGCGCGTCAACGGCTGCACCTACCAGGTAAGCACCCCGGTGGGCAAGGCCTTCGTGACCATCAATGAGAACGGCGGCGAGCAGCCTTTTGAAGTCTTCATCAACACCGCCAAGGCCGGTTCGGAGACGGCGGCTGTTTCGGAGGCCATCGGTCGCTTGATCAGCTACGTGCTGCGCATGGCCTCGCCGCTGCCGCCGCGCGAACGCATGGCCGAGGTGGTGCGACAGCTCGCCGGCATCGGCGGCGGCCGGCCCATGGGGTTCGGCCCCAATCGGGTGCTGTCGCTTCCCGATGGCGTCGCCCAGGCGCTGGCGGATTACCTGGGCGAGACGCTGGAGGTTCAGGTGCATGGGGTTGAGCCGGAGCAGGCGGCTTTGCCGATACAGATCGGCGACCTGTGCCCCGAATGCGGCGCGGCCTCGGTCGTCAACGAAGAGGGATGCCGCAAGTGCTATAGTTGCGGATTCAGCGAGTGTTGAAGCCCAGCGTTTGATCGGAGATACAACGGCACAAGCTTAAGGCATGCAGCGAGAGCGCTCCCGCACGGCCGCAGGAGCGCTCTAGCTGCATGGGAGCCCGTGCCCCTCGCACCAGGCGCGTCAGGACTTGCTGACGGCGGATGGGCGGCCGCGCTTGCCGAGGGGGTCTCAGCCGTCCAGGCGCTGTCCGCATTGTGGACAGATGGTTTCGTTTGCGGTGACGATGAAGCCGCAATTGGGGCAGGCGCGCGGTTGGGCTGCTCCCAGCGGGGCGCCGCAGGCCACGCAGGACGGCTCGCCCACGGGATTGGCGGTCCCACAGTACGCGCACGTCAGCCGGCGCAGGCGCTTCGATATCTGCAAGGAAGCCCCCAGGCTTTCGGCGGTGCTTTCCAGGGTTTGCCAGATGCGCGCCGTCAGTTGCATCGAGGCCAGATCCTGGGCCACGTCGTCCAGCCTGCCCAGCAGCGACAGCGGGTTGCGCAGGGCGGCCAGGGCGGTGACCCCCAGGCTGGCTGCCACGCCCAGCCACTGCTGCTCTCCCACCCTCACCAGCACGCCGTCCTCTACCTGACTGAGCTGCACGGTGATGGCCGTCCGCCCGCCCGAGGCCGGACGCGGAGGGGAGGCGATCTGGACCACCACGTTCTTGCCGCGCCCCACCTTCCTGGCGCGCATGTTGCCCTGGTGGAATTCGGCGATCAGGGCCTCGGCCAGGCCGGTCGTCGTGATGGGGCCGTGGAAGGTCCTCTGGTCCATGGGTGCCTCGCTCTGGTCGGATGACTGGCTGTAGTATAATCCGCGGGCGTCTCCGGCCGCAAACGGGCCGCTGACGGGATGCTGACAGCGGGATGCGTTGACCGGTGCGGCAGGCGGTGAGGCGGTGAACTGCCGGCAGGGCCCGAAACCGCTGTCGCAGCCGATATGGCGGGTCATCGCGGGGCGATGGTGCGCCCGCCGCCGTTCCTGGAGGATCTTGAACATCGTGCGCCGTTGGTCGTCGTCTTTGGCCCTTATCGTGAGTGCCTTCCTGCTCAGCCTGCTCGCCAGCCAGGGCGCCGCCGCGCAGGACGCCCTGCAGGCGACGGTGCCCGCTCCGACGGTGACGGGCACACCCGCCGGTCCCATCATCAGAGTGCCGGAAGAAGTCAACGTGCGCCTGGGGCCGAGCACGGATTACGATCAGGTGGGTGTGCTCATTTCGGGCCAGACGGCTCCAGCGGTTGGGCGGTCTCCGGGTGGTGAATGGATCCAGATCCAGTACCCGGGTGTATCGGGTGGTCTGGCCTGGGTCTTCGCACCGCTGGTGCGCCTGGAACCCTCTACGGCGACCTTGCCCATCGTCGAGCCGCCGCCCACACCCACGCCCAGGGTGACGGCCACCATCGACCCGACCCTGGCCGCACAGTTCGTGGGGCTGGGAACGCCGCGCCCCACGCGGCCGCCCACCTTCACACCGGCCGCTCCGGTGCCCCAGCTCACCTTCGAGCCCATTGCAGAGACCA
>JAJRUD010000243.1 GCA_024277995.1 Chloroflexota bacterium
AACGGTGCCCGCTCCCAGGACGGCCTATGTGAAGCAGATCCATGCGCGCGAGGTCGGGCTGACTATCGTCGAGCTGGGCGGCGGACGGGAGAAGAAGGGCGACCCCATCGATCATGCCGTGGGTGTGGTGCTGCAGTGCAAAGTCGGAGACCGGGTGCGCAAGGGTGAAGCGCTCTTCACGCTCCACGCCAACGATCGCGTCAAGCGCGATGTCGCCATCGAGCGCCTGTTGCGAGCGTATCGCTTCAGCAGCCGCAAGGTGCCCCGCCTGCCGCATTTCTACAAGACGGTTCGCTGAGGGTGGTCAGGGGAGCAGGCCATTGGGCGGCAAACCATCGACCGAAAAGGATGAGATAATAGAACCCATGTCCAAAGAAGAGAGATTCCTTGATATATTGAAAGACATCTTCATCGGCGCAAAGGTCGAAGGGGAATCAGGCTACATAAACCTGATGAGTATCAAATCGCGCTACTTCGAGCATGGCGTCTTCCCCCGTTTGATAGAGGACATCAACAATGCGCTCAAACCCTTCCCTGATTTCCGGGAGGAGCTTTTCGATCGGCTCTACACTTTCTTCCGCCGCTACTTCTCTGAATCTGGTTCGATTTACTTCCGCTACACACCGTTGCATGAACGCGTTTACGAGCAGGTCTATACCGATGACCGAGATGTGATGCTCTTTTGGAAGACTCACATGCTCTACTACGTCAAGACCGACCGCCTCTTCCAGAGCATGGATGTAGAAGTCAATGGCTTCCGGTTCTACTTTGATGTCTCCACGCTCGAGCACAAGCGGGCTAACGAAAAGCGGTCCTTGGTCTATGAATTCAAGGAACGGCGGAAAGACGGTGTCTTGGTCTTCAGTGTGGCCTACTCGGAGCGGGGACGCAAGACGAAACTTACCGATATTCGCAAGGCCATCAAGGGCGTTCTAGGGCTGCAACGCTACACCGATGTCGTGCCTTCCGAAGAGATGCTGGAGCGGGCCTTTCGCCTGTTTGAGCGCCAAAGCGAGGTCGATTACTTCATCAATAAGGATGCCCGAGCCTTCCTTCGAGAACAGTTCGACTTGTGGATGTATCAATATGTTTTCCGGGAGGAAACCTCATGGAGTGGGGCGCGTATTCGACAGCTTCAGGTCCTCAAAGACATTGCTTACAAGATAATTGACTTCATCGCTCAGTTTGAGGATGAGCTGGTCTCCATCTGGAACAAGCCTAAATTCATCTTGGACAGCCATTACGTCATCACGCTGGATCGTATCGCAGAGCAGAAGGGTGGCATGGATCTTCTGGAGAAACTGCTGGACCACCTTGGCATGGATGCTCAGCTCAAAGAATGGCGCGAGCTTGGAATGGTAGGGGAAGATTTCGCGCCCGTAAACATTTGGCAGGAAGATGAAATCGGTGGCCAGCTTGACCCACGTTACCAACACCTACCCCTGGACACGAAATACTTCCCTGACTTGCAGCTTGCGATCCTGAGCCTTTTCGACCACCTGGACCAGCACTTGGATGGATGGCTGATTCAATCCGAGAACTACCAGGCGCTAAAAACATTGCTACCCAAGCTTCGTAAACGGGTACAGGCGATCTACATTGATCCCCCTTTTAACCTTGATAAGGATGCCGATTTCCAGTACTCCGTAAACTATAAAGATGCAACATGGGTGACGCTCTTAGAAAACAGAATATCGATCGCGAAGGAATACTTGACGGCCACAGGAAGTTTCTTCACCCGGTGCGATTATAACGGAAACATGTATGTGAGGATCTTACTCGATGCACTGATCGGTAAGCAGTACTTCAAAAACGAAATCATTCTTAATAGATTTCAGAAGAAGTAAGAGGGCTTTACCAATACAACAGAAAGCCTCTTCCTTTACTCTGGTGGTCCATTGAACAGGGTTATCAAACCTAGGGAATGTATCTATTGCAAGCAACCTATAGAACCAAAGTGGCAGTGGTCCCATTCGGCTGGCGCAAGTAATAACCCGAAATACTTCACTGTCGATGGGAAGAGAGTCCTGCTCTATCCCCCGAGGGGAAGGCATTGGACTAACAGCCAAGAGACTATTGATAGACTGGAAAGAGAAGGCCGGATACGAATAAATAGAAGTGTGTCGTATATCGACTGTAATGGAAACCGTGTTGATTTCATACCTGAGAAGCTTCAAGATACAGATGTAGAGCTAGATAACAACTGGACGGACATCCCCGGATATGAATTTGGAGTGTATACGAAAGAAAAATTCTCGACACAGAATTCCGACATCCTGCTACAACGCGTCATCCAATCATCTACAATTGAGGGGGACCTAGTCCTGGATTTCTTTCTGGGAAGTGGAACCACCGTTTCCGTTGCCCAAAAAATGAGACGGAAATGGATAGGAATCGAATTCGCGGAATATTTTCACAGCGTGGTATTGCCAAGAATGAAACGCACTCTAAATGATGCGGATATCAAGCCTCCCGGTGGCTTTTTCAAATACTATGCTCTGGAGCAATACGAAGACGTACTCCGCCGGGCGCGGTACCAGGACGTCGAACCTCTGTTTGTCCAGTCGGATCCATACAGCCAGTACGTTTTTCTTCGTGATGTCAAATTGCTCGACAACGCCCAATCCGGTGAGCGCGTCGTTGATGTAGACGCGGAGAAGGACGAGGTAAGGGTAGACCTGAGCAAACTCTACGATGACATCGACCTGGCCGAAACCCTGTCCTGCCTCACGGGAAAGTGGATTCGCCGCATCCATCCCGATACCGATGATCCCACACGCCCGGGCGAAGTGGAATTCGAAGACGGCGATCGGGTCGACCTGACTAACCCACCCTGGGGTCTGATCCGTCCCCTGATCTGGTGGTAGGTCATGCACATGTTGCAGGACATCCTATCCGATATCTCCTTCTACAGTTTGCCTCCGGCGTGGACCACCTTCGACCTGGCATCCTTTTCTCGGCGCATGCAGCTTTGGGATTACCAGAAGGAGGCCCTTACATTTGCGCTGAGGGCACTGTGGAAATACTACGAGGACTTCGCCGATTACGATCCCACCGAAGCGCCGTTGACAACTGCCGAGCGCAAGCATAAGCTCTTCGCCTGGTACCGCAACAACGGTCTCGACCAAGACTTGAGCATTCCACTAGATAGCCAGAGGTCGGACCTGCGCGTTTTGCTGGATGCATTCTACCCGGCAGACAATGGCCGAATTTCATACGAGCACTTCATAAACCGTATTAGCTTCTGGATGGCAACAGGTAGCGGGAAGACCTTGGTGCTTGTAAAGCTTCTGGAGTTACTATGGCGCTTGATCAGGCGCGGCGAGGTTCCCCCCAGTGACATCATGGTGCTCACTTGCCGAGATGACCTGCTTGCGCAGCTTCGGGAACATGTGAAGGTATTTAATGAGGCGTCAGCGGACCTCCACATTCATCTCCGAGACCTTCGCGATTACCCCGAGGTCAAGCGCGGTGGCGTTTCACTCTTTCACGAGCGTGAACTGACAGTTTTCATCTACCGATCCGATAATCTCAGCGATGAACAGAAAGAGCGCATCATTGATTTCCGAAATTATGACAACAACGGGCGCTGGTACATTCTCCTCGATGAGGCCCACAAGGGCGACAAAGAGGATTCCAAGCGCCAGCACATCTACAGCATCTTGAGCCGTAACGGCTTTCTCTTTAATTTCTCTGCCACATTCACTGACGATCGCGACATCATCACCACGGCCTACAATTTCAATCTGGCCCGCTTCATCGAGTCAGGCTACGGGAAGCACGTCACCGTTCTGCGCCAGGAGAACCGGGCCTTCAGGGACAAAGAAGATTACACGGGCGAGGAAAAGCAGCGGGCTGTACTTAAGGCCCTTATCATGCTGGCCTATATACGCCACGCTCAGGCCGATTTGGAGAGCCGTACCGGCCGGGCCGACCTCTATCACCGCCCTCTGCTGGTGGCGCTTGTGAATTCAGTGAACACCGAAGACGCAGACCTGAAGCTATTCTTCCGTGAGCTGGAGCGGATCGGACGAGGTAACGTCAGTGCCGGGGTGTGGAGGCAGGCGAGTGACGAACTTTGGCGGGAGCTAAACCAGGGACCGGAGCTGCTCTTCGAAGGTTCATCATTTCGGGCGGATAAGGCAAGCTTCGATCTCATAACGCCAGAACTTGTCCAGGCTTTGGTGTTCAATGCAAGCGCGCCGGGTGCAACCGAGGTCTGGGTGCGTCCCTCCAACCGGCAGGAAATCGCCTTTAAACTCAAGAGCGCCGACCAGCCCTATGCGCTGATTAAGATTGGTGACATCACGCCCTGGATCAAGGAGGAGTTGGATGGCTATGAGGTTATCGAAGGATTTGAGGATGCAGGCTTCTTCGATCAGCTGAATCGGGATGATTCATCCATCAATTTACTCTTGGGGTCGCGCAGTTTCTATGAAGGGTGGGACTCGAACCGTCCCAACGTAATCACTTTCATCAATATCGGGGTCGGCACGTCAGCTCAGAAATTCATCCTGCAGTCTGTCGGCCGCGGCGTTCGCATTGAACCGCTGCCCGGCAAGCGTCGCAGGCTACAGCATCTCTGCAACGCGGGCGATGCTCCGACAGAACTCTGCTCTGGAATAGCAAACGCAACCCAGCCCATAGAGACACTCTTTATTTTCGGCACAAACCGCAATGCGGTGCATACTGTGATCGAGGAGATGCATCGGGAGGCACAAAAGGAGTCGTTCCAGGACCTCCCTCTGAGCGTTAATGATGAAGCCGTCGACGCACATTTGCTGTTAGTTCCCGTATACCGGTCTCTCGATCGCTCTCTTATGGAGAGCCAGCACATACGCAAGTTCGAGGTCGCAACGGATGAGTTGCAGCTACTCCAGCAATATGTTGATTATCTGGGAGATGACCGCCTGCTATTGGCGCGGCACGGGGCTTCGCCAAAAGAAATCCATCTGCTGCGGGGATGCATTGCCGATCCGGGTAGATACTTCAACACCGGCAATGGTCGCCGCTACGGTAGCGTGGACCTGATGCTGGACCGACTCTTCGACTACTTCCATATTGTTCCACAGGAATTCGATCACCTGAAACCGCTTGAAGACGAGATCCGTCACTTTCGTCAAATCCAAGTCTCCGTCGAGCACTTGGACGCGCTGCGCGAGAGAATCGACAGGGTTCGTGATGTCCCCCGTCGTCTGGGAGAGCTTAAAGAAAAGTATGACGCCCACCAAATGGCTTTCGAGGAATTCCTGAGGCAGGCAAAGAGCCTTCGAGACGCCGAGGAATTCCGACTTCAAAGTCACATTCTCCAGATCAAGCATATCGCCAATCACTACTATACGCCCGTTCTGCTAGGTGATACCGAAAAAATCGACTTTATCCGTCATATTATTCGTCACCCTAGTGAAGTGCGTTTTATTCGCGAACTGGAGAAGTATCTTGAGAGTAGTGATAACGCATTCACATCATTCGATTGGTGGCTCTTCAGCAAGATTGACGAAGCCCTGGACGACGTCTACATTCCTTACTATGACCCAGATGCAAACCGCATCCGCCGATTCTTCCCCGATTTTGTCTTCTGGCTACAGCGAGGCAAGCACTATTTCATCTTCTTTGCAGACCCCAAGGGCATCCAACAGACCAACTATCAATACAAGATCGATGGCTTTCGCCAACTCTTCGAGCGCGAAGATGGCAGGCCGCGGGTTTTTTCTCATGACGGATTGAATGTTCAGGTACGATTGGGGCTCTTTACCCATGATGCAAACCTCGCTCCCAAGGAATACGCCAATTATTGGTTTGATAGCCCCGCATCCCTCATCGGCGATCTCGTTGGAGGTTGAGCAACATGTGAATTGCCAGAACAAATGTATCCTACGAAACCATTCGCTGCATCCGACCGCGCTGGGGGCCCTATATAGAAGCGATGGTCCTGCAATTGGAATTCATAAAAGCAAGCAAAGGTTGGAGGAGCGTGGCTGAGCTCAAAACGGTTCGGGGTGGCCATAGCGGGCGCTGGATCCTTGCGAAGCGGCGAAAAGGCGCAGATAGGGCCTACTTGGAGCCGATCGGCCCGCGAAGTCGCGTCCCCAGGCACGACGCTGCAGTCCGTGATTCTGCTTTCATTTGAGCAGGAGCGCATTTGCGTCGTGGCTGATTTACGATAGGACTTATGAGGGAAGAGTCGATGAATGAGGGCGAGGTTGCCGCCAGGTCCTCATCCTGGCGCCGCGCCGTGCAGCGCCTGGCGGCGCTGGGACCGGTCTCCTGGCTGCTGGCGCGCCTGCTGCGGCCGCTGGACGGGATCACCTTGCGGCTCACGCGCGGAGGCTGCACGGCAACAGCCTTCTTGACAGGGTTGCCTGTTGTCTTTCTCACGACGACGGGCGCCCGATCGGGGCTGCCGCGCACCGTGCCTCTGGTGGGAATGCGTGCCGGTGAAACCCTGATCGTGATCGCCTCCAATTTCGGCAGTTCTCGGCATCCTGCCTGGTATTTCAACCTGCGCGCGCAGCCGCAGGTGCTTGTCGCTGAAGGGGGTGTGACGAGGCCGTATCGGGCGCGGGAGGCCCAGGGCGAGGAGCGGGAAGCCTATTGGCGCCGGGCGGTCGAAATCTATCCTGGCTATGAGGCCTACCGCCGGCGCGCCGGCGGGCGCAGGATCCCCGTCATCGTGCTCGAGCCCCTGTCATCCTCCTCCTGACGCCAGTCCAGAGGGGTGCATCCCATCGCCACCGGTGGGTTCACGGGTCGGGGGAGTTAGGCAGTACGCGCAATATTGCCCATTGGCGAAACCTTAAAACTACTTGACAAAGGCGTAAACTGGCTCTATTATCGCACGGGTAAACATCCCCGAAATACACTCCCGATTCTAAGGTTACTCTAAACTTACCGTGCTACATATGATGAGCCGGCGCGTAGTGCCGGGCGGGGAGTATGGTGCCTGTGAGTCGGGTAAGCGTGAGGTAGAGTGAACATGGCAAAGACAAAGGCGTCCGTGCGCACGCGGCGCAGCGTCCCAGTGCGCAATGAAGAAGCGACGATCGAAGAGGACAGCTCCACGGTGGAAGCTTTGCTGGAGCTGGGCCGCGAGCGGGGTTATCTGACGCTGGATGACATCCTCTCGGCCTTTCCTGATGCCGAGCGCGAGGTGGAGCAGCTCGATGAGCTCTATGAGGCGCTGCTCGCGCTGGGCGTTGAGCTCCTCGACGCGGCGCCCGACGAAGAGGTCCCCGAAGAAGAGGCGGCCGTGGCCAGCAGCGACAACGGCGAAGAGGTCGACGAGCTCGCCCATGTTGACATCAACGACAGTGTGGATCTCTACTTCAACGAGGTGGGCGACCTGCCTCTGCTCACGGCCGAGGAAGAAGTGGCGCTTGCCAAGCGCATCGAGCGCGGGCGCCAGGCGCGCGAAGAGCTGGCCTCTGGACCGGTCTCCGCGGAACGGCGGGCGGAGCTGCAACGTCTCATTGAGGACGGGTGGGCAGCGCGCGAGCACCTGGTGCTGGCCAACTCGCGCCTGGTGATCAGCGTGGCCAAGAAGTATATGGGGCGCGGGGTTCCCTTCCTGGACCTGATCCAGGAGGGTAACATCGGCTTGATTCGCGCCACGAAGAAGTTCGATTACCGGCGCGGCCACAAGTTTTCCACCTATGCCACGTGGTGGATCCGGCAGGCGATCACGCGCGCCATCGCGGATCATGGGCGCACCATCCGGGTCCCGGTGCACATGGGCGACCAGATCAACAAGCTGCTGCGCACCTCGCATCAGTTGACGCAGCGTTTCGGCCGCGACCCGACCACCGATGAGCTGGCCGAAGCGCTGGGCGTGACTCCCAAGAAGGTGGAGGACATGATCCAGGTGGCGCGGCGCCCGCTCTCGCTGGAGACGCCCACGGACGACGAAGAGGACTCCGTGTTGGGCGACTTCGTCGAAGACGTGGACTCGCCTGCGCCTGAAGATCTGGCGGCGAAGGACCTGCTGCGCGAGCACCTGCAAGAGGTGCTGGCCGAGTTGCCGCCGCGCGAGGTCCGCATCCTGCAGCTGCGCTACGGCCTGCTGGACGGCCAGAGCTATACGCTGGAGGAGGTGGGCCGCAAGATGGGGGTGACACGTGAGCGGGTGCGTCAGATCGAGGCGCAGGCGTTGCGCCGCCTGCGACACCCGAGCCTGCGGCGCAAGCTGGAGGGCTACCTGGAAGGGTGAGCCAGCCGCAACCCGGAGGACGATGATGGGGCCGCCCTCTCTCGGGCGGCCCCTTTATTTCAACACCAACTGCGCATAGCCATATATAGATGCGTCCGGCGCCGGTCTCACCTGCGCGCGACCCATCTGTGACACGCCCGCCGCAGGCACCGGTCTATCCTGGAAGCGGGATGTCCTGCTCTACCTGTGGCCGTCGTTGCCCTGCGCCATCCTGAGCCTGTCGAAGGATGGCGCAGGGCTGCATTGGGAGGGGTGCGGCATAGCCGTCCACGGGTCGGCGGCGACGCCTAGAATTGTGCATGGGGTGGCTTTGGCTGAGCGCTGAAAGGTGATGGCGGGCTGTTGAGCGCGCGCCAACCTTTCAAGGACGACGTGTCGCCTAGGGACAAGCGTTGGCCAGGTGCTCTTCGAAGGTGGTGGCGAAGAGGTGTCGGCCGGATCCATCGCAGGCGGCGCGGAAGTAGAGGTAGGGCGTCTGGTCGGGTAAGGCCACGGCCTGCAGCGCAGAGAGGCCGGGGTTGGCGATGGGCCCCGGGGGGAGGCCGGGGTATTTGTAGGTATTGAAGGGGGAATCGATCTCCAGGTCCTGCAGGCTCAGCGGGGCTTTCCACCAGCTGCCGTCCGGCTGCCGGCCGAGAGCGTATTGCACGGTGGGGTCGGCGTCAAGCTTCATCCCCATGCCCAACCGGTTGAGGAAGACCGAGGCGATGGTGGGGCGTTCCTCCGGGAGCACGGCCTCGCGCTCGACGATGGAGGCCAGGGTCACCGCCTGGAGCAGGTTCAGGCCCTGGCGGTCGAAGCCGGCGCGCAGGTCCGGCCCCACCTGGCGCTCGAAGTTGTCCAGCATGGTGAGCACCAGTTCCAGGGCGGTTATGTCGGGGTTCAGCCGGTAGGTATCGGGGAAGAGGAAGCCCTCCAGGTTGGGGGCCGCGGCCAGCTGCCCGGAGAAGGAATAGCCCGTCGGGTGCGACTCCGTCATCTGCAGGAAATCCTGTGCCCCGAAGTCCAACTGGTCGGCGGGCAGGGCTTCGGCGATCTGCTCCCGGCGCCAGCCCTCCGGGATGGTGAGCAGGATTTCGGGGGCCCGGGCGGTCTGCAGGGCCTGGGCGATCTGGAGCGGCGTCATGCCGCCATCCAGGCGGTAGCGGCCTGCTTCCACGCCCAGATCCAGCCCGTGGTAGCGCAGGTAGGCGCGCAACAGCAGGCTGTTTCTGACCACGCCGGCGGTCTGCAGCCTGGCGATGACCTGGCCCGCCGTCTCGCCGCTTTCGACCTCCAGTTCCAGGGCGGCCTGGGGGTCCCCGGCGGGTTGGTGCAGGGCGCGCTGGTTGGCGAGCAGATAGAGGGTGATGGCGGCGCGCTGGACGGGGTCCAGGCCGGCGGCGGGCGGGCCCAGGTCCTGCGTCGCCATGGGGAGCCCCAGCGCCAGCACGCCCGCGATCCAGGCTCCCAGGCAGAGCAAGCCGACCGCCGTCAGGGTCACCAGCAGCCGCACCAGGCGGCTAGCGCGCCTGCGCATCCAGGTATTCCTGCAGGATGGCGGCGGCGGCGCGCGCGTCGAGCATGTCATCGCGCCGCCCACGCCGCCGGACGGCCTGGGTTGAGCCGCTCTCGTCCCAGGTGAGCACGGGGAGCGGGCTGATCCCCCGAAGTGCTTCCACGAGGCGCAAGGCGCGCCTGGCCTGCGGTCCCACTTCACCCTCGGCGTTCAACGCCACCCCCACCAATATGGCCTGCACGCCTTCGCCCTCGGCCACCTGCACGATGGCTGCCGCATCGGCCGGACGCGAGCGGTGCCGCAGGACTTTCAACGGCCGGGCGATGGTGCCGCTCGGGTCGCTTACCGCCAACCCGATGCGCACTTCGCCCGGGTCCACCGCAAGAATACGGCCGCTCATCGCACCTCCGGGGCCATGCGCACGGCGATGCGCTGGGGCAGCAAGGGCAGGCGCGGCAGCCAGGATGGCGCCAAGGATAGCGTCTCCAGGGCCGGCGCGCCGACGCTTCTCAATCGAGGCGAGACGGCGGTCGGTTCCAGGCCGGCAAGCGAGCGGGAGACGGCGGCCCGATCCACCGCCTGCATGATAGTCATGGTGGCGGTCAGGGCCAGTTGGCGGCTGTTATCGGCGGTCTCCTCGATCCGGAGCTGCATCGAATTCGAAAGGGGCTCCCATCCTCTCGGCACCTCAGCGGCCAACCGTTGCTGGGCCAATCTCTCCAGGTCGGCCTGCGGATAGGCCAGGCCCTGAACGACGACTTCCATCTCGAGCGACAGGCTGGTGCGCGCCTCTCCCACCTCGGCGTCGTATTCTTCCGAGAGCACCTCGACGACGCGCAGCGATGGGTGGGCCAGTTCCTCGCCGGGCTCCAAGTCAGCCTGCAGGCTCGCGGCGGCCTCGGTCAGGAGCTGGTCCAACAGCGCCTGGCGCAGAGCGATGCGATCGCCTTTGCTCACGCCCGGGTGGGAGATGTTGGTGCCGCCGCGCGTGGGTTCCGGGTTGTCCACTTCGATGCTCAGCCCGAGAGGGCCCTCGATGGAGTCCAGCGTGCCGGCCGGCAGATTCCCCTGTGGCCCGGGCGCCTCAGCCATGATGGCCACCTCTGCCGATACCCCGGGCCCGGCGGGCAGCTCCAGGTCCTCTTCGGTCAGGAAGCGCACTTCCGGCCGCTGGCTGGACCGCACCCCTGTGCCGGCCGGCAGCGTCAGCGGCGCGTCGCCCAGATTCACGACGCGCAGTCGGCCGCGCGACGTTTCGCCCGGCACGGCCACCCGGCCGCTGGTGGGCGCGCGCAGGCTGCCGGCGACGGTTGTCTCCACCTCGCGGGCCGGAAGGCGGCCGTCGGGTGTGGTCTGCTCAACCTGGGGGTCCAGCACGACGGTCAGGCGAGCGTCGATGCGCCGCGTGCGCGGCGCGAGCACGATCTCGGCCGAGGGGAGCAGGAAGGCCGCCAGGCTGCCCCAGGCCAGGAGCGCCAGCGCTACCAGGGCGTAGCGCAGCGCGGCCGGGAGGGGCCTGGCGCGCGGGGGCGGCGCCGGCAGTGGAGGGCGTTCTTCGCGGGCGGGAGGCCTGGGTTTGCGCCCCCGTGGTCGCGAGATCCAGCCGCGATCGGGCACGCGGTCCAGCCCGTCGAAGACGGGGAGGCCAAGCTCCTGGGCGTGCAGTCGTACTGCGGGGTCGTGGGTGACCAGGCCCAGCCTCGCGCCGCGGCGCTCGGCCTCGCGGGCCAGCAGCACCAGATCGAGCCTGCGCGTCAGGACGCGGCCTTCTGCGGGCCAGACGAGCAGGACGCGCGGCGCCTGGACCCAGGCCAGCAGATCGCGGGCCGAAGCGTGGTCGTCGTGGGGGTCGAGATGAAGGATTTGGGTCTTCACGGGTGCCCGCCGTGCGGCAGGGGAGGCGGTTCAGCCCAGACGTTCCCGGACCCAGGGCTCCACCTGCGCCAGTGCGTCGGGCAGCCGCTCGGCGTCTTTGCCTCCGGCTTGGGCCAGCGTAGGCTTGCCACCTCCTCCACCTCCGACCACCTGGGCCACGGTCTTGACCAGTTCTCCGGCGTGCAAGCCGCGTGCCACCAGATCCTGGCTCACGCCGGCGACGATGACGGGGCGGGAATTGGATCGCGAGGCGAGCACGATCACTCCGCTGGGGTGGGCGCTGCGGAAGCGATCCACCAGCCGCCGCAGCAGATCGGCGTCGGCGCCGGGGATCTCGCCTGTGAGCAGCGTGACGCCCTCCACCTGGGCGGCCGCGGCTTCAAGCCGTTCGTAGTGGGCAACCGCCAGTTGTGCCCGGGCCTCGGCCAGTTCCTTCGCCAGGCGGCCCTGCTCCTGCAGCAGGGCCTGCAGGCGCGCCTCCAGGTCTTCGGGCTTGACGCTCAAGGACTGTGCGACGCGCTCCAGCACGGCCAGGCGTTGGCGGATGAATTCCAGCGCGCCGCGCCCGGTCAGAGCCTCGATGCGCCGCACACCGGCCGCCGCCGACCCCTCGCTGACGATGATGAAGGGGCCGATGACGCCCGTCTCGGGGACGTGGGTCCCTCCGCACAGCTCGTACGAGAGACGCTGCGCCTGACCGATGCCCACGGCGCGCACCGTATCGCCGTAGGTCTCGCCGAAGAGAGCGATGGCGCCATCGGCGATGGCCTGCTGGCGGGTCTTGACCTGGATCTCAAGGGGGTAGTTGGCCAGGATGGCCTCGTTGACCATGCCTTCGACGCGCTCCAGTTCCTCGGCGCTCATGGCCCGGCCGTGGGTGAAGTCGAAGCGCAGGCGGTCCGGCGCCACCAGCGATCCGGCCTGCCGGGCGTGCTCGCCCAGCACCGCCCGCAGGGCGGCATGCAGCAGGTGCGTGGCGGTGTGGTTGCGCATGATGTCCCAGCGGCGCGATTCGTCGACGGCGGCCAGCGCCAGGTCGCCCACCTTGGGCTTGCCGGCGACGACGCGGCCTATGTGTACCACCAGCCCCTGCACAGGCTGGCGGGCATCGTCCACCTCGATCTCCCAGCGCGGTTCGGCGGCCGAGACGATGGTGCCGGTGTCCGAGACCTGCCCGCCGGCTTCCACGTAGAAGGCCGTCTCGGGCAAGATCACTTCAACCCTGTCGCCCGCCTGGCACGCCTCGACCGGGGTTCCGTCGCGCAACAGGGCCAACACATGCCCCTCGCGCTCCAGCGGCCCGTAGGGATCGTGGGCCACGCCCGTGGGTCCGAGCTTCCCGGCCCCCTTCAGGGAATCGAGCAGCTTCAGGTAGACCTCGCTCGGCGTGCCTGCCTCGGCGCTGGCAGCCTGGCCGGCGCCGGAGGCCAGGCGGTGGCTCTCCATCGCGCGGTGGAAACCGGCTTCGTCCACCCCCAGGCCGCGCTCGCGCGCCACGTCGCGCGTGATCTCCAGCGGCAGCCCGTAGGTGGCGTAGAGGTCGAAAGCCTGCTCGCCGGAGAGGGCCTTTCCGCCCTCGGCAGCCAGCTTGTCGAGCAGGTGCTCCAGGTGCGCCAGGCCGATGTCCACCGTGTGGTGGAAGCGTTGCTCTTCGTCGGTGATGGTTTCCAGGATCGCACTGCGGTTGGTCACCAGCTCGGGATACACGTCCCCGTAATGTTCGATCACGGTGTCGGCGACCTGGGCCAGAAAGGCGTCTTCGAAGCCCAGCTTGGCGCCGAAGCGGCTGGCGCGGCGGATGATCATACGGCAGACGTAGTTGCGCCCCGTGTTGCCGGGCACCACGCCGTCGGCGATCAGGAAGGCGGCGGCGCGGGCGTGGTCGGCGATGACGCGGTAAGGCGTCAGGTTGGCCTCGCGCTCGGCGTCGCTGTGCCCCGCCATGCGCTGCACGGTCTCCAGCAGGGGGGTGAAGAGGTCCGTCTTGTAGTTGGAGTCGACGCCCTGGATCACGGAGACGATGCGCTCGAAGCCCATGCCGGTGTCGACGTGCCGTTTGGGGAGCGGTTCCAGGGAGGTGGGGCCGGTGCGGTTGTACTGGATGAAGACCAGGTTCCACAGCTCCAGATAGCGGGCGCAATCGCCGTTGACCTGGCATTGGTGGCCGGGAACCTCCTGCTTGTCGCAGAAATCGGGCCCCAGGTCGAGGTGGATCTCGCTGTCCGGGCCGCAGGGGCCGGTATCGGCCATCTCCCAGAAGTTCTCCGCCCGGCCGAAGAAGAGCAAGTGGTCCGGGTCGAAGCCCGGCTGCTGGCGCCAGATCGCGGCCGCCTCGTCGTCGCGCTCGATCTCGCCCAGTTCGTCCTCGAAGCAGGTCGCCCACAGGCGGTCCTTGGGCAGCCCCCAGACTTCGGTGAGCAATTCCCAGGCCCAGGTGATGGCCTCCTGCTTGTAATAATCCCCGAAGGACCAGTTGCCCAGCATCTCGAAGAAGGTGTGGTGGGTGTCGTCGCGGCCCACGTCATCCAGGTCGTTGTGCTTACCGGCGACGCGCATGCACTTCTGCACGTCGGCGACGCGCGTGTAGGGCCGCGTGCCTGTGCCCAGGAAGACGTCCTTGAACTGCACCATTCCCGAGTTGGTGAAGAGCAGCGTCGGATCGTCGCCGGGGACCAACGAGGCGGAAGGGATGATGGTATGGCCGCGCGCGGCGAAGAAATCCAGGAACGACTGGCGGATCTCGGCGCTGGTCAGCGAGCGCTGCGGCGTGGGCATGCGGCGCTTCTTGGGCATTGCACCTCCCTCTGGTCAGGTTTGGATTATACGCTAGGTGGGAGGGGCCTTCAACCTCAAAGGGCGCGACGGCCGCCTCTCGGCCGATCTTGCCGTGGTCGAAAGCCAGCGCGATGGCCCCCGTACGCCGACGCGATCGCGGCCGCAGACGCCCTTCGATGAGCCCAGGGTGTCTGCGAACGAAGGGGCACCTGTCCGAGGGGACGGCCGCTGGGCCGACAGGCTCATGGGGGGCTTTTGCCTCATCGATCTGCCGCGACCACGGCCGGGTGAGCGGCGCGCGATATAATGCAGCCATGGACATTCCCCCTGGATTCATGCGCACACCGGCCCGTGTCATGGGTCCGGAGACTTTCCATCCGGCTGAGCCCAATCGACGCGGCGAGCGCGCCGCCTGGCTGCTCACGCTGGCGGTGATCGCGGTGGCCGGCTTCGCCGCCTGGCGCACGGGACGCCTGCCGCCTTTGAGCATGTTCTTCGCCTTCTTCTTCGGCGCGGCGGCGATCCTGATCAGCCTGGGTAACTGGATGGACGTGAACACCCGCATCGAAGTGGATGAAGCGGGTCTGCGCTACCGCAGTCCCGTGCGCCAGGTGCGGCTCGGCTGGGGCGAGGTGGAGGAGGTCTACGCCATGCCGGCCGGGCAGGGCTGGCGGGTGACGGTGAGCGGCGCAGGGCACAGCTTCGGCCTGCGCACGGCCTCCGAGTTGACCTTTGCCGGGTGGGGCAACCTGGCCTACGGCTTTCCACAGGGCGAGCGCCTGGTGCGTCTGATCCTGGGGCAGGCCGGCCTGGCTGAGCCGGTGGCCCAGGACCGCGGCTGGGTTTGCCGGCGGCGGGCATGAGATGTAAAACCGCAGAGAACGCGCAGTGCGCAGAGTCTCTCCTTCATTATCTCCTCTCTGCGCACTCCGCGTGCTCCGCGGTGAATATTCGCGTGTACCTTCGCCCGCGCCGCCAAGTTGGTATATAATCGCAACAGCATGAGCCGAAGACATTTTCCCCGGGCGCGCCAGTACATCTACGTCGGGGGCCTCTTGCCCCCGACCACGAGGCGCGCCCGCGGGGAGGGTTGATCGGCCCTTCTCACCCTGCGCAGTGATCACGGCGTGGCGCGCGTGCCACGCCGTTTGTTTGTACGATGACCAAGCGATTCTTGAAGGAGCGCTTCAGATGAAGGAAATGAGCCTCGACGAGCAGGTTGCCTGGCTGATGCAGGGCACCGAATACGGTGATGAGGGCCTGCGCCAGGCCATGGCTGAGGAGCTGCGCCAGCGTCTGGTGCAAGCCCGGCAGGAGGGGCGCCCGCTGCGCGTCTACTGCGGTTTCGACCCGCGCACCTCCGATCTGCACCTGGGGCACACCGTCCCCATGCGCAAGATGCGCCAGTTCCAGGAGCTGGGTCACGACGTGATCTTCGTCATCGGGCGCTTCACATCCCTGGTCGGTGATCCCTCCGACAAGGACAAGGTGCGGTCCCAGATCAGCCTGGAACAGGCGCGCCTCAACGCCAAGACTTACGCCGAACAGGCGCTGCGCATCCTGG
>JAJRUD010000244.1 GCA_024277995.1 Chloroflexota bacterium
AGATGGGGCATTCGTCAAGTTGTAGAGGCTGCTTATCCAGTGTGGCCCGAGCAGGATCAGGCAAAATGACCGACGGAGGAATGATCATCCAGAGTGGCCTGGAGAGGGACGTTTTGGATCAGATTATGAGACCGCTAACAGTCGGCTCCTCGCTTTGACAGAGAACGGATCGAGACCGAGGAAAGGGCGGGGTTGCGCGCGGTGGTTATGCGGACGGCCGCGGCACTTTGGACCAGAATCGAGGGGTTAGAAGGTTTCAAGCAAGTGTTCGAGGAACTGACGGGGTGTCACGATTTCGGCATTACGGAACCGGCCCATATCGGTGAGGTCTTTGTCACCCGAAACGATGAACGTCGCCTGTCCCGCTATAGCGGCTTCCAGGAACTTGTCATCGTCGGCATCGCGGCAGGCCTGAATCCGCTCCCGTGGCTCGACCAGGATGGCTTCCTCGCCAATGAGGGTTATCCATTCCTCGACGATGCCCGATTCTGCGCCGAACTCGGCGACCTTTTCGGCCAGCTTGCGTTCGATCTCCGCCAGGATCGCTTCAGAGACCACAATCTCGAAATCGCCGGACTTCCATGCCTCCAGGACTCGATAGGGGGTGCCGTGCCAGAAAATGCCGGACAGCCACACCGACGTGTCTATGACAACCTTAGGCATTGAGGATTCTTTCCACCTCTTCGTCGCTTACCGTGTCGGGATCGTAGCCCTGGCTGATAAGGTAATCACGGAAGGCCCGCTGCGATCTGTCCATGGCTGAGTCGAATCGTCGCTGCCAGGACAGGGGACGCCTCACGGTCTTGCGCCTGCGCAAGAACCGCTCGAAGTCGGCTTGCTCAATGCGGTAGGTTTTGCCCAGGCGGATGGCTGGCAGTTCACCGGCCTTAATCCATCCATATACCGTGCGCACGCCCACACGCAGGTATTCTGAGACCTCCTGGGGGGTCATAATCGTTGCTTCCACTGTAGTTACCTCCTCGACACTATATTACACTGAAATACAGTATTTGTCAACCATCGTGTCTGGGCGAACCTAAATGGACGGATAAGTCCTACAATGCAGGTGCGGCAGCGGTCGTCGAGGCCCCAGCCCGACGCCAGCGAAGCACGGCTACCTCCCCAGCATGATAGCGATCTGCCTGGCCCGCCGCTCCGTCGCCTCCCGCCGCTGCTGCCAGTACTTCTCTTCCAACGCGCCGAGCACCGGCAACTTGCTCTTGCACAGCCCGGCCGGGTCGCGGGCGTAGCACGCGAAGCGGGCCACCGTGGCCCTGTCCTCAGCCGCCAGGCTGAGCTCACCCAGCCGCATCAGCCGCCATTGGGCACGTTGCCGCCGCCGCAACCCCTCAGCCCCGCCGCGCTCGCGGTAGATCCGCTTGATGACCGCCACCTGCCGCTCGCTGAGCACTTTCCCCGCCTTGACCAACTCCAGCATGGCGGCCCCAAAGCGGTGACCCGGCTCGAAGTACCGCAGCCGAAACAGCATCCTGGCCCAGTGGTGCATCGTGGGGTGAATGCCCTGCGGCCAGTCGTCGGGCAGATTGGCCTCGAGGCGACGTCGCTCTTGATCGAGCAGGCGGATGGCTTCGTCGGCCGACTCCGGGGCGATACTGGAGTGGTCACGGCTGCACACTGTCAAAGCGGGGTAGGGGGAATACTCGATGTATTCCAGAAAGCAATAGCTGAGCGACTCGTGAGACTCCAGCGAGATGCTGCCGGGGTCGTAGTAGACGGCCACGCCGCCGGGCCAACGGTACTCTGAGCAGAACTCGTCGGCTCGAATGAGGGCAATGTACAGGTTGTTCATGCGTTGACTCCTCGGATGGTGATTGCAGGAAGGGCATGGTTCTCCCCTGTGACCGGGGACCGGGCGCCCCCTACCGCTCCGTCTGTTGAGGCCGGGCGGCCACGGTGACTCCCTGCCGCGGGCTCGTGACACAGCGTTGCCCCGTGGCCGTTGGGATTCCCCCCAAGTGAGCGGGGGTGGGGCGCTCGTCGCTGCGCTCCTCGCGCCCCCCCACCTTGCCCACGTCGCGGCTCCCCGATGGGGGTCGCCCTCACCAAAACGACGCCCGTTTCAGCTCCACGTCCTCACTGTAGACGAACAAGGCCCACAACACCCAGGCCAGCGCCCGCTCGGCCAGGCACACGGTGTCCCATCCCGGCACCACCGCCTCTTCGTGGCTCATCAGCAACTCCGGCGAGTTGATGTGCACACCCACCGTGAAGTCCCGCGGCTTCTTCTCCTCCTCGTCCCACGACGGCATGTTGACGGTCACGATCAACGGCCCATCGGGGGTGAAGCCGTGGTACTTGAGGAAGACGCGGATGACCTGCTGCATGCGGTGCAGGATGGTCGTGGGCGACCAGCGCATGCTGCCGGAGCCACGGGTGATGGCCTTGTCGAGCGCCTCGCGGAGATCGGGGTGCATGTCGAGGTATTTCCGCAGGAGGTACAGCGACGCCCGTGGCAGCGAGGCGCGGGCCAGCGGGGAACGGAACTCGTCGTCGTGGCTGGCGGCGTAGATGAGGGTCATCAGGTCGAAGAAAGCGGGGTCGGCCTGGGGGAGGGTGTCCTGGGCTTGCTGGCGGAAGACCTGCCAGTAGGCGGCCAGGATGAGGCGGTCGTCGTGAGGGGAGAGGGCGCGGCGCAGAGCCTGGGGCAGTGGCTGCCGCCGACACGCCAGCTTCATGGCCTTCTTGCGCTGGCCCCGGCCGGTCTGGGGCTGTGTGGTACGGCCGAAGGTGGATAGGCGAGCAGGGTCGAGGAGGTTCTCCCAACGGTCGGCGGGCGGCTCGCTCCAATCGGGGTCGGCCAGGAACTCGGGCAGGGGCAGGGCCAGCAGGCGGAAGGGGAGGGAGCCGCCGGCGTCCTCGGCCAGGGTGGCCACCGCTTGCTCCCAGATGGCCAGGGTAGTGTCCCAGTCGCGGTCGCGTTTCAGGTTGAACAGCACGCGCACGGTGGAGGACACCGCCCGGCCCCCCTCGGACTGGAAGAAGGCCAGCTTGTTGCGCAGCCCGGCGATGATGCGACGCACAAGGGCGCCGTTGGCGCCTTGCTCGGTCTCAAACAGGGCCACCGTGCCGTCGGGCAGGGTGACCAGGTTATCGGG
>JAJRUD010000245.1 GCA_024277995.1 Chloroflexota bacterium
ATGGCATCCACCTGGCGCTGGATCTCCGCCAGGGCGCCGCTTAGGAAACGCAGGTTCTGCATCACCTCCGGGGGCAATTCCACGCCGCTGCGGGTGAATCCCGGGCGCAGCGCCGCCAACTGGCCGCGCACCTGCTCCGCCAGGCGGCTCAGGCGGCCAAGTTGTTCGTCGATGCTCGGGCGCTTCGTCGGTTCGGTCAAAGGGAAGGTCCCTCAGCGTGGGGCACAAACGATACACGCTGATTATACGCGACGGCCCTCGGCCCTACAATCTCGTGCTCCGCTGCGCATCGCGTCCCGTCGTCAACCTCCGCGCATAAGGGGAGCGAGCCGCGGTAAGACCTGCCGCCCGAACCGCACCGGGCCTGGCATGGGCGCCTGCCCCTCCCGACGAAAGCAGGACGAAAACTGGCTTGCTGAAGCTGATTGAACATTCACCTGACGACGGCCCGTTCGCCGACCATCCTCGGCACCCGGCGATGGCGTTTCGTCAGGCGTTCCCAGCACGCCCGCAGCCAGGCCCGCAGGAGTAATGGGCGCAGCGCACGCCATGTCGCGCGCATGTGCGTCCCCTCCGCAGATCGCCCGCCGAAGCGCTCCGCCTCATACGCGGCAACCAATTCGCGCGCCGGGGCTGCCGCCGCTGGAAGAACTTCGCAGAACAAGGCCAGACGTTCGCTTGGCGTCTGGGCGCGGGTCAGCGGCAGCCCGAGGCAGGCCATCCATGTGCTCCAGGCGACATAAAACCCGGCCGCCGGCGACTTAGCCGCGTGGGACCAGTACACGATCACGCGCGGTGGCTCGATGCCCAGGGCTCCAAAGCCTTTCAGCGCCCAGCCAGCGAACCGCTCGCGCGCGCGCAGGTCCTGCAGGAACCACCACAGGGCCCCCGCCGCCATGGGCAACAGCACTGCCAGCAGCCACGCCAGGGGCCCCAGGGAGCCGCTTCCAGCCCCGGCACCGGTCGGCGCCGGCTCATCCAGTTGCAGAGTATCCCTCAGCCGGTCCTCAGGCGTCTCAGCCCCACCCTGCCCACCGCCGGCCCCGCCCTCCCCCAGTCCCCCCTCAGCGAGGTCCTCGGGGCGAATCAGCGGTGGTTGCGAGACCGTGGGTTCGAATTCTACCCAGCCGAAACCCGGGAAGAAGACCTCCGGCCAGGCGTGGGCATCCTCCCCCCGCACTTCATACACACCCTCCTCCCCCAGGTACGTGCCGCGGGCATAGCCAACGGCCAGCCTGGCGGGAATGCCCAGCGTGCGCAGCATGATCACCTCGGCAGAGGCATAGTAGTTGCAGAATCCGACGCGGTAATCGTGCAGGATCCAGTCCACCGGGTCCTGGTCCTGCGGAGGGGTTTCCGTCACCCGGCTGTAGCGGATGTTGCGCCGCAGCCAGGTCGTGATGGCCAGCGTTTTGTCATAGGGTGTTTCGAGTCCCTCGGTGATCTCCCTGGCCAGGTCGCGCGTCTCCTGCGAGATGGAGGCCGGTACCTGCAGGTAGTTCTGCAGCACCCAGTCCGGGTAGTGCTCGCCGGCCGCCCTGAGCCCCGCGGCGCTGGGTGCCGCGACCGAGGCGCGTGCGGCGTAGCGTTCGCCGCGATAGACGACGCCGCGCGCCGCGAGAACCATGACGTCCAGCGCCCGCCCCTCTTCATCGGGCAGCAGGCGCGCCTCGGCGCTGCGATCCACCCATAGAGGTTGCGCCGGGACGTAAAGGACGCGCAGTGCCGACACCTGGGGCTCGACGACAACTTCGATCTCCTCACGCTGTGCATAAGGCGGCAGCGGCAGGTCTCCCTCAGCCGGGTTGAAGGGCCGGACCACGCCGAGATCCGTGGACCACGCACCCCTCTCGTAGTGGTTGTAGGCCCGCGCCCGCCAGTAGAACCGCCCCCCACTGGGGGCCGGTTTATCAGGCCGAACCAGCATCACGACCACATCCGCTGGCTCCACCCCGGCGTCGATCTCCAGCACGTCGTCGTAGAAGTCGCTCACGACCAGCACCGGGGCCCGCAGGGATGAGAAGGCATTCCCCACTCGCTCGCGGGCGCGCTGCAAGGGCTGCGACAATTGCTGCCAGGCGCGGGCCGCCGCCGGCGACTGCGCCGAAGCCGGGATCGCCCAGGCCAGGCCCACCAGCAGCAGAGACCCCAGCAAACCGGCCCGCGCCATCTGCAGCAGCACCTCAGCCGAGACCCTGGCGCGCAGCGCGTGCCAGCGCTCACGCTTGCGGCTGTAATCGAACCAGACCGCCAGCAGGAGCGCCAGGAAGACATAGGCCGCCAGGAAAAGGTCCAATCGTGCCGGGCCGAAGTAGAAGTAGCTCTCGATCAACAAGACCAGGCCTGTGGGGATGACTGCGAGCCAGAAGGCCCGCTGCCGCAGGGCGGCCCAGGCCATCAGGCTCCCCAGGGCCCAATACAACGCGCCCATGAGCAGGACGAACATGAGCGCATCCTGGCTCGGTTCGCCCTGGGCCAATTGTTCCGCCAAAACGCGAACGCGCCCCCACAGATTAAGGGCGCGCTCGCGCCACAACAGCGCGGGGTCCAGGGTGAGGCTCAACTGCCAGCCGAGCGTGAAGATGCCGTAGATGCTGCTGAAGATCGCCGCCAGCCAGCCCGGGAAGCGGCTGCGCGCCAGGGCCCCGCCTGTGAGCAATGCCAAGGTGGCGATGAAGGAGATCAGATCCAGGTGGTCAGTCCAATTGGTGGCTCCCAGCCCCCACGCGGCCAGCTACAGCATGCCCAGCAAGAGCGAGAAGGTCAGCCAGTCCGTGCGGGGGGCACGTCGCGGTCCTGCGCCTGCCGACATGGCATCCACCTGAAGGGAACGACTTCTGGAAAGCGAAGCTGAGGGTAGTGTACCGCGGTTCGGGGCCCTCCGATGCTGTGGTCGCCCGCCCCACACGATTCTTCCAGCGCGCGTGTGATCACGCAGACCTGACATGCATCCGCCCGCGAAGGGCGTTCCAGCACCTTATGCCACACTCGTTCTTACCCCGCTCAGAGCATGACGCGGCCCCGATTGCCATGGCGTGGTCATCGACCCTGCGCGTCGCACATCCGCAACAGGGTCAATATGCATCGGAGAGCAGGTGCACGTTTCCCAGGCGCACGTTCTTCAAGCCGGCGGCCCGCGCCGCGCGCAGCGCCTCGCGGGCATGTCTGCGCGAAGTAGGCGGCAGGTCGCGCATCTCGAATTGCGGATGGAAGGCCAGCAGCGCGTAAGGGGTGCGCGGTTCCAGATCGGCGATGAAGCGCGCGATCCTGGCAACCTCCTGTGCCCCGACATAGCCCGGTACCAGCAGGGTGCTGGCGATCACCGCAGGGGGATCTTGTCGTCCTGCGGCCAGTTCGACGGCGGTGCGGAAATTCGCCAGCGTGCGGCGGTTTGAAGCGCCTGTCATCACCATGTGCAGCGTCTCGTCGCAGGCTTTCAGGTCGAACTTGATGCAGCCCCCGCTCTCCAGGGAGATCTGCAGCGCGCGACGCAGCAGGCGCGGGTGCATTGTGCCGGCCGTCTCCCAGCACACAGCCACCCCTTGTCGCGCCAGCAGGCTGCCCGTCGCGAGCGCGTGCGGCATCTGACTGGCGGGATCGCCGCCGAAAAAGCAGACGCAGTGGGTGCGCTCCTCTGCGCATGCGGCCAGGGCAGCAGCGCTGAGGACTCGCACGGTGCCCTGCGCATCCTTGAGCGGATCGGCACGGCGATAGTGCCAGTTCTGGCAGAACAGGCAGTCCAGGGTGCAACTGGCATAGAAGACAGCCAGGTTGTGGCAGCCCGCCCGGCTGTGTCCAGTGCACACCCAATCGGCGACGCAGTTCGTGGGCAGGGGATCCCGATACCAATGAAGCAAGCCCCGCCGGGGAGTGCCGGCCAGGTGCACGAGTCGACCCTTGCGGACCGTCCGCAGGCCGCAGAAACCGCGCCCTCCCTCGGCCACCACACACTCCCGCGCGCACAGGCCGCATCGCACGCCGCCCGGCGCTCGCGGCGGCAGCCCGGGAAGGCCGAACCTGGCCCGCGATTCGGCATGGACCCGAACCGCGATCGCGGCGGCTGCCTCCGGCCTGAGCCTGACGCACTCCGGGCAAACACCCAGTCGCGCAGCCATGAGCTCCGCCGGCCGCCCACAAGCCCCACAGCGCTTCATCGGCGTCTCAACCCTCCTTCACAGTCTACACCACCGAGCCATCGTCAGGAGTGAACCCTGAACGCCGCCTCTGCGCTCAGGCTGTCCCCTGTGAGCGATCGCCTCGCTCCTGCGACCCTTGCCCCCCTCCCCCAGCCCTGCTATCATGCCGGCGTCTGTCATGAACATATTTGGCGACGACCTCTCCCGGCGCTCGCGCCTGTACATCTTGCTGGCGGGCATCATCCTGGCCACGCTTCCCTTCTACTGCGCTGGCATCATCGCCATCCGGCGTGCGCCCGGGCCCGCCACGACCCCCCCCACAACGACGCCCACCGCACCGGCGAGCGAAACGTCGATCCCACCCGCGCCGCCCCCCGCAAGGCCGACCGTTACACCCCCGCCCACGGAAACGAGCACCGTGACGCTGACCCCCACGACCTCGCCCACGCCCTTCACACCCGCGACGGAAACGCTGACCCCCACGCCCACCGCCTCAGCCTCGCCCACCGCCA
>JAJRUD010000246.1 GCA_024277995.1 Chloroflexota bacterium
ATCACTTCAGGCTCGACGGCCAGGACGCGCGCCACGCAGAGCCGCTGCTGCTGCCCCAGCGAGAGGCCCAAAGCGTTCTCGCGCAGGTGATCTTTGACCTCGTCCCACAAGGCGGCGCGGCGCAGCGATCGTTCGACCAGCTCCTCCAGATCGACCCGGCTGCCGGCCGAACCCAGGATGCGCGGGCCGAAAGCCACGTTGTCGAAGACCGATTGGGGAAAGGGGTTCGGCTTCTGGAACACCATCCCCACCCTGTGCCGCAGGTCCACCACGTCCACCGAGGGATCGTAGATGTCCTGCCCGTCGATCAGGACTTGGCCTTCAACGCGCGTGTTGGGGATGGTGTCGTTCATGCGGTTGATGCAGCGCAGGAAGGTCGACTTGCCGCATCCTGAGGGGCCAATCAGCGCCGTGATTTCCCGTTCCCGAATGTCGATGGAAACACGGCTCAGGGCGCGCTTCGGCCCATAGTAGAAGTCCAATTCGCGGACGGAGATCTTGGGCGTTTCCTTGCTCAGAGACATCGTCCGGATTGTACACCAAATCATCACGTCCCTGTGATCGCAGCGCCTTGTCGAAGACGCCGGGCAGGGGCCGCGCCTGAATCGGTCCGACCACTTGTTGCAGACCGAGGCGCACACTATAATGCCCCTGCCCATGAACTCGCGGTGGATCGCTTTGCTCAAACCCCTGGCCCTTGCTCTCCTTCTGGGGGCACTCCTGCTGACCGGCTGCCGGCGAGGCAGCGGTCAGGCCGCCGATGGCAGCAACCCTCCCTCCCGCACCATCGAGAACAAAGGCTCCGACACCATGGTCAACCTGGCGCTGGCCTGGGCAGAGCGTTACCAGAAGCTCTTCCCGGAGGTACGCATCTCCGTCACCGGAGGCGGGTCCGGCACGGGGATCGCCGCCCTGATCAACGGCACGGTGGACATAGCCAATGCCTCGCGCCAGATCAAACCCGAGGAGCAGGCGGAGGCGCAGGCTAACGGCACCAACCCGGTGGAATTCGTCGTGGCGCGCGACGCCATCGCCGTGGTGGTCAACCCCAACAACCCTGTGGACGAGCTCAGCATCGACCAGATCTCGGCCATCTACAGCGGGGCCATCAACAACTGGTCCGAGGTGGGCGGCGAGGATCGGCCGATCGTGCGCCTGTCGCGCGAGACCAATTCCGGCACCCACGTCTACTTCCTGGAGCAAGTTCTGCGCAAGGGGAACAAGCAGGACAAGACCCTCTTCTCCATGGACACGCTGCTGCTCCCTTCCTCGGAAGGCATCAGCGCCGAAATCCGCCAGAATCCCAACGCCATCGGCTATGACGGTCTGGGCTACGTCACGGATGACATGAAGGTCATCGCCGTGGCGCGCGATCCGCAGGGCCCTTTCGTGTTGCCCTCCGCGGAGACCGTCAACAGCGGCCAGTATCCCATCGCCCGCGATCTCTATATGTACACGGCCGGCGAGCCCACCGGCGAGGTCCTGGCCTATCTGGAATGGATCATGACGCCCGAGGCCCAGGCCATTGTCACCGATCTGGGCTTCGTCCCCATCCTGCCGTGAGGCGACCATGAGTGAACTGAACTGGAGCGAGTTTGTCATCACCCGGCTCATCAAGACCGCCGGCTATTCGGCCATCGTCTTTGTGACGCTGATTTTCGTTTTCCTGCTGCGAGAAGGCGCCCCGGCCCTGGTGGAGATCCCGCTTTCCACCCTCTTCAGCATCCGCTGGTATCCCATCGAGGGCTACTTCGGTCTACTGCCCCTGCTGGGTGGGTCCCTGCTGGTGACGCTGGGGGCGGCGCTGATCGCCGTCCCCTTCGGCCTGGCCACGGCCATCTACATCGCCGAGGTCGCGCCGCGCGGCGTGCGCGACGTGCTCAAGCCGCTGGTTGAAGTCCTGGGCGGCCTGCCCTCCGTCCTGTTGGGCTTCCTGGGCATCCTGGTCGTCGCGCCCCTGTTGCGTGTGGCGCTGGACCTCCCCACCGGGCTGACGGCCTTCACCGGCGGACTGCTGCTGGGCGGCATCGCCATCCCCACCATCGTCAGCGTGGCCGAGGACGCGCTCGACTCCGTCCCGCGCACCTACCGCGAGGCCGCGCTGGCCATGGGCGCCACGGAGTGGCAGACCATCTGGCGCGTCACCCTGCCGGCGGCCCGCTCGGGGGTGCTGACGGCCGTGATGCTCGGTGTGGGACGGGCGCTGGGCGAGACCATGACCGTGATGATGGTGACGGGCAATGCGCCGGTGCTGCCCACGGGTCTGGGTTCCCTCTTCAAGCCGGCGCGCACCATGACCGCCACCATCGCCGCCGAGATGGGCGAGGTGGCCAACGGCAGCGTGCACTATCATGCCCTGTTCCTGATCGGCATCGTGCTCTTCCTGATCTCGCTGGCCGTGAACATGGCCGCCGCCAGCGTGGTCTTCCGCCAGCGCAAACGCGCCGAGCGGATCTTGTCCTAGCCGCGGATTACGCGGATATCTTTGGATGAGAACCTTGAAGGATTCTGGGACAAAGCTTTTGGAAGCGGGTCTCACACGCGAGATCATCGGCGCAGCGATGGAGGTCCATCG
>JAJRUD010000247.1 GCA_024277995.1 Chloroflexota bacterium
CAAGCGGTTCGACACGCGCCACCCGCCCCTGCATAAGGGCTGCGACTGCATGATCACCGCGTCGCCGTAAGGAGAGAGCGAAGATGCCGCCGATTCGAGTTCATCACACGGACACGTCCGATGCTGCGTGGGACGGCCCTGGGAACAAAGCGAGGCTGCGCAGCGACGGAGACCAAGCGTACTACCGCCAGGCGTTTGCCTGGCAGGATCCGGATGGCGACCCCGAGACCAAGGCCGCATACAAGTTCATTCACCACTTCGTCGACGGCGAAGGAAACGTGGGTGAGGCCAGCGTCCGCGGCTGCATCACGGGGATCGCCGTCTTGAACGGAGCCAGAGGTGGGGCGGATATCCCCGATGGCGACCGGCAGGGCGTATGGGAGCACCTGGCGGCGCACCTGGAAGATGCCGAAGTTGAGCCGCCCGAGCTGAGGGCGCGCCCGAAGGCCGGGCCGGAGAGACGCTCGTTCCCCGTCGAGATGCGGGTGGCCGGCGAGGATGGCCGGCGCATGATCGTGGGCTATGCGGCCATGTTCGACGTCCTGAGCCTGCCGCTCTGGGGCTTTCGCGAACGAATCCGGCCCGGAGCTTTCAGCAAGACGATCCAGGAGGCGGATGTCCGTGCGCTGTGGAACCATGACCGGAACTTCGTTCTGGGACGAACCAAGGCCGGGACGCTACGTCTGCATGAGGACGATCGTGGGCTCGGCATGGAGATCTTCCCCCCGGATACCCAATGGGCCAGGGACTTCATGGTGTCCATTGACCGTGGAGATGTCGACCAGATGAGCTTCAGTTTCGAGGCCCTGCAAGAGGAGTGGGCCATAGAAGACGGTGAAACGGTGCGGACGTTGGTGGAGGTGAGGCTCTTTGATGTGTCGCCTGTGACCTTCCCGGCCTATCCCCAGACGAGCGTGCAGCTGCGGTCGGTGCTTGGGATGGACCTGGGGGAGGTTGAGGGAGCCCTGGGAAGGCTGGAGGCCGGCTACATGACGGAGGCCGACCGCAGGCTGCTTGAGGGGCTTGTGGAGCAAGTGGAAGGACGGCTCACTGCTGGGCCGGCCGAGGGCGGCCACCTGGCAGATGGCGACCAACAGGAGCAGGTGCGGGCGCGTCTGGCTCTCCTGCGCCGTCGTCTCGAGCTGTTCTAGCGAACCTGCAATAAGGAGGAATTCCAATGGGTATTCGAGAACTACTCGAGAAGCGCGCCAATCTCATTCACGAGGCGCGTGCGCTTCTGGACAAGGCGGAAGAGGAAGGCCGCGATCTCACCGAGGATGAGCAGCGGCAGTGGGATAGCCTCATGGATGAGGCGAACAAGATCCGCGCCAGGGTCGACCGCGAAGAGCAGCAACGCGCGATGGAGGCGGAGCTCGAGGGACGGCACGTTCCCGGCGAGCCGATCAGGCCTGAACCGGAAGGGCGCGGAGCGGAGACCACGGATCCGCGCGAGTCGGAGGAGTACCGCGCGGCCTTCGATCGCTTCCTGCGCGGCGGGGTGCGAGCGCTCGGCCAGGCCGAGATCCGTGCGCTGCAGGCGGACATCGATGCATCCGGCGGCTATCTCGCCGCGCCGATGCAGTTCGTGCGCGACCTGATCAAAGCCGTGGACGACCAGGTCTTCATCCGCCAGTGGGCCACGGTGATGACCGTGACCGCTGCCCAATCGCTCGGTGTGCCCACGCTCGAGTCCAATCCGGACGATGCCGACTGGACGACCGAGCTGGCCACGGGGTCCGAGGACACCGGGATGGGCTTCGGGCGGCGCGAGCTGAAGCCGATCCCCCTCGCGAAGCGGATCAAGCTCTCCCGCAAGCTGCTGCGGATGACGCCGGAAGTCGAGGCGCTGGTGCGCGACCGGCTGGCGTATGTGTTTGGCACCACCTGGGAGCAGGCTGGACTGGTTGGCACCGGTGCCAATCAGCCCCTGGGCGTGTTCACCGCTTCGGCCAACGGCATCTCCACCGCGCGCGACGTGAGCGACGGCAACACCACGACCCAGATCCAGTTTGACGGCCTGATCAGCGCCAAGTATGCGCTCAAGGCGCAGTACTGGCCTCGGGCGCGCTGGCTGTTCCATCGCGACGCGGTGAAGCAGGTGGCCAAGCTGAAGGACTCGAACGGCCAGTACCTCTGGCGCGAGTCGGTTCGCGTGGGCGAGCCCGATCGCATCCTGGGCTTCCCGGTGGGGATGAGCGAGTACGTGCCCAACACTTTCACCACCGGGCAGTACGTCGGCATCCTCGGCGACTTCAAGTTCTATTGGATCGCCGACAGCCTGAACTTCGAGGTCCAGCGCCTCGACGAGCTCTATGCCGAGACCAATCAGGTCGGCTTCATCGGCCGCCTGGAGTCCGACGGCATGCCTGTGCTCGCAGAGGCCTTCGTGCGCGTGCAGCTGGCGTAGCCGGCGTAAGCGCTGGAACGCAGGGGTGGCGGGGATCTCCCCGCCGCCCCCACAGAGAGACAGGAGAGTAAGCGATGTCTTCCGCTGATCTGTACAACAACCTGGACGTCGTCCAGAGCCTGCCCCCTGCGGCCCGGACGGCGAACGCAAACGGCGCAGGCGTTGACATGCATGGTTTCCACGGCGCGATGGTGGTTGTCAGCACCGGGACGATCACCGATGGCACGCACACCATCGAGGTGCAGGAGTCTGATGACAACAGCACTTTCACCGCGGTCGCCGACGCCGATCTGCAGGGCTCGGAGCCTGCGATCGCTGCGGCCAATGACAACCAGGTCTATCGCATCGGCTACATGGGTACCAAGCGATACATCCGTGTCGCCGTCACCGTGGCCGGCGCCACCACGGGCGGTGTCTATGGCGCAGTTGTGGTTCGCGGCCACCCGCGCAAGGCGCCGGTGAGCTAGGGCCGGTGAGCCAGGAGGTGAATCGTGAAAGTCCGCATGCTGACACTCATGGCGGGGCCTGATGGCATCCTCCGGCCCGACCAGGTGGTGGATCTGCCCAAGAAGAAGGCCCAGGCTCTGATCGATGGCGGGTTTGCCGTGAAGGTCGCGGCCCCAAAGCCCAAGCCGAAGAAGCAGGCCGCTCCCGAGAAGGCCACCGCCGAGCCGCCTGAGAACGCGGCGCAGCCGGAGGCCGAGGGCAAAGAGGCCGGAGCTGAGTGATGGGACTGGTGCTGGTGACCGCCCCTGGGGTGGAGCCCGTCTCTTTGGCGGAGGCCAAGAGTCATCTCAGGGTCGACACGACGGATGATGACGCGCTGATCACGGCGCTCATCACGGCCGCGCGCGAGCAGGTGGAGAACGACACCCGGCGGGCGCTGGTCACCCAGACCTGGGACTACGTCCTGGATGCGTTCCCGTCTGGCAGTGAGATCGTTCTCCCTCTGCCGCCCCTGCAGTCGGTCACCAGCATCACCTATCGGGACAAGGACGGCAACAGCTCCACCTTCGACGCCTCCAACTACGTGGTGGACACGGCCGGCATGTTCGGCCGCGTGGTGCTCAAGTCGGGTGTCACCTGGCCGAGCGTGACGCTCTACCCGGCGGGGGCCGTCACGGTCCGCTTCGTCGCCGGGTACGGCGACGCCGGCGCCGTCCCGCAATCGCTCAAGCAGGCGATCCTGCTCCTGGTGGGCCACCTCTATGAGAACCGAGAGGCGGCCATCATGGGAACGATCGTGCGTGACCTTCCGCTGGGATATGACGCGCTGGTCTGGCAGCGGCGCGCATTGAGGTTCCATTGAGATGCGCGCCGGGCAACTGCGCCACCGGGTGACGATCCAGCAGAAATCCGTCACCCAAAACGGCTACGGCGAGGAGGTGATCACCTGGCAGGACGTGGCCACTGTCTGGGCTGCCATCGAGCCGCTGCAGGGCCGTGAGTATCTGGAGGGCAAGCAGGTGCAGGCCGAGGTTACGACCCGGATCCGCATCCGCTACCGCTCCGGGATCCAGCCCGAGATGCGGGTAACGTGGGGATCTCACGCCTACGACGTCCAGGCCGTGATTGAGCCGGAGTCCCGCAAGAAGGAGCTCGTGCTCATGTGCCGGGAGATCCTATGAGCAGCAAGCGTATGCGCATCGAGTTGGACCTTAAAGGCGACAAGAAGCTGATCGCCGCGCTGGGTCGGCTTGGCGTCGGTGTGAACCGGCTTCTTGTCCGGGCAGCCCAGGCCGGCGGGGGCGTCATTCGCAAGGATGCAAACCGGCGAGCTCCTGGTCCCCACGTCGAGACGGAAATCTCGTCTCCCCGGATGGACAGGGTGCGCGTGGACGTGGGGCCTGATCGCGACCACTGGTACTACGGCATCTTCGAGACCGGCGCCACGCCGCACACCATCCGCCCGAAGACGCGCAAGATGCTCCGCTTCCAGGGCGAGGGTGGTGACGAGGTGTTCGCTCGCGCCGTGCAGCATCCAGGAATGCCCGCCAGGCCCTTTCTGCGGCCGGCGCTCGATGAGCGCAAGGATCAGGCCGTGGACGCCGTTGGCGATGTGCTGCGGAGTGTGCTCAAGTGAACATCGAGGAGGCGCTCTACAGCCACCTGACGAACGACGCCGGGGTCTCTGCGCTGGTGGGAAACCGGGTGTACCCGCTGATGGCGCCCCAGGATGCAGCGCTGCCGCATCTTGTTTACCAGCGCATCTCGAGCCCCAGGCTGCGGTCCCACGGTGGGCCGTCCGGACTGGCGCACCCGCGGTTCCAGATCACGGCGACGGCGGGTTCATACAGCGCAGCTCGGAGCCTGGCCAATGCCGTGCGGGCGTCCCTCGACGGCTTCAGAGGGACGATGGGCGGCGGAGTGAGCGTTGGGGCGTCTTTCCTGGACAACGAGGCCGACGGTTACCAGGACGTCGCTGACACCTACACCGTGCGCCTGGACGTGATCCTGTGGCATCAGGAGGCATGATGGCCAAGAAGAAGAGCAAGCAGCAGGAGAAGGTTTCCCAGCAGACGCCGGAGCACTATAGGGTCGGCGAGTGGAAGGGCATGCCGAAGTACGAATGCGCCTACTGCGCCTTCGACGCGTTGAGCAAGGCGGCCATCGAGGAGCACTACCAGGCCCGCCATGTCCCGCCGCCTCCACCGCCGAAGCCGCACATCCCCGTCTATGACCGCTGGGGAAACGAGGTGAAGCCGGCTTCGGAGGAGGCCCAGGAGGAAGTGACGGATGGCAAGGACAACGCTGACTAAGACGGATGCGCCTGGAAAATACGCCTCCCAGGGCGCGGCGCTCACGATGGAGGCTGCGGATCCCACGAACAAGAATCAGTTCGTGGCGACGGGCGCCGACCTTGTGTTTGCACACAACACCGGCGCCGGTGCGGCGACGGTCACCATCAACAGTGTCGCCGACCCCTACGGGCGGACGGGCGATATCTCGAGCTATTCCATCCCGGCGGGCGGCTATGCGGTCTTCGGGCCGTTCCCGTCGCTGGGATGGCAGCAATCGGACGGATACATCTACCTGGAGGCGTCGAGCACGGACGTGAAGTTCGGCGTTGTGAAACTGCCTGGGTAGAAGCAGGAGGTTATGACAGATGAGCGACGCTCTTTCAGCATTCGGGACGCTTCTGAAGATCGGCGATGGAGCAACCCCCACCGAGAACTTCACAACCATTGCCGAGGTCAAGGACATCTCCGGCCCTTCGCTGGAACTGGCCACGGAAGAGGTCACCCACCACAGTTCGACGGGTGGCTGGCGCGAGAAGATCGGGACGCTGCTCTCGGCCGGTGAGGTCACCTTCGATCTCAACTTCATCCCCACAGAGGCGACTCACAGCTATTCCACAGGCCTGATCAACGACATGGTCAACCGCACCAAGCGGAACTTCCAGCTCGTGTTTCCGGACGCGGGCAACACGACCTGGCAGTTCACGGCGCTGGTGACCAAGTTCGAGCCGGACGAGCCCGTCGAGGGTGAGCTTGGGGCATCGGTGACGCTGGAAGTCACCGGGCAGCCGACCCTGGCGTGAGGTGACGCATGGGAAAACTCCTGACGCGTGATGCCATCCTGCAGGCCCAGGACATCCAAACGGAGCGCGTGCACGTTCCCGAGTGGGGCGGCGACGTGATGGTTCGCACCCTGACGGGCGCAGAGCGCGATGCCTTCGAGGCCACCATCCTCGAAAAGCGCGGCAAGGACTACGACGTGAACCTGCGCAACCTGCGCGCGAAGCTCGCGGCGTTCTCCATCGTGGACGAGGATGGGAAGCGGCTGTTCACCGAGGCGGACGTGCGCGCGCTTGCCGAGAAGTCGGCCGCGGCCCTGCAGCGGGTTTTCAACGTGGCCTCCACGCTCTCGGGGATCAGCCCTGAGGACGTGGAGGAACTGGCAAAAAACTCCGCAGCCGCCCCGAGCGCCGATTCTGGTTC
>JAJRUD010000248.1 GCA_024277995.1 Chloroflexota bacterium
GTTGGCGGAACGGATGGCTGCTTCCGTGGTGTTGAAGTGCGCCGCGATGGCAGGCAGCGTGTCGCCGTTCTGCGCCTGGTAGTCCAGCAGCGTGCCGGGGGGAAAGCTGGTCCGCGTGGGCAGCGGCGTGGGCCCCTGCGTGGGGATGGCCGGCGGGGATGTTGCCGTCGCCGCGGCAGGGGTTTCATCGACCGGCAGGCAGGCGGCCAGAAGGAAGCCGAGCGTCGCCAATATGCACAGAGCTCGACGGTGGATCATCTGCTGATCAAGGTCTCGGAGGAGGCGCACGGGCAGGCGAGCACCTGCTGATCGCCTTGCACCAGCGCTCCCTGATAGGGCCGAGAGCCGGCCTTGGCCACCCAGCCACTCAAATTGAAAGGCAGGGGTCCGTCGGCGAGCACCCATTCGCCGTTGTACTTGCGCACAAGGTGGATATGCGAGCCTGTGGCGATACCGCCCTCACAGGAAGGATGGCCGATAAGATCTCCCTGCTCCACGAATTCGCCCGCCTTGACGCTGCCTTTCTCGGCCACGTGCAGATAGATGAGCACCCAACCCGTCTGTTCACGCCCATCGCCGTCCAGATCGAGCACCACCACACCTCCGCCGCTGCGCAACACCAGGCCTGGCGCGGCGGCCACCGCCCAATCCTCGGAGACCTCACAGCCGCTGACCGAGGTCGACGGCGCCAGGTCCAGAGCGGCCCAGGCCGCCTCACGCTCCCAGGCACCGTGCGGCCCGCCGGTCAGCGACCAGACGCGCCCCGGCAGGAAAGGGAGGATCATGGACGGCTGGGTCACGCCCGGCTCGAAGAGCGGATGAAAATATTCCCAGGGATCGCCGAAGAAGTCGTGGTAGATGGCGATGAAACCCTCCGGGCCGAGGGCTTCCGCCCACTCGCGCGGCCCCAGGCGCTGGGCGAAGTAGTACTGAAGGGCGACCGTCCCGGCATTCAGGTCCGGCGCCAGGCGCACCACCGAGCCATCGCCGAAAGTCAGCTCGGTAACCATGCCGGCGCGCCAGCCATAATAGCCATTGCCCATCTCGTTGGCCGCCCACGAGAGCTGGCGGTACAGTCCCTTATCGCGTTCATTCATGTGCCCGAAGGGATAGTTGAGATCGTCGCCGCGCGGCCGCCGCGGATCGGTCACCCAGCCGGATTCATACTCGAGCAGAGCCAGCAGCAGGCGCGGGTTGACAGCGTTGTCGCGCGCAGCCATGTAGACCACCTCCGCGCCGCTGCGCCAGCGGCCGCCGATGTACTCCTGGTATTCGCCGAGAAAGCCGCCGCGCTTTTCGACGAAGGCGGCCACGCTGAAATCGACGGCGTGAGGGGAGAAGACGAATTCGCTGTCGGGGATCAGACGCTCGGCGGGCCCTGTCACCGCCAGGCGGCGCGGGATGATCAGCAACAGGTCCGGGTCGATGAGCCCCTGAACCGGCAGGGGCGTGCCATCGGCGCTGCGCATCTCCTCCGGCAGCACGCTGAAGCGCACGGCCAGCGCACGCAGGGTATCCCCCGGCTGGGTCGTGTACAGCAACGACTCGCTGGACTGCGTGGCCAGGGGCGTGGCCGTTGGCGGGAAGGTGGGGGAGACGAGCGGTTGCGGCCTGTCGGGCGTGGGGGTGGCTGTCACGGCGGGAGGCGATGGGGATGGCGTGATCACGGCATCGGTGGGATCTTGCGCGGTCCCGGGCAGCCTGGAGGGAGTCGAAAGCCCGCCGGACCCGATCGCGCCCGCCTGCTCCAGGGGTACGTCGGCGCGCGCACAGGCCAGCGCGGCGAAAAGCAGCGCTGCCGCCGGCAGCAATAGAGACCATACCGATTTATCCCTCACAGCGCGCGATCCTCAGCGGGCGATCTGATTGCCGGGTTCCCGGCAGGCGCAGGCCTCCAGGACCTCCTCGCCCCTGCTTAACGTGCCATCGTACTCACGTCCCAAACCCGCGGAAGCCCAGCCGTCCATGACGAAAGGCAGCGGGCCGTCGGCGGGAATCCAGGCCCCATTATACTTGCGGGCGAAATGCAGATGGGTGCCGTCTGACACTCCGCCCTCACACGACGGGTGGCCGATGCGTTCACCGGCCTCGAGGTAGGCCCCTGGCACCACCCTGTCGCGTGATTCCACGTGCATGTAGAGCAGCACCCAGCCCGTGCCCTCAAGACCGTCGCCGTCCAGATCCTGGATCACCTCACCCTGGTCGGCGCGCAGCACCAGGCCGTCGGCCGCAGCGACCACCCAGGCTTCCGACTGGACACAGCCCAGGGCATACCCCGGGGGAGCGAAATCCAGCGCCGCCCACGCCGAGCCGGTCCCCCAGGCGCCGTGCGGCCCGCCGGTGAAAGACCAGACGGCACCTGGCTCGAAGGGCAGTTGCAGCGCCGGCTGGGCCAGGTCCGGCGGCAAGAGCGGCTCCACAGCCCGCTCGAAGGGTTCCCCAAAGAGCGTGCGCCAGGTCTGGTAGAAGCCCGCCTCGCCCACCACCTGACGCCATTCCTCCAAGGGGTAAAGCTGCGAAAACAAGTACTGCACGCCCGCCGTACCGGCGTTGATCCCCGGCCCGGGAAGCATGACCTGCCCGTCAGCCAGCACGTAGGGGCCGCTCCAACCGGCCTGCCACAGATAGAAGCCCGCATTCAGCTGGTCCGCCGCCCATGAGAGTTGTGCGAACAGACCCTCCCAGCCCACCCGCAGATAACCCACAGGGTAGAGGCGACTCTCGGGCTCCTGGTCCCGGCGTGTGAACCAGCCGCCCTGGTACTCCAGTATGGCGACCAGCAGGCGCGGATTGACGGAATATCGCCGCGCTACCAGGTCCAAGATGGCCGGGCCACTCAGGGTGCGGCCTTCCACCTCTGCGTCGTAGCGGGCCAACGCGCCGTCCCACGCCGCCGCCTCTGCGGCGATATCGAAGCGTTCGCTGGCCGGTCCCCGAACCAGCTCCGAGTCCGGCAGGATCTTGAAGGAGGGCCCCGGCCCCTGCGGATCCTGCGGCGGGATGGTCAGCATCTGGCCGACAGCCAGGAAATCGGGGTTCCACAGGCCGTTGGCGGACATGATCCGCCCGGGAGCCACCCCATAGCGATAGGCGATCTGGCCCAGGGTATCCCCCGGCTGGACCACGTGGATCACGGTTTCGGTTCGCAATGGTGGGGGTTGGCGAATGGGATCTGGTGTTGGAGTGAGGAAAGGCTCATCGGGCGAGCGCGTCGGTGGAAGCAGCGTGTCGAGTACGGAAGGGGTGGGCGTGGCATCAGCCGGCGGCAGCGTGCCTCCTTCCCACACCCAGGGCTCGACCACCTGCAGCGTCGCTGGCGGCAGATCAGCGCGGGCACAGGCCAGCCCGGCCAGCAAGGATCCGAGCAGGGCCAGAAAGGCCGCTTTCCCGTGCCCCCCTGGCGCCGGCATGGGGATCCCTCAGTCCTCTCTCGCCCGCCAGGAGCGAAGCAGCAGCCCCAGGCCGAGGCTCACCAGCAGCACAGCCAGGAAGGCCTCCTGCTGCACCCACCCGAAGCCCACAGCCAGAAAGAAGAGGCCGCCGATGGTGGCCACCACGCCAGCCACCATCCCGCGCCCGCGCGGGTCGCGCAGGGCGCCCAGCAGCATCCACAGGCCGATGATGGCAACGGCGAAGGGCAGCAAATCACCAATGGTGGGCGCCAGCAACCCCTGGCGCACCAGCAGCAGCCCCAGTCCGATGCCGATCAGCACCGTCCCCCAGAAGCTCTGACCCCTGCGTGAGGTTGTGGCCATTTCCGACCTCCTCGTGTCGCCCCTGTTCCCAGGCTGTCAGGAGCACGTTTCATGCCGAAGATCTCGGGGGAAATGTACCACAGAGCGCGCGCGGCGTCGGTCGGGCTTCTCCGCACGCGCCAACACCTTCGGCCCCGCGGCGGATTCCTCCGCCATCGAAAACCTCCCGCAGGTTGAGCACCGGCGGGAGGTCGCCATGCTGAAGCGCCTGCATTCCTAGAGCCGCTTGTCCAATACGAAGGCCGGCTCATCCACGTGCCGCTTGCGCCCCTGATCGTCCACGTAGCTCCAGCGCCCTGGATCTTCAGCGAAGAGCCGGTAGCCCAGCCGCTCGTAAAGCCGCCGCGCGCCCTCATTCGCTTGCGAGACGGCGAGGACGGCCCGCTGGAAGCCGCGCGCCCGCAGTTCCTCTTCAGCCGCCTGGATGAGCTGCGTGCCGATCCCCTGGCCGCGCCATTCCGGCCGGACCCGCACCGCATGCAGGTAGCCGGTCTTGACCCCGCGCAGGTTGTGCCGCCCACCGCTGAACTGGATAAAGATCTGACCCACTACGCGGCCCTGGGCTTCCGCCACCATCAGCAATCGGCGGCCGCGCTGCGCCTCCAGATAAGCCATGCGGTACAGCCGTCGAAAGTGCCTGTAGCGGCCCTCCCACTCCAGGGCCTGCAAATCAGCCTCTGTGACCGGGCGGATGACCACCTGCACGCGTTCAACCAATCGAGCGCGCCTCCTCCACAAGCTGCTCCAGCAGACGCCGTTCCTGGGCTTCGGTGGTGATCTCCCCGTCCAGCCAGGCGGCCCGCAACCGATTCAGGACGCGGCGATAAACGGGGCCCGGGGGGAGCCCCAGCGCTCGCAGCGCATTGCCGTCGGTGCGCGGTTCAACGAACCTCCAGCGCTCCAGGTAGGAGGCCACAGCCTGCTGGGCTTCAGGCACATCGGCCAGCCCCAGATGGGCGGCTGCCAGGGCTTGCTCACGCTGATCCTCCATCAGAGCCGTCAGGACGCTGGGCGCTGCCCCCCGCAGCTCGGGCAGCGCGCGGCCCAGACGGCCAGCCTGCAGGATCGCCTTGCCCACGGCGGCCGGGAAATGCAGCCGCGCCACGATGGCCTGCGAGTCCTCTTCAGAAAGGCGAAAACACAGCAGGGCGTAGAAAAGGAACTCGCGCTCGGGCTCGCTCTCCAACTTCCACTCCGGGGGAGCCCGGAAGGCGGCAGCCTCGCGAAAGCGCGCTTCCAGCCAGCCGTCCCAGCGCAACGCAGGATGGATGGCAGCCAGCAGGCCAAGCTCCTGCAGACGGCGGAAGATGGCCTCGCGCTGATCTTCCTTGAAGATGAGTTCGAGCTCGCTCCTGATGCGCTCCCCGCTGACCCGATCCAGCAAGGGCAGGGCCTGCCGCAGGAGCTCCAGCGTGCGCGGTTCGATCTTGAAGCCCAGGCGCTGCTCCAGGCGCACGGCGCGCAGCATGCGTGTCGGGTCGTCCACGAAGCTGAGCGAGTGCAGCACGCGGATGACCCCCTGGCGCAGATCCTGCCCCCCGCCCCAGTGATCCAGCAGTTGGCCGTAATGGCGCCCATCCAGCCTGAGCGCCAGGGTGTTGATGGTGAAATCACGGCGGTGCAGATCGAGCTTGATGCTGCCGCGGCGCACGGAGGGCAGCGCCGTGGGATGGGGGTAGAACTCCGTGCGCGCCCGCACGAAGTCCAGCGATGCCGGCAGATCATCAGGACTCACACCGTCGCCGTCCAGCGCCCGGAGCAGCGCCGGCGATCGTCGATCGAGCCGCCATTTGGCCGTTCCGAAGCGCCTGTGGCTGCTGACGCGCCCGCCGTATGCCGCGGCCAGATCGCGCGCCAGACCGATGGCGTCGCCCTCCACCACCAGATCGAAATCCACACTGGGGGCACCAAGGAGCAGGTCGCGCACGAATCCGCCGACGATAAAGAGTGCGTCGTTGCGCTCCTCGGCGTGGCGGGCCACAAGTTTCAGCAGGAGCAAGCGTGCCGGCGGCAGGGCCCGCTCCAATTTGTCGGCCAGGTTGGGCTCCTTGGCCCCGGCCTGCTGCTCCGCCAGCGTCTGCAGCACGTCTGTGCGCGTGACGATGCCGATGATCTCGCCGCTCTGCGGGTCGGCGACGGGGATCTGCCCCCAGCCGTGCTCGATCATCAGGCGCTGCAGGTGGGGTATGGAATCGCCAGGATGGGCTACCACGTTGCCGGCCTCCATCACGCTGGATACCGGCCGCCCGCCCAGGCCATGCGCCATGGCCCGGTCCACCGCCCGGCGGGTGAGCAAACCGACCACCTCACCATGCTCCACGACCGGGTAACCCTCATGGCCGTAGCGCTGCATACCTCTGGCGGCCTCGGCGATCCTGTCGTTGGGATGGAGCATCTGTGGGTCGCGTGACATGATCTCGCCCACCGTCTTCGGGGGCCGGATGAACTTGGGCAGCAGGCGCAGCAGGTCGTCGCGCACCTGTTCCAGGGACCGGTCGCGGATGAGTGCTGCGGCAGCGCGGTTGTGCCCGCCGCCGCCGAAGTGCTCGGCCACCGTGCCCACGTCGAGCGAATCCGATGTGGAACGAGCCACCATCTGGATGTGCCCGTCCAGCGCCACCAGCACGAAGAGGCCATCGGGGTCGAAGACATCCCGCAGCTTGTGCGCCAGAGTGGAGATCTCATCCACCATCCCCTGCGCGCGGGCGGCGGCCACGACCACGGAGATGCCGTGAAAGATGTGGGTCTCGGACATGTCCAGCAGATGTTCGTAGAGCCGGCGCTGTTCGCCGGAGAGGGGATGGTTCAGGAAATCGGCCGCGATAGAGAGGCTGGCACCCTGCTCCAACAACCAGCCGGCTGCCTGCAGGTCGCGCGGCGTCGTGCTGGCATAGGTCAGCGAGCCCGTATCCTCATAGATGCCCAGCAGGAGCATGGTGGCGGAGACCAGATCCAGGTCCACCCCGGACTCCTGCGCCACTTCCACCAGCAAGGTGGTGTTGGCGCCCACCTCTTCGATGTGGGTCTCCCAGGTCGGATCCAGGGCCGGCCCCGGCGGGTGGTGATCCACCACGCAGATCTGCGTGCCGGCGTGGGCGCCTTTCACGGATTGCAGGGACTGCGTGTCCACCAGGATGATGCGATCCACCGGGCCCTTGCGAAGGTCGTTGAACTCGACGAAAGGCAGCTCGTCGCCGTACAGCGTGAGATAGGCGCGCACGTTGCGGTTCAGGCGCCGGGGCAGGACGGGGATCGCTTCCTGATCGAGCAGGCGCGCGCCGAGCAGCGATGCCACAGCATCGAAATCGGCCTGCTCATGGGTCAGGATCAGGTGCAAAGCCTTGCCTTTCGCCACGGTACCCTTCTTCCCGCTCCGATCGCCCTGAGGATACTACAATCGAGCCGCAGCGGCGACCGCACCCCTTCAACCAGCCTTTCCCTGCGCAGAGGCGACATAGGGTGAGCGCCCAGAAGTGAATGCTGTCCTATAATCCCCCAAACTCTACCCCATCAGAAGGGAGCGCCCCCGCCTGTGGAAACTTTGCTCATCGCCGCCATCTTCTTCTTCGCCGGCCTCGTCCAGAGTCTGACGGGCTTCGGATCGGCCCTGATCTCCATGCCACTCCTGGCGCCTGTGCTGGGCCTGGAGGTGGCCACGCCCCTAGTGGCGTTGATGGGAGCGGTCCTGGAAGCCGTCCTGCTCCTGCGCTTCCGGATGTCGCTCAATCTGCGAGTGGTCTGGAGACTGGTGATCGCTGCCCTGGTAGGCATCCCACTGGGCGTTCTGGCCCTGCGCGCCTTCGATGAGCGCATCCTGCTCACGATCCTGGGAGTGATCGTGGTCGTCTATGCGCTGTACGCCTTGCTCGACTTGAAATTGCCCAGGCTGCAACACCCATGGTGGGCCTACGGCCTCGGGTTCCTGGCCGGCCTGTTGGGCGGCGCCTACAACACCTCCGGCCCCCCGGTCATCATCTACGGCACCTGCCGTCGCTGGCGCCCGGCGCAGTTCAAGGGCAACCTGCAGGGGTTCTTCCTGGTGGTCAGCCTGTGGGTGGTCGTCAGTCACGCATTCGGGGGAAATCTGACCTCCGCCGTATGGCGCGACTTCGCCCTGGGCCTGCCGAGCCTAGCGCTGGGCGTTGTCACCGGGCTGCGCCTGGATCGCCACCTGGACCCGCAGGCTTTCCGCAAGGTGGTGCTGGTCCTGCTGCTGGCTTTGGGCGCACGTCTCGCCCTCTAGGAGCGCTCGTCATCCTGGGCCCGACGCCGCGCGAGCAAGCGCCGGATGCGGGAGTGGCGCTCACGCGTGATGGGATAGAACCAGGCCACCACGACGGCGCTGATGAGCAACACCGCCCCTCCCGGTCCGGTCAACCATCGGATGGCCTGCAAAGCCACCCTGGACTGCTGGAAGTTCGTGGCCCCCTCCGGCGGGGAACGGTAGCCGAACCACCCCAGCACCTGCAAGGCCAGGAAGATGGCCAGCGCCCCGGTCAACTTGCGGATGAAGTTCTTGGCGCCGTAATACAGCCCCTCCTCACGCCGCCGGGTGCGCAGCTCGTCCCACTCCAACACGTCCGGGAAGATCGCGTCCGGCAGCACGTGCGCTGTGGAGACGCTCAGGCCGGCGAAGATCGCCAGGATCAAGATGTAGGTCGTCTGCCCCGGCTGGATGCTGAAAATGGCCAATTGGACCACCCCCCAGGCCAGCATGCCCAGGATGTAGGCATCCCGCTTGTCCAGGCGCCCCGAAAGCCAGGTCCAAAAGGGCACCGCCACCACCGCCACCACCAGCAGCACGGCGAAGACCGCCGACTCCAGGGCCAGCTCCACTCCGAAGAGATTCGCTGTGGCAAGCAGGTTCCCCCCAGCCACCCAATAGACCAGGAAGAAGGGAAGCATCAGGGCCACCAGGTCAAAGGTGATCCAGTTGAGCATGTAGAGCAGGGCAGCGAAGCGGAAGGGCACGTTTGCCCACAGGTTGCGCATCAAATCGGCCAGGCTGGGCGACGGCCCCTCAACGAGTTCCGGCGGTGCCTGCTCGCGCAGCACGATCCCCATCAACAGGAAGGGCAGCGCTGCCAGGCCGCCGAAGAGCGCCGCCGTGAGCATATAGCCCTGCTGAGCCGTGTAACCGGCATTGATCATCGCATCCTGGATGGCGGGGGCGGCGACGGCGGTGGCCAGGGAGGCCAGCAGGTTGAAGGCGATGCGATAGCCCGTGAGCGAGGTGCGCTCGTCGTAGTCCGGGGTCAGCTCAGGCGTCAGAGAGAGGAAAGGGACCGTGACCAGCGTCTGCATGGTGTCGCTGATCATGAAGGCCAGCGTGACCGTGGCCGCGAGCGCGATCTGGCTCTGCCAGGGCGGCGCCCACCACAGCAGCAGGAAAGACAACCCGAAGGGGATGGCGAAGATCAGCAGGAAGGGGCGCCGCCGCCCCAGGCGGGTGCGCACCCGGTCGCTCAGCGAGCCCACTAATGGATCGTTGATGGCATCCCACACCACGCCCACCAGAGCCGCCACCGAGGCCAGCCTGGCGTCCAGGCCCACCACGTCGGTCAGGAAGATGGCGTAGAAGATCTGACGCAACGTGCCGAAGCTGGCCATTCCCCAATCGCCCGATCCGTAGACCAGTTTCGTCCAGCGCGAGAGCCGCACTGCGGGTTCATGCACGGTGCCGACCACGGCCTCCTGCGAGACGGCCATCCTCCCCTCCTTTGCGTGTCAGGACTCATCCTGCGGCGCCGTGAACTCCTCCACCAGGTCCAGGACGAGCTCCTTCAGATCGCCCCGGTTGGGCAGGCTGCCCATCATTCCGTACATGGCCGCCGTACGGCCGGGCAGGCTGGCGCCCTTGATGCCCAGCAGGCCGGAGATGCGCGCCGTGAGCTGGCTGAGGATCGATTCGGGCAGCACGCGCGCCGCCACCTGCGCCGTGCGCACCGCCAGGCGCGTGAACACCTTGTGCGCGCTGACCTGCCGGGCCTGCTCCACTGCGGCGGCCAGATCCCGCAGAAAGGCATCTTCCTTGCCCACGTGCAGA
>JAJRUD010000249.1 GCA_024277995.1 Chloroflexota bacterium
ATTGCTCATCGACGACGACCCCGACCTGCCCATCATGCTGCGCACGTTGCTCCGCGGGCAGGATTTTCAGATCCGGGCGGTGCATACCGGCGAAGAGGGGGTGGAAGCCTGCCAGGATCAGGAACCTGATGTGGTCATCCTCGACCTGCTCATGCCGGAAATGGACGGCTGGGAAGTCTGCGACCACATCCGGAGTTTCTCAGACGTGCCCATTCTGATCCTCTCAGCTCTCGGAGCTCCGGGGAGCGTGGCGCGCGCGCTGGATGCAGGCGCTGACGATTACCTGATCAAGCCCGTACACGCCAGCCTGCTGGCCTCGCGGCTGCGCACGCTGGTGCGGCGCCGTGCGCTTAGGGAAAGAGTGCCCGCAGCCTGAACGAAACCGGGTGCAGGCAGAGGGCCCCGGCCATTAGAACCCGTCGAAAACGCTGGCTGGCAACCGCGTTTCCATCACCAAACCACGCAGCGGACGCTGCGTGGTTTGGTGTTTCTTGCTCCTGCTCAGGCCAGAAGAAACTGCTCTGAGGCGGAGGGGCCGGCGAAGGCCTTGCGCAGCGCCGGCAGCAGCAGGGCGTAGATGCTGCGATGGATGGGCGTATCGACGCCGTGGGCTTCGCCGCGGCGCACGATGGTCCCGCTGAAGGCCTCCAGCTCAAAGGGCTTGCCGGCGGTCACGTCGCGCTGCATGGAGGAGGTAGCAGTGGGCTCGAAGCTCTCGACCAAAGCCATCATACGCTCGAGGACGTCCTCGGAGAGTGCGACACCGGCCGCGCGACCGACCGCTTCGACCTCGCGCATGGCGTCGCGGAGCAGGGTGCGCGTCTCCGGTACAGCCACGATCTCGCCCACTGTGGCCTGGGCGAGCGAGGATACGCCGCCGAAGGAGGCGATGAACAGGAACTTGGTCCACATCTCCACGTGGATTTCCTGGGGGTGTGCGGCCTGAGCGCCGCAGGCCGCCCAGGCCTGCACGATGCGTTCGACCCGCTCGCTGCGCCGGCCGTCCAGCTCGCCGACCACCACGCGCCGCAGTTGGCTCTCCTGGCGGATTACGCCCGGAGCTTCGATCATGGAGACGATGCTGCACAGTCCGCCCACCACGGGCTCGGGTCCCAGGACCTGGATGAGGTGCTCATGCGCGTCGACGCCGTTGAGCAGCGGGACGACGGTGGTCGAGGCACCCACCAGCGGCCGCAGCGCGGGCGCGGCCTGCGCCAGGTGGTAATGTTTCACGGCCAGGACGACGTAATCCGCGGGGCCGACGCTGGCTGGATCGTCGGTGGCCTGCGCCGGCCGGATCACGAAATCCCCGTGCACGCTCTTGACCTGCAGACCCCGGGAGCGAATGGCTTCCAGGTGAGCGCCGCGGGCGATGAAGGTCACGTCGTGGCCGGCGTGCGCCAGCAGCCCACCAAAGTAGCCTCCGACCCCGCCGGCGCCAAAGATGGCAATCTTCATGCGTACCTCACAGCGTCGCCTTGGTCGCCCCGCCGTCGAACATCAGGGCGTGGCCATGGATGAAAGAGGCGGCGGGGGAGGCCAGCCAGGCGATGGTCTTGCCGTACTCCTCCACGGTGCCCATGCGCCCCAGCGGGACGGCTGCCGTCACGCGCGAGGCTTCCTCCTCCAGGCTGGTACCCCGGGCTTTGGCCCGGTCTTGCATCAATTGCTGCACTCTCTCCGTCCACGTCCAGGCAGGGTTGATGGAGTTGAAGCGGATGCCCTTGGGGCCGAATTCGTTGGCCAGGGACTTGATGAGCCCGATCACGGCCAGGCGCACGGAGTTGGAGAGCACCAGACGGTCGATGGGCTGCTTCACAGAATAGGACTGCGTGGCGACGACGGAGCCCGAGCCCCGCTCCAGCATGTGCGGCAGCACGGCGTAGCACAACCGCACGGCGCTCATCAGCGTGAGCTGAACGGCGGCCTCCCAGTCCTCCGGCTTGAGGTCGAGGAAGCCTCCAGGCGGCGGCCCCCCGGCGTTGAGGATGAGGATATCGATGCCCCCGAAACGTTCGAGGGTGGCCTGCACCAGGCGCTCGATGTCCTCCTGGTTGGTGACGTCGGCGCGCAGGGCCAGGACCTGCGCGCCGGTCTGCTCCTCTATGTCGCGGGCTGCGGCCTCGATCTTCTCGCTGCGGGAGCAAATGGCGACGCGTGCCCCCTCGTGTGCGAAGGCCATTGCGGCCGCCTTGCCCAATCCCTGCGAGGCGGCGGTGATGAGGGCGACTTTGTCTTTGAGTCCCAGGTCCATGGTTCCTCCTTAGAGATGGGTGGTGAGAGGCCGAGTCAGGCCACGAGGTCGGTCAGGTCTTTCTCGCGCAGCATGCGCCGCTTCCAGCCGGCGATCTGTGGCACGACGTAGGGAAGCAAACGCAGGGAGTAATAGGGGGGCAGGATGGGAACCCCGATCAGGTCGCCGAAGCTGATGAGCACGAAGAGCTGCTCCAGATCAGCGCGCTCGCGCCGGAACATGAGCAGGGCATCGTAGAAGAACATACCGTAAAAGACGCCGCCTAGCCAGTCCAGCGCCTGGCGGATCCTTTCCAATAGCCTGGCTATGAAGGTGGCCTCCGGGCGTATCTCTGTCATGGCACCCTTTTGACAAGGCTGGATGTGTGGTCTAGACTGGCCCGGACTTCTCCGCGAGAGGGAGTGACATGGATCTCGGCCAGACGATTGTAGTCTATCTGGGCGTGGCACTGCTGCTGTGGTACGCGGGAGCCGCCTTCTACAACCGTAAGTTGGGAGTGCGTGTCTACCGCTGGCTGCAGCCGGGATTGGGTTCCCTGGGCGAGATCACGCGCGCCAAATGGCTGGGCTCTTCGGGCTCGGGCGCCAGGCTGCTGGTTGGGAAGGCCGCACGGCCCTTTCGCCAGGTTGAAGTCGCTTTTCTGCTGGAGACGCGCGAGCTGCTTCCATTGTGGCTGCTGAACCGCTCCCGCGGCCGGCGAGACCGCCTGATCGTGCGCGCCGACCTGCGTTCGGCTCCGGCGGGGGAGCTGGAAGTGCTGCGCCGGGGGGACCGCCGGCTGCGCAGCCTGACAGCCCCGGAGGAGGGGAGGGCCTGGACCAGGATCGCCGAGGGGCTCCCAGAGGGCCTCGAGGCCCTCTGGCGGGGCGGCGCCCCCGCTCTCCCCGGTCGGCTGGCGTCTTTCCTGCAGCGCTATCAGGGGGCGGTGCTGCGCCTCAGCCTGGCGCGCAAGTCGCCGCACCTCATCCTCGAGATCCATCTCCCGGAGCTGATGGCAGCGCCGGCCGAGGCCTTCTTCAGCGCGCTGGCAGCGGCTCTGATGTCTCCTGAGTGACGCGGCGTGCCGCCCCTGGCTCAGTGGCATCGGGTGCCCTCCAGCGCGTACAGCATCTGCCGAAAACCTTCCTGTGGGCACCACCCGCTGAACTCCAGACTGATGCGCCGTTCGCTCTGCGGGCACTCGAAAGTCACCGTCATGAAGGTGACCTCGTGACGCCGCCAGGGCAGGCCGCGGCGCCGTGTGTGCCAGGTGACCTGGGCCGCGTGCCCGGCCACCGTGGCATCTTCCGCGCCGGGCGGCCTGTCCTGGCGGCCGTTGAGCGGGCGAGCGCTGCCGTGCAGTTCCATCGCCCAGCCATGCCGCGTGTGGTAGACCACGTACCAGAAGTCGCCGTTGGCCACCCAGCGCACGTCGCCCCGCATGTGGCTGGCGTTGACTTCGGGCCCGCTCACCCCGGCCGCCAGGTCCCAGCTTTCGGGGAGGCGGAGTGTCAGGAAACGGGAGGTGCCCAGCAGCGGATTGGCGGCCTCGATGATGTGCTCCAGCCCCGAGTCGGCAGCGATGGACATGGCAGTGCGGCCTCCAGCCTGCATGTCAACCAAAGAGGATGTCGGCCATGCGCGTGAGCATGGACACGCCGCGCACCTCGGTCTCGAAGAGGGGCAGCACGGCTCTCAGGCTGCCATCGAACTCGCGCTCGATCTGGCGCATGTAGTTGGCCTGCATGGAAAGCCTGTTCATCACGAACTCATCCACCCCCTCGCCAACCTGTTCAGGGTCGATGACCATGTTCACCACCACCCCGCCCACGGGGACGCCGAATTCGTGGAACCAGCCGATGAAGCGCTTGATCACCGCGATGGGCAGGGCCTCGGGCAGGGTGACGAAGAAGAAAGCCGTCCGCTCGGGGTCGGTGAGGATATCCTTGGCGTTCTTCATCCGCTCGCGGAAGGTGACGAGATAGTCCATGAGCGGATCCTTCTCTTCTTTCTTGCTGTAGGAGAGGCGGAAGCGCGTGGCCTGGGCCTCCTTCCTGCTCTCCATCATCTTGCTCACCCATAGCGAGTACACCGAGGACATGCCGAGCAGGCGGCGGGCATTGGCCGTGGGTGCGGTATCGAAGACGTAGGCCTCGTATTCATCCTCGAAGATCAGGTCGATCATGTTCTCGAACATGGCCGACTCTTCGAAGGCCGGGTTCATCGTGGCCGTCTCGATGAATTCGTCGGCCTTGCCCCGGATCTCGGCGTATTTCAAGAACCAGTCGATCTTCTCGCGGATTTCTTCTTTGGAGCGCTCGATGGTCTCGCGGGTATCGATCTCCAGGGCGGTGAGGTTGGGCACGCCCTCCACGGGCGTGGGCTTGCCGAAGACGTCCTGGTCCAGCATGCCAGACAGGCTGTGGACGGGGTTGGTGGAGGCGAGCAGAGTGCGCTTGCCCAGTCGCGCCAGCCCGACGGCCGCCGCGCCGGCCATGACGGTCTTGCCCACGCCCCCCTTGCCACCGAAGAAGAGGTACTTGAGGGCCGGATGGGCCTCGATGTACTGCCGCATGGACTGGGAAATGGTCAGTTGCGTCATGATGCCGCTCCGTCGCCGAACATCACCTTGGCCAATCGTTCGATCATAGGCAGCCCGGTGATGTCTCGTTCCATCTCGTAGACGCTCGCCAACACCTCATCGCCGAAGAGTTCGTCGATCTTGCGCAGATAGCGCTGCTGCATCTCGTAGCGGTTGCGCAGATACTCGGGCAGGTTGGGGGATGCCAACAGATGCTCAGGCAACACTCGATTGATGATGTAGCCACTGATGGGGACGTCGAACTTGCGAAAGAGCGCGGCTGCGTTTTGGGTGTCGATGAGGATCATCTCTTCCGGCACCAGCACGAAGAAGAAGGCGGTCTTCTCACGATCGGTGAGGATGCCGGAGGAGGTCTGAATACGGTACTTGATGTCCTGCAGTTCGGCCAGGATCTGGTCTTCCTGGAGTTCCATCTTGCGCGAGACACGGGCGGCCATCTGCTCGTACTCGCGCATTTGCTCGCGCAAGGCGGTAATCTTGCTGATCCATTGATCGTATACGCTGGCCATGCTCAGGTAGTAGAGAGCATGGCCCAAGGGCACCAGGTCGTAGATGTAGTAGTCGTATTCGCCGGCCACCACGATGTCCACCACCTGGTCGAAAATGGCGGACTCCTCCATGGCGGGCTCGGCCGCCGCGGCCTGGATGTAGGACTCGATCTCCTCCGGGATCTTTTCCAGGCCGTACATATCCAGGATCTTCTTGCGGATCTGCTCCTGGTATTCTCGTATATGGGAATCAGCATCGATTTCCTGGGCGAAGAGGTTGGGCATGATCTCCACTGCGCCCTTGCCGTAGATGTCCTGCTGGAAGATATCGGACAGCGAGGCCTGCGGGTCTACGGAGAAGACCAGCACGCGTTTGCCCTGCTGAGCGAGCCAATAGGCGGTGGCGGCGGAGAAGGTGGTTTTTCCCAGGCCGCCTTTGCCGCCAAACATGATGTAGCGTCGATTGGGATTCTTTCGAAAGACTTCGGCGAGTGACATGTCGTTTCCCTCAGGCGAGAGCGTCGGTCAGGTCTTTCTCGCGTAGCATGCGCCGCTTCCACGTGGCGATCTGAGGTACCACATAGGGCAGCAGCCGCAGAGAGTAATAGGGGGGCAGGATGGGCACGCCCAGCAGGTCGCCCATGGTGATCAGGATGAACAGGTGCTCCATGCTGCCGCGCGTCTTGAGCGCGAAGCGTGTCTGCTCATGGCTGGCCATGCCGTAGATGTAATCCGCAAAAGCGCTGGCGACACGTCGAAACCATGACCCCTTCTTTCCCTTTTCTTCCTGTTCGCTCATGTTGGAAACTCCTCGTGTCTCGTTGGCTCGGGGCTTGGAGGCGCCAGGTGGACGCCTCCAAGCCGTTCTCTTATTAATGATATCCATTCTGCGGGCGCGAGAGGAAGTCCGAGACGGCTGTCTCCAGGCTCCGTTCATCCGCTATTGCCCTCACGTGCCGCCCGTTGATCAGGACGGAGGGGAACCTACGGATGCGGTGACGAATGGAAAGATACAATCCTGAGAGGCTGAGGGGGGAAACCCATTGAACCTGCAGCCTGGGCGCGAAGCGATGCTGCAAGTGGAACAGACCCCGGATGAGCCATGCATCGAGGACTTGTCGCTGGCTGGTGTGATCTTTGAGCGCTGCCGCCTCGTACATCTCGGCCACGTAGCCGAGGCCACCGGGGGCGGAGCGAAGAAAACCAGCGCTTGGCGAAAGGACTATGATGGTGAGCATCCGTGTATGTCAGCGGGTCGGCTGGATGGCATTGACGGTAAGCGTCATCGCGTAAATGCCATGTGATCGCGCTGCGAGGCCGTCGGGTTCGCTTTGGCTCGAGGCGCATCCATGGCGGGCAAGTGTTGCGATCGGGTCGCGCGCTCGTCAGCCGGTTTCCCGGCCATTAGAGCGGACGCGGCTGTCAATGACAGTTGCCGCATGGCGCCGGATCCGGAGAGGTGTGCTTTTTGGCCGCCTCGCCGTGCGTCGAGAGGCAATGGGCCGAAGGGCCGACCATCGGCCACGAGGCTGCACCCCGCTCCCGAATCCGACAGCATACCCTCAGGCGGTCCTCCTTCCGGTTCTCTCGGTGGTCCGTTGTCTCATGTCAAGGCCGCGGCCATCCACAACCAAGGCGCTGCTGGTCCAAGGCCGCCCCGCAGCGCATCGAAGGCAGTCGTCGCTGGTTGCGACCTGCCCGGCGCGGCGTCATGAGGGCGCCCTCGCTCTCAGGTGCGGTTTCAGCAGGGCCTCCACGCCGGCCATTTCCAGGCCGGTGTAGCGTTCATCGCCGACGATGAAGGTCGGGTACTGGCGAACCCCGTGACGGATCGCGGCCCACAGCCCCTGGAGGCTTTGGGCATCGATGATCTTGATCACCAGACGGCCGGGGTACCTGGCGCTGAGTCGATAGATCAGGTCGGATAGCTGTCGCCACACCTCCATCCATTCCGGCGGGTAGGAGTCCAGGTCCTCTTGATGAACCCGTCCCCCAACGCCTGTCGCGTCCAGAAACACCTGACAGTGTTTGCAGTGCTCCATGCTGCCAAGCACGTGGGCGATCACCTCAACCTTCAGTGGTTCTCCCATCGAGCTCCTTTCGCGATGCTGAGTCTGCCTCCGGCCTCTGTTGCGGTGGAGGGCCCTGCCGGGGCCCTCCACCCTGTCGTGCCTTTGGCGAGCTGGTGACTAATCTCCAGCCGCTGCGGCGGTGGCCAGCCCGCTGGTCTTCGCCTTGTTGAAGGCGCGCACGCCATCAACGAAGAGGATCACGGCGGCCGCGACCATGTAGAGGCCGAAGGCGGCGGAGATCAGGTTGCCCAGGATGAAGCCGAAGCCAGCGTCCGGCCCGACGGTGATGACGCCCTTCCAGAGGGCGTTGCGCACGGAGGTCCACAACAAAGCGGCGACGGTGGTGATGTACATGAACATCCCGGGGACGAAGGCCCACTTGTAGGGCTTCGCCTGACCGGCCAGCCATATGGATATGAGCAGCAAAGCCATGCCGGCGAAGAGCTGGTTCGAGCCGCCGAAGAGCACCCAGATCCACTGCCAGAAGCCGAAGATCACGAGGAACAGGGTCAGCAGCACAGCGACCATCGTTCCGAAATGGGCGTTCTTGAAGGCGGGTATCCTGTCACCCAGCAACTCCGCGCTGGCGACGCGCATGAAGCGCAGCACCAACTGCATGACCGTCAGCGCCATGACGGTGAGGAAGACCGCGCCGATGGCGCCTCCCAGTTCCTTGGGGATGCCGAGCACGTTGAGGAACTCCGCCATGCCGGCCGCGAAGACCCCGGCTGCGCCGGCCACCAGCTTGTAGCCCTGCGCCGGGTCGTACTTCCCGGCGGCCACGCCGATGGTGGCGGCGAAGACCACGGAGAGCACACCCAGCACGGCCTCGGTGTACATCGCGCCGCCGGCCACCGGCAGCGTGTCCGTCTCCTTCTCGAGCTGACGGGCGGTGCCGGAAGTGGAAACCAGCGAGTGCCAGCCCGAGATGGCGCCGCAGGAGATGGTGACGAAGAGGATGGGCCAGATGGGCCCCAGGTGTGGCTGATACCAGGTGACGTAGGCCGGGATCTCGAAGCTGGTGTTGGCGGCGCCAGTGAAGGTGGCGATGACGATGCCCAAGATGGAGCCGACGATGCCCAGGAACACGAACCAGAAACTCGTGTAGTTGATAGGCTGGGCGAAACGCCAGATGGGCAGTACCGAACCCAGGTAGCAGAAGGCGAGCATCACGATGGCCCAGAAGAAATTGGCCCACGTCACGTCGCCGTAACCCAGCGGGCGGGTGAAGAACACGCCCGTCTCAGGATCCCCTGCCAGGCCGTTGATCCAACCGACGATGTTCTGGGCGACCGGCGTGGTGCCGAACCAGATGCCGAGCAGCGCCAGGCCCACGGTGACCACCGTGGTCAGCAGCAGGTCCTGTTTCCAGCGGTAGGTCATCTGCCCGGCAAGGACGCCGGCCACGGCCAGCAGGAGGAAGCCCAGCGCCACGGTCTTGCTGGCCAGCAGGGGAGCGATTAGCGCGCCGAAGGCGCCCATGATGAGAAGCAGGTAGATGTACAGGAAGGAAAGCAGCAGTGTGCGGGCGCGCGGCGAGATGAGCTTGTATGACAGGCCGCCCATCGTCAAGCCTTCGTTGCGCATGGCCAGCATCGCCGAGCCGTAGTCCTGAACCCACCCGATGAAAAAGACGCCCAGGACCAGCCAGAGCAGGGATGGCAGCCAGCCGAACTGGATGGCTGCGATGGGGCCGACGATGGGCCCCAGGGCTGCGATGGACTTGAATTGGTAGCCGAAGAGCACACTGGCATTGGCGGGCATGAAATCGACCCCGTCGTTGTACATCGTCGCCGGGGTGGCTCGCTTTGGATCAGCCTGAATGATGTCCCGATCTACGCGTGAGGCGTAATATCGGTATCCTAGGACGACCACAATGACCGTGAACAATAAGGCTGCAAGAGCCATCGCCAAGTTCCTCCTCTCTTCTGTAGAGATGGTGGCAAGCCCCTTGGCACGGGCTTCGCCATGGACGGTATTGTCGGTGCACTAGGGTCCTTCCTTCGAGGCCACCTCCTTTCGTCAGCGCGGCTGACGTGCACACGCGACCACGCCCCGCTCTTGGGCGGGTTGGGAGCCCCTCTGGTGTGTAGTGATGGAGGTGCGTTGCTGGCAGTGATGGAGGCTTCGGCTGGGTAGCTCCCCGGTAAACTTCCCGGCCTTGCTTATCGTGTGTCTACTCCAATTAACCCCCGTTCACAGCCTTGGATACTCCCCTGTTCCCCATACAAGCTCAATGTACAGCAGAAGATCGGCGCCGGTCAACTAAGTGACGCGCTTCACAAGAAGAGCAGCTGCTCATCGATGATCTGCAGGTCGGGGCGATGGGATTCCATCCAACCTGGTACTCTGGAAAGCAGCCGTTGGGCGTGGCGCGAATCGTTGCTCACTACCACCACCGCCACGACGGCCAGCGTGTGGTGGTCGTGGCGGTCGATTTCGGCGGCCGATACATTGAACTGGCGGTGCAGGCTGTGGAGTAATGGCGTCAGCCTGCTCCGCTTTTCCTTCAGCGATGAGCAGCCTGGTATGCGGAGCTGCAAGGTGAGGGCGGCCACGTGCATGGCACGATCCGATCGGCGGCGCTGGAGTGCACAGTCCTTGTGTCGGGGAGTCTAATCCGGCCTCATTCGAAAGGCAAGCCTGTCCGGAAATGGGCTCTTCATCCAGGACGATCGGATCTCTTTCCTAATCCTTCTCTGCGCACTCCGCAATCTCAGCGATAACAACCCCGCTCCCCTCAGTGCCTTGGTGTCTTGGTGGTGAGCATGGAGGACCACGAAGGCACGAAGCGAGGATGTTCGCCACGGATTGGGCGGATTGCACGGAGATATCCTCTTTCTAACCTTACTCTGCGCGCTCTGCGTTCTCAGCGGTGATTATCCCTCTTCTCTTCTTGCCTTGGCGTATTGGTGATAGGCATACCCAGCCGCGAAGACGCGATGACGCCGGGGGCAATGCGTGTATAATCTTTCCACCATGCGCAACTTCCTGCTCGCTCTCCTGGTCTTTGGCGTATTGCTCATCCTGGCTGTCACCGGCTTCCAACTGGTGCGCACGCTGCAGCAGTCGGCCGCGCCGGTGCAGTCCATGGCGGCCGAACTCAGCACTCAGGTGGCCGGCGTGCTGCACCCAACGCCGACAGTGTTGCCGGACCCCGTTACCATCGTGCGCGAGGTGCGCTCCCTGGCGCGCCTGGAGACCATCCAGTACACGCTGGAGAAAGTCATCACCGCCGAGGCCGGGCAGGGGCCCTTCGGGTTCCTCTTCGGCGACAGGCTGCTCCTGATCGCACACGGCAAGGTGATCGCCGGAGTGGACCTGGGAAAGGTGGGCCCCGACGACGTCTGGTTCGACGAGCTGGGCCGGGTCTATCTGCGCCTGCCGGAGCCCGAGATCTTCGTTGCTACGCTGGACAACGAGAAGTCCTACGTCTATGACCGCGACACGGGGTTGCTGACTCACGGCGACGTGAACCTGGAGGCCGCCGCCCGCCAGGCGGCCGAGGAAGAGATGCGTCAGGCGGCGCTGGAAGATGGCATCCTGGATCAGGCGCGTCTCAACGCCGAAAGCGTGCTCTACCGATTGCTGCGCTCGCTGGGGTTCGCCGACGTGATCTTCGTCGGCTCCGATGCCACGCCATCGCCTGCTGAGACCCCCGTCCCTCAATCAATTCCTTCTCCGACGCCATAGCCGAGGCCCAGCGGCTTTGATTCACCGCGGAGTGCGCTGAGGACGCAGAGCAATCCTTGATCCATCCTTCTCCGCGCGCTCCGCGATCTCAGCGATAACAACCCCGCTTCCCTTCGTGCCCTGGTGTCTTGGTGGTGGCCATGGCTCTCAGAGACGCTCGGTCCACTCCGGATGGGCGTAGCGTTCCTGCACCCAATGCGCCGCGCGCTGTTCTTCCCCTTGGCTGAGATCGACCGCGCGCAGGGTCAGTCCCAGCCCTCTGGTGAAGCCCCAGCGCAGGGCCTCGGCGGCCTCTTCCCAGGTGACGGCTCGGCCCAGCAGAGATTCGACCGTGGCGGCGCGGGCGCGCACGAGCGCCGCGGCCTGCGCCCGCTGCGTCTCGTCTGCGAAGCGCAGCGCCTGGCAGACGCGGGCGATGTCGCCCTGCAGGGGCAGCGTGCCGTGCTGCAGCACGGCTCCCCGGCGGCGCACCTGCGCGCTGCCCACGAGCTTCTTCCCCCGCACCGTGATCTCATAGGCGCTGGGCACCTGGAAGCATACCGGATTGTGGCGTGTCGCCTGCGGCACCGGCTCATCACCCTTCACCTCCGGCTCGAGGCCCAGGCGGCGCAGGGCCGCCAGCAGGCCGAGGCTCAGGCGGCGGTAGCTGGCCAGCACACCTCCGGCCACCAGCGGATCGTCGTCCGGGGCGATGACGGCATAGGTGATCTCGTCCGTGTGCAGGATGGCCCGCCCGCCGGTGGGCCGGCGCACCAGGTCCCAACCCAGGCGGCCCAAGGCCTCCCGGTCGACGTCGGTGACCGGCTGCGCGTAGCCGAGAGAGAGGCAGGGCGGCTGCCACGCGTAGAGGCGCAGCGTGGGCGGCGCGCCACCCGAAGCCACAGCCTCCAGGATGGCCTCGTCCACGGCCATATTGCGGGGACCGGGCTGAGACGGGGACAGGATCAGGCGCCAGGCCTGCCGGGTTGTGCTGTGCATGGCTGCATTATAAGCGCGGCCACGCTCCTGTGATGGGTGCAGCGGTGGCCGTCCCACCGCCCTGACGGCTGCCGCCTTGACAGCCCCCTGCAGGCGCGGGATACTGCCACCGTTCGCGGCCGCGACCCTGTCTCCGGCCGCAGCAGATCTCTGAGGAATTGCCTTGCCACTCTTGAAAGCGAAACCCTTCTTGCTGGCCGCGTTGACCCTGGTCCTGGCAGCCTGCGGTGCCAGGGCGACGTCGGTGCCGGGAGAGACCGCCATTCCGACGCGCGTGAGCATGGCGGTTTCGTCGCCGTCCCCTACCGAAACGGTTACGCCCACTCCGGCGGTGCGCGGCGAAATCGAGGTGTGGTTGGCGTGGACTCCGGCGGAGATGGCCGAATTCCAGTGGGTCATCGAGCGCTTCATGGAGACCCATCCGGGCGTGCAGATGCGCGTCGCCTATTATCCCGAATCAGAGTTGCAGGAGGCATATGCTGCCGCTGTTCAGGAGGGCCGCGGCCCTACGATGGTCTTCGGGCCATCCTCATGGGGACCTGGCCTTTGGGAAGAGGGAGTCGTTGCCGACGTCTCCAGCCGCGCCGGCGAGGGGTTCGAGAGCCGCTTTAACCCCTTGGCGTGGCAGCAGGTACGCTACCAGGGGGCCTTGTTGGGTATGCCCTTGGAGATGGAGGGCGTGGTGCTCTACCGCAACCGAGCAACGTCCTCTTTGCCGGCCGACAGCGTGGCGGCGTTGGTCCGGCAGGCCCAGCGTCTGCGTGGTGAGGGCCGTGTGGGGGTGATGCTGGACTTCGGCTTCCGCAACGCTGCATCGCAGATCGTCCCCTGCGATGGGCGCCTGGTGACCCCGTCCGGCGAGCCGGGGTTCGGTGGTCAGGCCGGACTGTGTTGGCTGGACCTGCTGGGTCGTCTGGCGCAGGCGGGCCCCGTGATCCTCAATGGAGACGCGGACCTGGCGGCCTTCGCCTCGGGTGACACGGCCTGGCTCCTGGAGAGCAGCGGGCGCGTCGATTTCCTGAGCGAGGCCATCGGATCAGCCAATCTGGCGGTGGACCCCTGGCCGCGCACGGGCCAGGCGGCGTCCCGGATGGCCGGCTTCGTCTGGACGGAAAACGCATACCTGGCACCAAGGCTCACACCCCTGCAGCAGGAAGTGGCCTGGGCTTTCCTGGTCTACATGACGGGCCCGGAAGCGCAGGCTTACCTGTCAGACCCAGAGGGTGCGGCTCATCTGCCCGTCGTCCGCCCCTTCGAACCCCGCAGCCGGCTGCAGGCGGAGATCCTGGCAGCCTTCGACCAGGGCACACCCTGGCCGCTTTTTCCTGACCTGCCGCGCTACATCACGGCGCTCGAGCGCACGGTGCGTCTGGCCATCGTCCAGGCGGGCAACCCCGAGGTGGCGCTACAGTTGGCCCTGGACGAGCTGTCCCCGGCCACACCCGAACCCGGCGGCTGAGGCCCTCCATGTCTGTTCCCTCCTGGGTGCAGGACGCGGTCTTCTATCAGATCTTCCCCGACCGCTTCGCCAACGGCGACCCACGAAACGACCCCTCCAACGTGCAGCCCTGGGGCGCGCCGCCCACCACCTGGGGCTTTCAGGGCGGTGACCTGCGCGGGATCATGCAGCGCTTCGACTACCTGCTGGAATTGGGGATCAACGCCCTCTATCTGAACCCCATCTTCGAGGCCACCTCCAACCATCGCTACAATACGCGCGACTACTATCGCATCGACCGCAGACTGGGCTCGATGGAGGAATTTCGCGCGTTGCTTGACCTGGCCCACGGCAACGGTGTGCGGGTGATCCTGGACGGTGTGTTCAACCACTGCGGCCGGGGTTTCTTCGCCTTCAACGATCTGCTGGAGAACGAGGAACATTCGGACTACCGCGATTGGTACCACGTGCACCGCTTCCCGCTGGAGGCATATGGCCCGGGCCCGGCGCAGAACTACGCTGCCTGGTGGGACTTGAAGAGCCTGCCCAAGTTCAACATCGCCTGCCGCGCCGTGCGGCGCTATCTGCTGGACGTGGCGCACCATTGGATCGAGCAGGGCGTCGACGGATGGCGTCTGGATGTGCCCGGCGAGATCGACGACATGGAATTCTGGGCCGAGTTCCGCGCCGTGGTCAAGAGCGCCAACCCCGAGGCCTATCTGGTCGGCGAGATCTGGCAGGTTGCGCCTGCCTGGGTGGGGGATCGGGTCTTCGATGGGCTCATGCACTACCCGCTGCGCGAGGCCATTCTGGACTTCATCGTCAACGGCGAGCAGATGGCTTCGGCCTGCGCCGAACGCCTGGAGGGCTTGCTGGCGGCCTACCCTCGCGAACACACCTTGGCGCAGATGATTTCGCTGGGGACTCACGACACGGAGCGCATCTACACGCTCTGCAAGGGTGATCTGGACCGGCTGCGCCTGGCCTTCTTCTTCCTGCTCACCTTTCCAGGGGCGCCATCCATCTATTACGGCGACGAGATCGGCATGCAGGGGGGCAAGGATCCCGACAACCGGCGGGCGTTCCCGTGGGACGAGAGCGAATGGCAGTCCGAACTGCGTCGTCACGTGAGGCGCCTGATCGCGCTGCGCCGCGATCATCAGCCCCTGCGGCGGGGGCTTTTGCGCAGCCTGTTGGTGCAGGATCCGGGGTTGCTGGCCTACGCCCGCGAGGACGAATCGGGCGCCCGGGTGGTCCTCGTCAATGCGGGAGAGGCGGCCGTACATACCCGCATCCCGGTGGACTCACTGGGATGGGGGGAGGGCGCGATCGCCGAGGAGCTCCTGTCCGGAGTGCGGGCGCCCATCGCGGCTGGCCACCTGGAGACGACGGCGGCGCCGCGGGCGGGGGCCATCTGGACCCTGCGCTAGCAGGCGACCTGCGCGTCGACTCATGGCCGGCATACGAGGGCGGACAGGCTGGGCCGCACAAAGACGTTCTTGTAGGTGGCGACTTGTGTGTCGCCCTTTGCTGGTGTGGCAGGGGCGGGCACGCGGGTCTGCCCCAATGGTTGAATGTTCTTGTCGGGGTCGACCTGCGTGTCGACCCCGCGCTGGCGCAGGCGGGCGGAGGCACGGGTCGGTCCCTTTCCTCCCACGGGTCATGACCCGCGGCAGGTTTGCCCTTTCTCCCAATCTTGCTGTAGAGTCTGGGCGCTGGCGGGTGACATCGCCCGCAGCTCCGCCTCGAGGTGCTCCAGTAAGGTTCCCGGCGACGATCCCTGCAAAGGTCTGATGCGCCGGCCGGGTGCGCTGGCCCGCACCCACCGGGGCAGAGGCTTTTTGATTCCGGTCCCTGCTCAGGGGTCGGAGGATCGCACGACGTGAAAGGGACATGCAAATGAGCGAGGCCAGGATCCGCTTCCCGCGCGTGGGTATTCCCAAGGAAGAGGTGCTGGGCAGGATGTGGGCCGCCCGGGAGAAGGACGTGCGCTGGCATGAAGGCCGGGCCTTCAGCCTGGTGTACGACGCCGGCGAAGAGGTGGACGATCTGCTCAAGGCCGCCACGCTGCTCTTCTTCTCCGAGAACGGGCTCAACCCGACCGCCTTTCCCAGCCTGCGGCGCTTCGAGACCGAGGTGGTGTCCATGGCCGCCGATCTGCTGGGCGGCGATGGGAAGGTGGTCGGCAACATGACATCAGGGGGGACCGAGAGCTGCCTGATGGCGGTCAAATCGGCGCGCGATTGGGGCCGGGCCACCAGGCCGGACCTGGGCACGCCGGAGATCGTCCTGCCCCTCTCCGCCCATCCGGCCTTCGAGAAGGGTGCGCAGTACTTCGGCCTGCGGACCGTCCGCACACCGCTGCGCACCGATTACCGGGCGGACGTGGAGGCCGTGCGCCGGGCGATCACGCCCGACACCGTGATGATCGTCGGCTCGGCTCCTGCCTATCCTCACGGTGTGGTGGACCCCATCGCCGAGCTGGCCCAGGTGGCGTTGGAGCACGGGGTGTTGATGCACGTGGACGCCTGCGTGGGAGGCTTCATGTTGCCCTTCGTGCGGCGCCTGGGATACCCCGTGCCCGATTTCGACTTTCGGGTCTCGGGTGTGACCTCCATGTCCGCCGACCTGCACAAATACGGCTACGCGGCCAAGGGGGCCTCGCTGATCCTCTATCGCGACCGCGCCCTGCGGCGCCATCAGCTTTTCGCCTACACCGATTGGCCGGGCGGCATCTACGCCTCGGCCACCATGACCGGCACCCGGCCAGCCGGGCCCATCGCCGCTGCCTGGGCGGTCATGAACTTCCTGGGGGAGGAGGGCTACCTGAAGATCGCTCGCGCCGTGATGGAGAGCGTGGTGAAGATCCGCCAGGGGGTGGAAGCCATCGAGGGCGTATACATCGTAGGCGACCCTGAAATGAGCGTCCTGGCGCTTGGCTCCGACGCCCTCGACATCTATGAGGTGGGGGATGAGATGGGCCTGCGCGGCTGGCACCTGGACCGGCAGCAGTTCCCGCCCACGCTGCATCTCACCGTGAACTATCTGCACGTGGGCAAGGAAGATGCCTTTCTGCGGGATCTGGCCGCCGCAGTGGAGCAGGCCCGGCAGGTCAGCGCGCACAAGGTGTTCACGCGCCTGGCGGTGCGCACGGCGCAGGTGGCGGCGCGCGTGCTGCCCGAA
>JAJRUD010000250.1 GCA_024277995.1 Chloroflexota bacterium
GAAATAGAGGGGGACTCGGGGCTAGAATCCACTTTACAGGATCAAGCACGCGCGGAGGATGACATGGCTCGCGAGGCTCCCCACCTGCTCGCATTCCTCCACTGGTTGGGGCACGCCAGCTTCCGGCTGGATCGTCCCCAGATGATCTACCTCGACCCCTGGCGCCTGCCGCCCGGCAGCCCCATGGCGGACCTGATCCTGATCAGCCACGACCACTTCGATCATTGCTCGCCCCAGGACGTGGCCCGCATCCGGCGCGAGGGGACCACCGTCATCGCCAACACCGCTGCGGCCAAGAAGCTGGATCCGCCGGTGGAGGTCTTGCAGGCTGGCGATCTGAAGGTCGTCGGGCCGGTGACAATCACCGCTGTGCCCGCGTACAACGTGGGCACGCGTTTCCACACCAGGGACGCCGGCGGGCTGGGCTTCGTGCTCACGCTCGAAGGCGAGCGCCTGTATTTCGCCGGCGATACCGACCTGACACCCGAGATGAAGGCCATCCAATGCGATGTGGCTTTGCTGCCGGTGAGCGGGACCTACGTGATGGACGCCGAGCAGGCTGCCGAGGCTGCTCGCGCCCTGTCCCCCCGCGTCGCGGTGCCCATGCACTACGGCGCGGGCGTGGTTGGCAGCGTCGAAGACGCGGAACGCTTCCGCAGCCTCTGCCCGGTTCCGGTGAGGATTCTGCAGGCTGAGGGCGGGGCCATCCGCTGAAGGTGGCGGCGCGCACAACGAGAATCTCCCGCAGGTTTTCAACCTGCGGGAGATTCTCGTTCTTTTCGCGTGTTGCCCCTCAGGTCTTTACGCTGACCGCCTCGACCCGTTCCAATTCGGGGAAGAACTGGCGCACCGTGCCCTCGATCCATCCGTGCAGGGTGGTCTCCGAGAGCTGACAGCCGTGACAGGCGCCGCCCATCTCCACCTTCAACACGCCATCCCGATAGCTCACCAGGCGCACCCAGCCGCCGTGGAAGTGCTCAATATAGGCGCTCAGTTTCTCCAGAAGCTCGCGCATGCGCTCCTCAGGGGAGGCATCCACCTCATGGTTGTGGGGCACGCTTTGCACCATCGTGCACCTCCTGCCGGGTCCGTCGATCGGCCGACCTCAACCGCCCTGGACCCGCATCCCCTCCTGCAACATCGCCACCACGTATTTGTGCGTGCTGCGCAGGCGCTCGGCGATCACCTCCGCCAGCCGCTCAAGGATGATCACCCCCGTCTTGGGATGCTCCTCACACAGCTTCCGCAGCAGGCTGCCCTCAATGCTCAAGACGTGACAGCTCTCGGTGCATACGGCGCATGAAGTGTACTCTCGCCGGCCCAGCGCAGCAGACCAACCGAACACGCCACCTTCGCGCACCACCGCGACGGTAAGGGCCTCGCCGTCATAGGGCTTGTAGCGTATTTCCACCACACCGGACAGGACGACGTACAGGTTCTTCGCCCGATCCCCCTGAGCGAATATGCCGTCCCCCGTGGCGTAATGTTCCTGCTGGAAATAGCCCGAAAGCAGATCCAGCTCCCCCTCATCCAGCCCCTGGAACAGGGGCGAGGAGGCAAGCAGCTTGCGCGTCATCCGGGGGTTTCTCCTCACTCGCGGGGTTGTGGCCTAAGTGTAGGCATGCGTCGGATGAGCGCGTAGTGGCATCCTTCCTTTTCCGTGCGACGGGCGTCACTTTTCGCCGCCGCACACAGACACCATTTATTGTCAGACAACTCTTGACTCCTCGGCACTTTCAGGTATACTAAAAAACACAGGCAGACATCTGGGTGCCCCCCTCACCTAGATGTTTGCCTGTGCTTTTAATCGCAGCCCGACGCTCGCTGACCGCCCCCCTGAGGCATCCCTTTTCTTCTCACCCCGGCCTTCTGCGCGCCAACGCTTGCAGGACCTCTCCCAATCGTCGAACTTCCTCGCGCGTGTTGTAGTGCGCCAGTCCGACGCGCACCATGCCGCCGCTGGCCTCCACCCCCAGGCGCTCCGTCACGGCCAGCGCATAATAGTTTCCGTCCCAGACATAAATACCGGCCTCGGCCAACGCCTCCGCCAATTGGCGCGGGTGCCAGCCTTCCATGCGGAAGGAGACCGTGGGCACGCGCCGGTCCAGTTTCGACCGCTCCGTGAGACCATAGACACGCAGCCCGGGCACCGCCTCCAGCGCGTCGAGCAAGGCCCCGCTCAGATCCATTTCGTAGCTCCGGATGGCAGCCATGGCCTGTTTGAGGCGCAGGCGCCGTCCCTCGAAGTCCGCCGCGTAGCGCTCGGCATGCTCTCCGCCGGACCTGCGCCCCAATTCCGCCAGGTACTCCAGCGCGCCCAGCACGCCGGCGATGCCCTCGAAGTTCTGCGTGCCCGTCTCGAATTTCTCGGGGGGCTCCTCCGGCGCTGGGCGCACCTTGTAGGCCCGCAGGCGCTCCAGATGCTCTCGCTTGCCGTACAGCGCGCCCACATGGGGTCCGAAGAATTTGTAGGCCGAGACCACCAGGAAATCGCAATCGAGAGCCTGTACATCGATGGGGCCATGGGGCGCGTACTGCACCGCGTCGACATAGACGAGCGCGCCGGCCTGATGAGCCCGCTCCACGATCTGAGCTACCGGATTGATCGTGCCCACCGCGTTGGAGGCATACCCCACTGCCACCAGCCGCGTGCGCTTGCTGAGCATTGTCTCCAGCTGGTCCATGCGCAGCGTGCAATCCTCCACGTCGAAGTCCAGCCAGTGCACAGTGCAGCCGCGATCCTCGGCCACAAGCAACCATGGAGCGATGTTGGCGTCGTGGTCCAGATGAGTGACCACGATCTCGTCCCCCGGGTTGAGCGTCCGCGCCAGTGCCCGGCTCAGACTGAGGGTGAGCGTGGTCATGTTGGGCCCGAAGACGATCTCCGCGGGTGACGGGGCGTTGAGGAAATCGGCCATCGCGCGGCGCGCCTCCGCCACCACCTCATCCGAGGCTCGACTGGTGACGAAAGCGCCCCCATGATTGGCGTTGGTGGTGGTCAAGTACCGGGAGATTCGCTCCACAACCCGGTTCGGCACTTGCGTTCCTCCCGGGCTATCGAAGAAAATGGCCTCCGCTGCCAGCGCAGGGAAGTCCTTGCGAATGCTTTGTGGGTCTAGCGTCACGACACCCTCCGCGATGGGACTGAAGCGTAGCTGCAGGATAGACAGATGCTTTTATACTGGAAGAGGGGCGGGGTGGCAACGCACGGTGACACAATAACCGATGAGGAGAGTGTGATGTTCCAGAAGATCTTGCTGGCCTACGATGGATCGGAAAGCGCCCGGCGCGCGGCTCAACTGGCGAAAGACCTGGCCCGCCGCTTCCAGGCCGAAATGCGGGTGGTCTGCTGCTTCGATCCGATCCCGCCCTACCTGGGCGACCCCGACATGCAGCGCGCGCTCAACAAGCACATCGGCACTGCGGAAAGAAACATGGCCGAGGTGGTCGAGGCCATTGGCGATGAGGTGGACCTCAGGCAAGAAGTGCTCGAGGGACCTGCCGCCGAGGCCATCCTGGAGGTGGCGCGCACGCGAGAGAGCGACCTGATCGTCATGGGAACGCGCGGCATGGGGCGCCTGAGCGGGCTGCTCATGGGCAGCGTGAGCCAGAAGGTGGTCGGCCACGCGCCCTGCCCCGTGTTGCTTACGCGCTGATCAACGCCCGGCGAGCAGACGCTCGGCTTCCATCAGCTCTTCGGACGTGTTTACGTTGAAAAAGCTGAGCCCCTCAGGATCGAGACGCTCCAGCGTCTTCTGCCCCACTTCCCGCACGCGCACGCGGGGGAAGAAGCTGATCACCCGCCTGTGGCCGCGGCGCAGAGCCTGTTCCACCGCCGCCAGGCAGGGCTCACGCGCGTAGACGGCGTGCAGGGGTTCGTAATCCGCACCGCGGCGCGGCACTACGACATCGTACCCGAGGGCGATATGCAGCAGGTGTTCAACCAGGGGACGGCTGATGAAAGGCATGTCGCAGGCCAGCACGAGCACGTGCTCGCCGCGCGCGGCGTGCAAGGCCGTGCGCAGGCCTTCCAGCGCCCCCGCGCCTGGATGCTCGTCCTCGGCCAGGCGCACGCCCAGGTAGGCATATTCCTCAGGCCTGTTGGTGGTTATTAGCACCTCGCCGGCAAGCCCCTCGACCCGCTCCAGCAAGTGCTCGATCAGCGGCCTGCCCGCCAGCGGGATCAGGGCTTTGTCGCGCCCCATGCGGCTCGAGCGGCCGCCTGCCTGAATGGCGATGGTGATCATAGCATCATTGTACCGCCCGCGCGCGACGTCAGCGGGGTGTTATAATCGCCATGGGGACTATGAGCAAACTGGCTGAACTGCTCGACTCCATGACGGCCGAGGGAGAGCTGTACGAGAGGCTCCCCGAGGGAGCGGTGCGCTGCTATGCCTGCGGCCACCGCTGTTTGATTCGCCCCGGCCGACGCGGCATCTGCAAGGTGCGATTCAACGAACAGGGCGTCCTGCGCGTGCCCTGGGGTTACGTCGCCGCCCTGCAGAGCGATCCCATCGAGAAGAAGCCCTTCTACCATTTCCTCCCCGGCTCAGACGCCCTCACCTTCGGCATGCTGGGGTGTGATTTCCACTGCCCCTTCTGCCAGAACTGGCTCAGCTCACAGGCCCTGCGCGATCCGGCCTCTGACGGGGCCGGAGCATATTTGCGGCGCGTGCAGCCGCGCGAGTTGGTGCACTACGGCCTGCGCATGGGCGCCCGCGTGGTCGCCTCCTCCTACAACGAGCCCCTGATCACCTCCGAATGGGCCCGCGCTGTGTTCGAGGAGGCCAGTGCTGCGGGCCTGCGCTGCGTCTACGTCTCCAACGGCAACGCCACGCACGAGGTGCTGGAATACCTGCGCCCCTATCTGACGGGCTACAAGATCGACTTGAAGACCATGCAGGACAGGCAGTACCGGCGACTGGGCGGGGTGCTGCAGCACGTGCTCGACACCATTCGCATGACCCATGAGATGGGCTTCTGGGTGGAGGTGGTCACGCTGGTCGTGCCGGGGTTCAACGACAGCCCGGATGAACTGATGGAGGCGGCGCGCTTCATCGCCTCCGTCTCGCCGGACATCCCCTGGCACGTGACCGCCTTCCAAAAAGACTATAGGATGACCGCGCCGGACAACACCAGCGCTGAAATGCTGATCCGGGCGGCCGAGATCGGCCAGGAGGCAGGCCTGCGTTACGTCTACGCCGGCAACCTGCCAGGCCGGGTGGGACCTTACGAAAACACCCACTGCCCAAATTGCGGCGAAACCCTCATCGAGCGCTTTGGCTACGTGATCTTGGGCTATCACATCACCGCTCAGGGTGCCTGTCCTCGCTGCGAGACGAGCATCGGAGGCGTGTGGCCTGAAGACCCCGGCTCGGTACGTCTGGGGTCGATGGGCGACCCTTTCTCGCGCCGGCCGCGATTGGTGCGCTGACCAGACACTAAGACACCGGGGAGCCTAGGGATGGATACCGACATCAATCAGGACCAGAAAGCCGTCAAGCTGCTGCTCTCCTACGACCCGATCCCGGAACACCGCGAGGACTACTTCCAATACGTGCTGGGGGAATTCGTGCCCGCATTGGAACACCTGGGCCTGACCATGTGCGAGTCGTGGCACACAGCCTATGGGCCTTATCCCCTGCGGCTGACGGGCTTCATCGCCTCCGACCAGGACACCCTGGAGCGCATCCTCGCTTCAGAGGATTTTCGGCGCCTGGAGGAGAGGTTCAAGCAATACGTGAGCAACTACAGGCGGCGCATTGTCCCCCTGCGACGCCGTTTCCAGTTCTAGGGCCACGGGCACGAGACGCGAGGCCGGCCACGGGCTCCGACCTGATCGGGATCCGCTCGTCCGGCCGGCCGGCGTTCTCGATCCCGCATCGCCGCCTCCCGATCTCCCGGGAGGCCAGTGGAGCGCCGCGGCTTGAAAAGGCCCGTCGCCTCATGGCGGAAACCTGCGCCAAATCGTGATTTCGTTCACAAAAGGTGGTACAATGCGTGCGCCCTGGCCCATCGCACTTCATCGCCCCATCGTCGCCGCCCTGCATCGCAGCCCAGCCAGGGCTTTTTTTTTATTTCCCCCGCAGGCAGAACCTCATCTCCTAACAAGGAGCATCGACGTCCCTCCTGCAGGAGGTCCCCGGAGGCTGCTTCAGCCGGGAGGTCGCTCGGTCCGGGATCTCCGGCAAGCGCTCCGCAGATCGTCCCCCCCGGATATGACAGGTTGCACTTGGCGCCAAGGGGCTATGCGGATAGAGTATGGTCAGGTGACCCGCGGGTGCGGCTGCGCCGAAGGAGATGTTGCCATGGCCTGGGTGACTTGGGAGCCCATCAGGCGCCAGCTTTGCGATAGAGTGGGCGAAGAAGTGGCCCTTGAGGCGAAGCTGGTCTACCCGGCCGCCCATCTCCCCGAGTCGCCGCCGCGCGTGTTGGCCCACCGCTGCTCACACTGGGCGGACTGCAACAGCATGGAAGGGCAGGCCTGCATCTGGGCCGGAACGCACGCCGAGTACGACCCCTTCCAATTTGCCTCTGCGGACTGAGCGAGGCGCTCACACACTCTCTCCTCCCTACAGGAGTTCGGGCGCAGTTGTGCCCGCGCGATGGCGCGGGCACAACGATTCCCACACATGCACGTGGGCAGGGCCCTTGGCGCCTCTCTTCTGCGCCCCTGGCCCGCCCGGGCTAGATCACACCCAGTTCGCGACCTACTTTCTCGAAGGCCCCCAGCGCCTTGTCCAGGTCTTCCCGGTTGTGGGCGGCGGAGATCATCACTCGAATGCGGGCCTTGCCGCGCGGCACGGTCGGGTACCCGATGGCCATGGCAAATACCCCTTCTTCGAAGAGCTTCCGGCTGAAGTCCTGCGCCAGCGATGCCTCGCCCAGCATGACCGGAGTGATGGGCGTGGCGCTCTTGCCGGTGTCGAAGCCCAGGCCCTCCATCTCGCGCTTGAAGTACTCCGTGTTCTTCCAGAGCCGATCGACCAGCTCGGTGGACTCCTCCAGCAGGTCGACGGCGGCCAGGCAGGCCGCCACGTCGGGGACGGTCATGGCTGAGGAGAAGAGGAAGGGCCGCCCGCGCTGCCGCAGCCACTCCACGATGACGGCGCTGCCGGCCACCACACCGCCAACCACTCCGAAGGCCTTGGAGAGCGTCCCCACCTCCACGTCAACCTTGCCATGCAGATTGTAGTGATCCACAATGCCCCGGCCGCCCCGGCCCAGCACACCCTCGCCATGGGCGTCGTCCACCATGAGCAGGCATCCATGCTCCTGGGCCACTTCATAGATCTCGTCCAGCGGCGCCACGTCACCGTCCATGCTGAAAACGCCGTCGGTGACGATGAGCGCCCGACGGTGGCCGGCGTCCTTGTTGGCTTCGATCTGCCGCCGCAGGTCCTCGGCGTCGCAATGCGCGTAGCGCACGATGGTGGCGCGCGAAAGGCGAGCGCCATCGATGATGCTGGCGTGGTTCAGTTCGTCGGAATAGATGACGTCACCGCGCCCCACCAGGGCCGGGATGGTGCCCAGGTTGGCGTTGAAGCCCGACTGGAAGGTGATGGCCGCCTCGACCCCCTTGAAGGCCGCCAGTCGCTCTTCAAGCTCCACGTGCAGCTTCATGGTGCCGGCGATGGTGCGCACCGCGCCCGGCCCCACACCGTAACGCTCAATGGCCTGCTTGGCCGCCTCCATCAGGCGCGGGTGGTTGGCCAGGCCGAGGTAGTTGTTGGAGCAGAAGTTGAGCACATCGCGGCCGTCCACCACCAGCCAGGCCCCCTGCGGCGAGGCGATGGTGCGGATGTAGTTGTACAGACCGGCCTGGCGCAGATCGGCCAGTTCCTCTTCAATCCATCGGAGTTTCTCTGGCGTGGTCATGGTGTCCCTCGTTCCGATGCGGGTACTGGCCCTCCCTGGTGAGCGATGAGGGCCAGCTTTCGGGTGCGGGAGAGCGCCTTCAGGGCCCGCTCGCGCTGCAGGGCAGCGCGCCGGTTTGGCTGAGGCTCCAGGTAAACCATGCGAACCGGCCGGCGGGCACGCGTGTAGCGGCCGCCTCGGCCGGCGTTGTGGTCCTGCAGCCGGCGCTCCGGATCGGTGGTCCAGCCGGCGTAGATCGTGCCGTCGGCGCACTCCAACAGGTAACAAAAAGCTTCAGCCACAGGGGCATTATAAGACCGCCGGGCGGGGGGGCCAAGCAGGAGGAGTCGCAAGTCTCAAGTCTCAAGACACCGGGCACAAGACACAAGATGCAGGGCCCGGGCTGCGAGGCTCGAGGGCAGCACGACGCGATCAGATCGGGTTGTGCGTCGATCGGCGAAGGATACATGTCGCAGGATACTGGACACAGGACGCAGAGCGCGAGACGATGGTTTGCCGGACACAAAGCATCAGGCCCAGGACACAAGAGCAGGATCCTGGAGGTCGAGTGCAGGGAGACCATCCAGCGCCCCCGCCAACCCCCGATCCCCTACACTTGAGACTTGTGTCTTGCGACTTGTGTCTTGTGTCTTTCGCCTTGCGTCTTTCTACTTCTTCATGCGCCTGCGCTTGGGATCGATCCCCAACAGGTTGTCCAGCAGGGTGCCGACGGGAATGCTTTTCGTGTCTGCCCCCTGGGGGGTCCATTCACCTTGCTCACGGCGCTGCAGCCAGGTCGTGCGCGCGGCGGCCGTCTCGCGCAGCAGGTCCAGCAGCAGCTCCTCATCCTCCTGGGCGAGCAGGTCGCGCAGCGCGTTCAGCTCGCGGATCAAATCCTCCAGGCCTGCCAGCAGCCGTTCGCGGTTCATGCTCAAGCTGGCGCCCAGGGCACCGGGATCCTGCCGCGTCACCAGGGCGGTCGTGGCCGCGAAGGGAAGTCCGGCCATGCGCTGGATGTCCCGCCAACCGCGCGAGGCCGCTGCCAGGCGCATGAGCGCCACGCCGGCCAGCACTGGCAGCCCCTCCACCGCCGCCAGAACGGCGTCGGCCTCCCCGGGCTCGATGAAATAGGGCTCGGCCCCCAACACCCTGGCCAGGTTGATGGCCATGTTGACGGCCCGCTCCGGTGTCTGCGAGGGGATGGCCAGGGCCAGCAACCCACCGCGGAACAGATCCGCGCTGGGCGTGAGCGGTACGGTGGGGGATTCTTGCAGCCCATGGTGGTTGACCACAGGCATCGCGCCCACGTAAGCACAGCTCTCCGGCAGGTGCTCCAGCGCCCAGGCGGTGGCCTCCTGGCGGGCAGGGGAGGTGTCCACCACCAGCGTACCCGGCTGCATGCGGGGAAACATCCGCTCCAGGTAGATGCGCGCTTCGTCGGGCGGCGCGCTGAGGATCACCAGGCCCGCCGAGGCCACGGCGCGCGCCGGGTTGGATTCGAGCCGATCCACCGCACCCATCTTCTTCGCAGCGCGCGCCAGCCTCTTATCAGGGTCGTGGCCCACGCGCGTGACCTCCAGGCCGAATTGCGCCAGCGCCAGACCGAAGGAGGCTCCGATCTCTCCCAACCCCACGATCAGGACTTCATCACTCATTGATAGACCTCAACTTTGCGCGTCAGCGATCTGCAAAAGGCGCAGCAAACTGCGTTCGCAGGTGCTCATCGAGGCGGGCGGCGCCTCCTGGTGATAGCGCACCAGGCGCACCAGGCGCAGCGAACCACCCGCCCGCTCCAGCATATCCGCCCCCCATTGCGGATGCCGCTCCGCCACCACAAAGGCCTTTCGCAGCCCAAGCGGCTCGCTCTGGCCCATACGCCTCACCAGGCGCGGCGTCAACTTTCGCGCCAGGACCACCACGATCCGCTCCCAGACAGTGAGCGGCGCCCGGGTCTTGCCCACGTCGTGCAGCAGCGCCGCGGCCAGCAAGTCCGGGTCCCGCTGTCCCTGGTCGAGCAGGCGCCGCAGGACGCGCAGGCCATGGGCCTGCTCGGCTCTGGTCATGGTCTCGAAGAGGGGGTGCAGGTTGGCCGCGAGGTGCACCTTTGCCTGGATGTGGTCCTGCACGCCCGGCCGGGCTGTGAGGGCCTGCAGAAACTGCCGGGCTCGATAGGGGACACGCATCAGAGCACGAGGGCTTGGAACAGGCGTTGTGCCGGCCATCCCACCAACCATCGGAAAACGTCCAGCCCCAGGAAGGGGCCTACGAAGAGCAGCGTCAACAAGATCGTCGGGCCGTAGGGACGGAAACGCTCCAGCGTCCGCTGGCCCTCCACCGGCAAGAAGTAGGAGGCCACCTTCTCACCATCCAGCGGGTAGATGGGGATCAGGTTGAAGAGCAGCAGGATCAGGTTAATGAAGACGAACTCGGTCAGCAGGAAGGATAGCGAAGGCAGCAGACGGCCGCCGGCGTCGTAGGGGCTGAGCAATCCCATTTTGAAAGGGATGGCTGCCAGGATGGCCAGCAGCAGGTTGGAAAGTGGCCCCGCGACCGAGACGAGCATTACGCCGGCCGGTGAGCGCCGCTGCAGCGCATAGGGGTTTATGGGCACCGGTTTCGCCCATCCAAAGCCGGCGATCACCAGCATCAGTGAACCGAGGAAATCCAGATGCACGCGCGGGTCGAGCGTCAGACGGCCGTTGCGGCGCGGCGTGTCATCGCCCAGTTGGTCGGCCGTCCACGCATGCGCATACTCGTGAACGGTGAAGGCCACCACCAGGGTCAACACACGGGCGACCAGAGCCGGAAGCGTCAGTCCAAGCATGATGGGCCATTATACCATCCGGCCCTTTGGTATAATGGCGCACTATGATCGGAGGAGGGGTGCCGCCGCGATGCTGCCCGACCTGCAGATGGATGATGTGGTACGCTTGCGCAAGCCCCATCCGTGCGGAGGCACGGAATGGGTGGTGGTGCGTCTGGGCGCTGACATCGGCATTCGCTGCCAGACCTGTGGGCGGCGCATCCTGCTCTCCCGCCGCGAGCTGGCCAGGCGCATGAAGGGCTACGCGCGCCGCGCCGGCGAAGCCCCTGCCAATGGCTAGCCTCAAGCGCGTTCTCTTCCTCTTCTCTGACACCGGTGGCGGCCATCGCAGCGCGGCCGAGGCGGTCCTCGAGGCCCTGCAGGCCTATTTCCCCGGCCGCTGCCAGGCCCATCTGGTGGACGTCCTCAAGTCCTACGCCCCGACACCCTTCAGGCAACTGCCGCTCCTGTACCCCGGGATGGTGCGCCTGCCGCGCGCCTGGGGCCTCGGCTATCGCCTGTCGGACGGCCACCGCCGCGCCCGTGCCATCACCGCCGCCGTGTGGCCCTACATGCGCCTCGCCTGCCGCCGACTGGTGACCGAACATCCGGCGGACCTGCTGGTTTCCTTTCATCCTTTGCTCAACGCGCCGCTGCTCAAGGCGCTGGGCCCGGCGCGCCCGCCTTTCTACACCGTGGTCACCGACCTGGTCACCACGCACGCCCTGTGGTACCACCACCAGGTGGACCTGTGCATCGTCGCCACCGAGAACGCCCGCCTCCGGGGCCTGGCCTACGGCATGCGCCCGGAGCAGATGAGGGTCGTCGGGCTGCCGGTGGCCCAGCGCTTTTGCTGCGCGCCGGATGACCCGCGGCGCCTGCGCGCCCGACTCGGATGGCCGCAGGACCGGCCAGTGGTGCTCCTGGTGGGTGGCGGCGAGGGAATGGGACCTCTCTACGAGACGGCGCGCGCGCTGGCGCGCCGCGGCGGCGCCCTGGCCCTGGCGGTCGTCTGCGGCCGCAACCGTGGCCTGCGCGCCCGGCTGGAAGCGGTACGCTGGGAGGTGCCCACCTTTATCTACGGCTTCGAACGGCGCATGCCGGAGATGATGCAGGCCGCCTCGCTGCTCGTCACCAAGGCCGGCCCAGGGACCATCAGCGAGGCCCTGAACGCCGGCCTGCCCATGGTGCTCTACAGTTATCTGCCCGGTCAGGAAGAGGGAAACGTGGATTTCGTGGTGAAGACGGGTGCCGGGTGCTATGCGCCGGGCCCCGAGCATACGGCCGCCGCGGCCCTTTCCCTGTTGCAGAAGCCGCAGGAACTGCAGCGTGCCGCCCAGACATGCCGCCAGATGGCGCGCCCCCAGGCCGCGGCGGAGATCGCAGAGCTCATCGCTAACGCGTTTCAAGGGACCACCATCAAAAGTGGCCATCGGGGATTGGCGGCAGGCTATGCGCCTGAGCGCGTAGCTAGAAACTGGCGATGATGTTGCTGAACAGGTTCCCCACCCCCGAACCGTAGAGCGACAGCAGCACGATCACCGCAATGCCCACCAATAGTATGAGCAAAGCGTACTCCACGAGGCCTTGCCCCTGCGGAGAAAAGAAGAACATAAGTGCCCCCGAGAAAAATAATGAAGTGTCGGGCAACGTCCAGTATAGGACATATTTCCTATTCTTCAATAGGCCTTTCGGTCCAATGAGCCTTCGCCTGGCCGGAACCGAGGCCGCTCCACCGGATGCGCAGCCATGCACAAATTAATCTTGCTCTTCCACACGCCGCAGGACGTGACCGACTTCGAGCACCGCTGGAGCCATGAGTTCGTCCCCCTCGCGGAGCGCATGCCCGGCATCCGTCGCGTGGCCGTCGTCCGCATCTACGGCGGCCCCACGGGCGGTGGCAGTCTGCATCTGATTCACGAGTTCTACTTCGACGACGCCCGCGCCCTGCGCAGGGCTCTCGCCTCGCCGCAAGGGCAGGAAGCCGGACGCAGGCTGATGGACATCGCCGGCCATCATGTCACCCTGTGCTTCGCCGAGCACATGGAGGAAGACAGGGACGACGGGGGGGCCTCACCATGAGTCAGTTGCTGGACGTGGAACACCTGCGCCGCTTCATCGTCGAGCAGGGAATCGCCGCCGAGGTGATCGAACTGCCCGTGCCCACCCCCACCGTGCAGGCCGCCGCGCAGGCCGTGGGCACTACCTCCGAGCGCATCGTCAAGTCGCTGCTCTTCGTTGTGCGCGGCCAGCCGCTGCTGGCCATCGCCAACGGCCCGGCCCACATGGACAAACGGCCGCTCGCCGCCCATTTCAGCGTGGGGCGCAAACAGGTCCGGCTTGCCGACGCCGAAAGCGTCCTGACGCTCACGGGCTATTCCATCGGCGCCATGCCGCCCTTCGGTCACCGCCAGCCTCTGCCCACTTTCATGGACCCGGGGTTGTTCGCTTTCGATGAGGTCTACGCCGGCGGCGGCGCGATCGACGCCTTGCTGCGCATCAGCCCCCAGGAGATGCTGCGCGTCACCGGGGCCCACGTGTTGGATCTGACCCGTTCGCCACACAGCCCCACGCCATGAGTCTGAGCCTTGACCGCCCGCGCAGGCCTCGGCCGACGCGTCTCGCCCTGATCCTGGCGCTCCTGCTCGGATTCGGCTCGCTGGCTTACCTGCTCTACACCCGGCTCAGCCCCGTCGCCACCCGCCTGGTTCGCCTGCGCCAGTACTGGTCCGGCCCCCTGGCCCATCAAGATTGGGCAGTGCACGCCGGCGAGCGTTGTGGTGAGGCCCCCTTCCTGATGCCCACCGACGGCCTGATCGGCTTTGTGTGGGGCGACTCCTTCCGCCCCGGCAAGGTCCACCAGGGCCTGGACATTTTCGGGCCCACCGGCCCCGACGGCCTGGGGGAAACTCCGGTGGTGGCCGCCTACGACGGCTACCTGACCCGCCTGCCCACCTGGCGCTCGGCCCTCATCATCCGCATCCCGCAGGACCCGCTGCAGCCCGAGCGGCAGATCTGGCTCTATTACACACACATGGCCGACTCCAGCGGAAACTCGTTCATCTCCCCCGAGTTCCCACCGGGGACGACGCAGGCCTTCGTGCCTGCCGGGGCCCTGCTCGGCCATCAGGGCAATTACTCAGGCGACACCGACAGCCCCGTCGGCATGCACCTGCATTTCTCCATCGTGCGCGATGACGGCCGCGGCCGCTTCCTCGATGAGCGAGACATCCGCAACACCCTCGACCCATCCCCCTATCTGGGCGTCGAGGTGAACGCTGACCGCCTGGGCGACCGGATCCCCATCTGTCAACCGTAGAAACCCCAATATGGGCTGACATCGCCCCCGGCCCGCGAGCCGCCCTGGACCACATCCCCCTCAGGACAGGCAGCGGGCGGCCGGTCATGCACGACATTTCCCCAGACCCGCGGCCGGTGGTATAACGGTGCATCTTGTGAGGGAGCATCCTCCCCGGGAGGGGCCATGAGCGAGTTTCAGGACAAGGTGGCCCTGGTCACCGGTGCTGGCCGCGGCATCGGGCGAGCCATCGCCCTGGCCTTCGCCGCCCAGGGCGCCCGCGTCGCTGCCAACGACCTGACGCCGATCCATCTGGACCAGACCATCGCCGCTGCGGCCTCAACGCCCGGCGAGGCGCGCGCCTTCCTGGCGGACGTGAGCAAGAAGATGGAAGTACAGGCAATGGTGGAGGCCGTGCGCGATGCCTTCGGCCGCATTGACGTCCTGGTCAACAACGCCGGCGTCGAGCCCCACGCCAGCCTGCTCAAGATGGACGAGTGGGACTGGGATCGCACGCTGGCGGTGAACCTGAAGGGGCCCTTCCTCAGCATGCAATCCGTGGGCCGGGTGATGGCCGAACAGGGAGGCGGCGTGATGGTGAACATCGCCTCCATCGCCGGCCGGGCCCACGGCCTTAAGGACCGTTCCGCTTATGTCGCCTCCAAGATGGGACTGATCGCGCTCACCCGGGAAGCGGCGCGCGAGCTAGCCGCGTATAATATTCGCGTCAACGCCGTATGTCCCGGAAGGATTGAGACCGAGATGACCGCCGACCTGCGCCAGGACGAAGCCATGGTGGCCCGTTGGCTGCGCGAGGTGCCACTGGGCCGCCTGGGCCAACCGCAGGAGGTGGCCAGCCTGGTGCTGTTCCTGTGCTCATCCCGGGCTGGCTATATTACGGGCCAGGCTTACAACGTGGACGGCGGCAGGGTGATGTGCTGAATCATGCCATACATCGTTTGCGCTGAAGAAGTGGAGGGGCGCTGGATCGCTCACGTGCCCGATCTGCCGGGGTGCTTCACCACACATCGCGACCGGGACGTGGCTATCAAGAACATCCCCGCGGCCGTGGAGCAATACGTGGCCTGGTGCGCCGGGCACGGCCTGCGCGTATCCGGCCTGTCCGGCCCCATGATCGTCAGCGAGGTCATCCGCTCCTGGCAGTACGAGGACGAATACGAGGTGAACGCGTTCTTCGCCTCCGACCGACCGCCGTTGCTGCAGGACGAAATCGCCGAGATCGAGCACCTGCTGAGCGCCTCACGCGCCGACCTGATGGAATCTCTCGCCGGCCTGGACCCTGAACACCTGACGCGCGAGCTTCCGCAAGAACGCTGGCCCGTCGCCGGCATCCTCGGGCACGTGGCCAGCGCCGAATGGTGGTACCTGGACCGGATGGGCCTGGCCTTCGCGCGCGCCGAACTCCCGGCCGACCCATTCGAGCGCCTGGCGAGGGTGCGCGACCACTTCATCTCCACGCTGCCCGAGCTGGCGGCGCGCACC
>JAJRUD010000251.1 GCA_024277995.1 Chloroflexota bacterium
TCTTCCTGCAGCAGGCGATCGGCGAAGGTCTCGTCGTCCATGCCGCTGGCGGAGATGTCGGGGAAGGCGTAGAAGGCGCCGCGCGGCTCGAAGGTGGGCAGGCCCAGTTCGTTCAGGCCGGAAACGATGAGCTTGCGCCGGCGGTCGTACTCGGCCACCATGGACTGCACGTCGTCGTTTGCCTGCTCGATGGCCGCCAGGGCCGCCATCTGGGAGGTGGTGGGGGCGGACATGATGGTGTACTGGTGCACCTTGCGCATGGCACCCAGGATGGGCGCCGGAGCGGCGGCGTAGCCGATGCGCCAGCCGGTCATGGCGTAGTCCTTGGAGAAGCCGCTCAGGGTGATGGTGCGCTCGCGCATGCCGGGCAGCGAGGCGAAGCAGACGTGCTGGTGGCCGCCATAAACCAGGCGGTCGTAGATCTCGTCGGAGATCACCAGTAGGTCGTGGCGCTCGGCGACCTGGGCCAGCTCCATGAGCCGCTCGCGCGTCATCACGGCGCCGGTGGGGTTGTTGGGGTAGCCGATGAGCAGGGCCTTGGTCTTGGGCGTGATGAGCGCCTCCAGGGCCTCGGCGCTGACCTGGAAGGCGTCCTCGACGCGCGTCTTCAGGGGCACGGGCACGCCGCCGGCAAAGAGCACCTCCGGCTGGTAGGAGACGAAGCTGTGCGTTGGCACGATCACCTCGTCGCCGGGGTCAATGGTCGCCGTGAGGGCCAGGTAGAGAGCTTCGGAGACGCCGACGGTGATCAGGACCTCGTCCTGCGGGTCATAGGACACACCATAGAGGCGTTCCAGGTGTGCAGCCAGCGCCTGGCGCAGCTCCAGGATGCCGGAGTTGGATGTGTAGTGGGTCTCGCCGCGCTGCAGCGACTGGATCCCCGCCTGCAGCACGGGCTTGGGCGAGACGAAGTCTGGCTCGCCGATGCCCAGAGAGATGACGTCCTCCATGGTGGCGGCGATGTCGAAGAAGCGCCGGATGCCAGAAGGGGGCACTTCGGCGACGCGACGGGATATGAAGTCTCGCATGGTGGTGCTCCTTTTCTCAGAGCGGTCTGTCATCAGCGGTCATCGGTCGGAACGCGGCGGTGGTCAACACCCATCGAGGAGAGTGCGGATCGCTGCCTCCAGACGGGTTCATGACAGATGCACGCGCCATTCATCGTCAATTTCGCTGTAGAAGAGATCGAAGACCCGGCCGTCCTCTACCCGCACGCGAAAGCGGCTGCCGCCCGGCACGCGCCAGCGGCCCTCCACCTCTGCGATGGCCAATCGCTCACCCTCCCAGTGGAGAGCGGTGGGGCGATCGGCATAGGTGTGGCCGGAGTGGCATTCGACACGATCGGCGACCATGGGTCCTGCACGGCTCCAATTCTGCCCTCTGATCACTGATCACCAATCACTGAGCACTGAGTGACCAGAAACAGGGCGCCTTCAGCGGTTCACACCCCTGGACCGAGGGCAAGGGACACCGAGTCCCTGTCCCCTGGCTCCCGCCCTCTTACGCGAACCCCACCTCCGACGAATCGCCCACATTGAGCGAGCGATAGCGGCCGCTGACGTGAGCGTCCCGCCCGATGAGCGAAGCCGCCAGCATGCTGTCGCGAATCTGCGAGCCGGCGTCGACGATGGTGTCGCGCAGCAGCGATCGCTCTACCACGCAATCCGCGGCCACCGTGACGTAGGGGCCAATGACTGATTCGCTCACCTGCGCTGTGTCGTCCACGTAGACCGGCGGTATGATGACCACGCCTTCCCGCCGCGCGGCCTGAGCCGAATTGTCGCGCCCGTTCTCCAGCAAATAGCGGTTGGTTGCCAGCAGCGCCTCGGGTTTGCCGCAGTCCTGCCAGACCTCAACCGGCTCGGTGCGCATCTTGAGGCCCTTTTCCAGCATGATGTTGACCGCGTCCGCCAGGTAGAATTCGCCCTTCAGCTGCGCCCCGCGCTCCATCTGCTCTTCGATGGCGGCGATCAGGCGCTGGGCTTCTTTGAAGTAGTAGAAGCCCACCACGGCCAGGTTGTTGCTCTTGTCTTGCGGCTTCTCCACCAGGCGGCGCACCAGGCCATTGGGGCCCACCTCGGCCACGCCGAAGCGGCGGGGATCCGGCACCTCTTTCACCCAGGCCACGGCCTCGGCCTGTTCCTGAGGCAGGCCGCTCAGGTCGGTCTCGATCAGGGTGTCAACGAAGACCATGAGCATGGGGCCGGTGAGGCCGTCGCGCGCCAGCCAGATGGCGTGGGACTGCCCCAACATCTCTTCCTGCACCACGTAGCGCGCGCTGAGGGTGGGGTAGGCCTGGCTCACGTACTGCTCGACCTGTTCACCCAGATAACCCACGATGAAGATCACCTCGTCGATGACCGGCAGGTCCAGGAACATGTCCAGCACGTGGCCCAGGACGGGCTTGCCGGCCACGGTGACCAGGGGTTTGGGCTTGGACCATGTTTGCGGCCTGAGGCGGGTGCCGAAGCCGGCCATCGGGATGACGATTTTCATAGCGGGGGGTGCTCCTTGTGCCAGTCTGTGGCCTGCTGGTAGCTGTGAGCGGCCTGCAATAGGGCGGGCTCGCCCAGGTGCGGGGCGTTGAGCTGCATGCCGATGGGCAGGCCCCGGGAGTCGAAGCCCACCGGGAAGGCGATGCCGGGCACGCCGGCCAGGTTGGCGGGCAGGGTGAAGACGTCCTCCAGGTACATGGAGAGCGGGTCGTCGCCGTGCTCGCCGATGCGGAAGGCGGTGGTGGGCGCGACGGGGCAGGCGATCAGGTCCACCTCTTGGAAGGCGGCCTCGAAGTCGCCCTTGATGAGCGTGCGCACCTTCTGGGCCTGCCCGTAATACGCGTCGTAGTAGCCGGCGGAGAGGGCGTAGGAACCAAGCATGATGCGGCGCTTGACCTCCGGCCCGAAGCGCGCGCCGCGCGTGGCGAAGTAGCCCTCCCACAGGTCCTGGGCCGGCTCGCGCGGCCCGAAGCGCACGCCGTCATAGCGGGCCAGGTTGGCGGAGGCCTCGGCGGGGGCGATCAGATAGTAGACAGGCAGGGCCAGGTCGGTGTGGGACAGGCTGATCTCTTGCACCTGTGCGCCGAGATCGGCGAAGACCTGCACTGCGCGACGAACGGCCTCCTCCACCTCGGATGCGATGCCCTCGATGAAGTATTCCCTGGGGACGCCGATGCGCAGGCCCTTCAAATCGGCGTCTTCCAATGACACCTGGGGCACAGGGTCGGGCATGGAGGTCGAGTCCAGGGGATCGTGCCCGGCCATGGCCTCGAAGAGCGGCACCAGGTCAGCGGCGGAGCGGGCCAACGCGCCCACGGTGTCCAGCGATGAGCCGTAGGCGATCAGGCCGTAGCGCGAAACGCGCCCGTAAGAGGTCTTCAGCCCGGTGACGCCGCAGAAGGAGGCCGGCTGGCGCACGGAGCCGCCGGTGTCGGTCCCCAGGGCGGCGAAGCACATGCGCGCCGCCACGGCGGCGGCCGAGCCGCCGGAGGAGCCCCCGGGCACACGCTCCAGGTCCCAGGGGTTGTGGGTGGGGCCGTAGGCCGAGTTCTCGGTGGAGGAGCCCATGGCGAACTCGTCGGTGTTGGTCTTGCCCAGGATGACAGCCCCGGCGTCGATCACCCGCTGTACACTGGTGGCGGTGTAGGGAGGACGGAAGCCCTCCAGGATGCGCGAGCCGCAGGTGGTGGGCACGCCCTGCAGGCAGAGCACGTCTTTGACGGCGATGGGGATGCCCCAGGTCAGCGGCAGAGGCTGGGAGCGATCCTGCCGCCAGGCCTTAAGGCGCCGGTCGGCGGCCTGGGCCTGCTGCAGGGCCAGCTCGGGCGTGGTGGCCAGGAAGGCATGCACCTGGGGTTCCAGAGCCTGCATGCGCGTCAGGCAGGCCTCGGTCAGCTCGCGCGAGGAGATTTCACCGCGGCGCAGGGCCTGGGCGGCTTCGAGCAGGGTGAGATCGGTGAGGTCGGCCATGGGCGGTCCGTTGGGGCTGGGGACTCACGGCTCCTGATCGAGCACGGGCGGGACGCGAAACATGCCCGCCTGCTGCTGGGCGGCGTTGGCCAGCAAGCGTTCCCGCGGTGGGCAGGGGCGCGGCTCGTCGGGCCGCAAAGGGGCCCGCAGCGGCAGCACGGTTGCCGTGGGCGGGATCTGGGAGGTGTCCACCTGCTGCAGGCGGGCGGCGTAGTCCAGGATGGCGGAGAGCTGCTCGGTGTAGCGCTGCTCTTCCTCGGGCGTCAGACGCAGCCGCGCCAGGCGGGCGATGTGCCGCACTTCTTCAAGGGTCAGGGCCATGGCAAGGCCATTATAGCAGAGGGAGAGGCAGGAACCTCCCGCGGGTTTAAACCCGCGGGAGGTTCAATTCGCTCCGTCGAGTAACAGGGGCTCTAGGGCCATGCCCACTCTCATAGCCGGAAAGCCATCTTCCACAAATCGGCGATAAGCTGCCGGCGAGTCGAAGTGCTGACGGATGAATCTGAAATCCGCTGGCGCCGACCGACGCAGCCCGGCCCACTCGTGGTAATTCGACCAGCGCCATTCCGAGGGGTGCTGAACAAGACCCGCTGCCACCGGATTGAGGTGAATGTAGCGACAGAGATGCAGGAGTTAGGCATCTCTATCCACACAGGCGTGTTTGAAGCGCCCCTCGAACAAAGTCCCTCGGCGAGATCGCTGTCGGTTGAGGGCTTGAACGTATGCGTTGAACAAGACATTGATGAAGCCACTGAGCGGCCGGTCGTCATCCTGTCGGATGAGAAAATGGTAATGATTGGGCATCAGGCAGAACGCCAGGATAGAGACGGCGTAGTCTTGCAGGTAGCGTCAATCAGTCTTATGCAGTGCTCGTAGTTGGCAGGGTTGTAGAAAAGCAATTCAGGGCCGACAGCATGATTGTAGATGTGGTAGCAATGGCCTCTGGCAAAGGAGCGGGTACGTCGAGGCATGGTTCACTCCCTTGAGCCTCCTGAACCTCCCGCGCGCTCATTGCCCGCGGGAGGTTGTTCAGCAGTCCCCCAGCGCCCGCAGCCAGCGCAGCAGAGCCGGGTAGCGGGCCAGGCGCGGCAGGAGCAGGCCGGGCTGGGCGGGGCCCAGACAGTGGGGGGAGGCGCCCGTCAGGGGGATGGGCTGCGCCCCTTCATCTCCGGGCTCCTGGAAGATCAGGTTGGGACGGCCGGGCGTGGGCCACAGGCCGTAGGCCATGCGCCGCGAACCGTCGGGCAGGCGGCCGTAGGAGAGGTTGTAGGCGCGCACGCGCAGGTAAGAGACCTGATCCAGCACGCGGCCGTCGGGTGCCAGCAGGCGCACGGTATCGCCGCTGTCGTTGAGGGCGATGCGGGTGCGGGAGCGGAAGAAGACGGCGAAGCCCCCGGGGGAGACGGTGACGCCGGGCAGCGTGTAGGGCGCCGAACCGGCATCGGCGGCGTCGTCCAGCACGAAGCCCCTCAGGTAGACGGGGTTGGGCCCCAGGTTGTAGAGCTCGATGAACTCGTCAGCGGTGCTGACGCCGCCCGATCCCTCCCAGTCGTAATGGGGCCGAATGAGCACCTCGTTGATTACTACGCGGCCGGGGATCCAGGTGGGCGCGGGGGTGGGAAAGCCCAGCGAGTTGGCGCCGCGCGGCGTGCCAGCGATGGCGTTCCCGGCGGCGTCGCGTCCGCGGCCATGATATCCGGTGAAGGTGCCCCAGTTTCCCGAACGATCGCCGCCGCCGCGGCGCTCCATGGATGCGCGCGCGGCGGCCTTGCCCGCGGGCCATGGGCCGCCGTCGCCGTTGGCGGAGTCCACAACTGCGCCAGTGGGATCCCGCAGCCAGAGGCGTTCGCCGCCGTTGCCGAGCGCGCCGCTGTAGATCAGGTCGGCAGGGACATCGGCGATGGTGGTGTCGTCGGTGCGCTCGAGCAGAAAGTAGCCGTAGGCGGGGATGGTTCCCGAAAGGGCGACACGGATGTCGCCGTCGTCAGTGAGCGTCCAGCCGGCCAGGTCGATGGGGTCGGGGCCGGGGTTGTGGAGCTCGATCCACTCATCGCTGGCCGAGGCCTTGGTCCCGGCCCAGGCCACCTCGTTGATGAGGACGCTTTGAGGGGGGTAGGGGGTGGCGGGCGAGTCGGGTGTGGGGGAAGGAGAGGGCGTCGGGGATGGGGCAGCCGTGGGCGTGGGCAGGAAGGGGGAGTTGACGCCGCGCGGCGTGCCCTGGATGAGATTCCCGGCGGCATCGCGGCCCCGGCCGGGGCCGCTGAAAGTGGTCCAGTCGCCGGCGATGTCGGGCCCACCAAGGCGCTCCATGCTGGCGCGCGAGCCTTTGTCGCCGGCAGGCCAGGGACCGCCGTCGTTGTTGGCGGTGTCGACGACGTTGCCGGATGGGTCGCTCAGCCGCAACCGCTCGCCGCCGTTCTTCAAGCCGCCAGTGTAGATCAGGTCGGCGGGGATGTCGGCGATGGTGGAATCATCGCTGCGTTCCAGCAGGAAGAAGCCGAAAGCGGGGAGCGTGCCGGAGAGAGCGATGTTGATGTCTCCGCCGTCAGAGAGCCTCCAGCCGGAGAGATCGATGGGGTCGGGCCCGGGGTTGTGCAGCTCGATCCACTCATCATAGGGAGAAGCTCGTGTCCCGGCCCAGGCGACCTCGTTGATGAGCACCGCCTGGGGCGGGTAAGGCGTGGACGGCGGCGGGGGTGGGGTGAGGGTGGCTGTTTCGCTCGGTGTTGCGGAGGGTGAGGCCTCCATCGTGGGTGTGGGACTGGGTGTCGCAGAGGCTGAGGCTGCCGCGGTGTTTGTTGGGCTGGAGGAGGGCGGAGTCCCACTGATATCCGGTGTCGGTGTGGCAGGTGGCGTGTCGATGTGCGGCGGCGGGATGGTGGCGGTCTCTGTGGGCTGGGAGTCGGGGGTTGGTGTGGCGGTCGGGGGCTCCAGGGTCGGGGAGGCCGTTGCGGTTACGATCGTCGGCGCAGGCGGCAGGGGTGTTGGGGTGGGTTCCCCCTGGGCGAGTGCGGGGATGACGGGGACGGTGCAGGTGAGAAGGAGCAGCAACCCGGTCGAGGCCCGTCGGGCCACAGGGCGTGAGAGGGGCAGGAAAGCCATTCGTTCCCCCTGTAGATCGGTGCAGTCCGCCTCAAGGCGGAGACGGTTAGAGAATAGCGGTCACCTCTGTCGGCGCCGTCCTGGGAAAGCACGCGATGCAATGTGTGAGGCGGATTGAGACAACGACGAGGAATCCGGCCTGGCCGGATGTTCGCGGCGGTGAGTGCAGTCCCTCCTAATTACACATATCTATGATATCGATAAACGCAGGGGCGTGTCCAGCGTTTTCGTCGCTATAAAAACGGCGAGGGATCGAGGCGCAGGGACACGGGACGACGGGTTCGACAGCCGGACGAGAGACGTCTTGCGCCGTGGGCGCCCGTTGGCTGCTGCCATCATGTGCTCACCAGATACGCACCAACGAGGTGCCCCAGGCCTTCTCCTCGAACTCCACCTCGACGCTCAGGAAAAGGCCGCTGGCGGACCAGCGCGGGTAGCGGATGTTCGGCCAGGAATCCGCCGAGGTGATCAGGTTGATATTGCGCTTCTGCAGGTCTGCGATGCCCAGGACCTGCGGCTTGTAGCGGAAGGCCAGCCGCCGGCTGCCCGGGGACCA
>JAJRUD010000252.1 GCA_024277995.1 Chloroflexota bacterium
AGGCGCACGACCACATCCGTCAGGTCCTCCGGCCCCTGGTTGGAGAGGCGCAGCAGGTAGTCATAACCCTGGCCCGGCTCCACGCTGGTGGGCGCCTCCACGCTGAAGGCCAGGCCCCCCTGCCCGGCCGGCGTCCCGGCGCTGCCCGTGTTCTGCGGAGCCGGTGATTGGCGCAAGATGAAATCGGCCGCGTTGTCCCCCGTATCGCTTCCGTTGCCCTCTTCCCCACCGGGAAGGCGCTCCAGAGAGTAGCCGTTCTGCAGCGCCGGCGCCGCGTCGCCTTCGACGAAGGCAGGCGGGGCTTTCCCCCAGCCCAGGCTATCGACGGGTTCTCCCTGTGCATCCCGCAGCTGCAGACCGCCGCCGGAGGTGTTCAGCGCCTGCTCGAAATGGGCGTCGGGCTCGATCCCCAGGTCCTGCCCCATGCGCCCGAGCAGGTAATGGCCGTGGGGCGGCACCAGCGCCCGCGCCTCCCAGCGGTAGACGAGCAGGTCCTCCTCGCTGGTGGGCAGGCGATACCAGAGCGACCAGCCCTGCAGGTCGGCCATCGCACCGCCGGCGTTGTGCAGCTCGATGAACTCGTAGTTATTATTGCCCTTGACACCGGCCATGACCTCCGCCAGCACCAGGCGCGGCGGCTCGGGCGTCGCGGTGGGCGTCGCCGGTGCGGGCGTACCGGCTGTGCAAGCCGCGCCGAAAAGGGCCAGCAGCAATGCGATCAACAGCAGCTTGTGACGGGTCATCTCTCGCCTTTCCATGACAGAGTTGGAGCCGTCCCCGCTGGAAACGTCAGCGAGGGCGGAGCGAAGGGTGATGGTACACTTCGCATTCCGCACCGATCCGATGCGGCGGTAAACCACTCCACGAGGTCGCTTGATATGTCGTCCAATGATACCGTGATTTGTCTTTACCATGACGACCCGGACGGTCGCTGCGCGGCGGCCATCGTGCGCCGCGCCCTGGGGCCGCAGGCGGTGCTCAGGGCCGTGAACTACGGCGACGAGCTGCCGTGGGAGGAGCTGGAACGGGCGGCGCGGGTGGTCATCGTGGATTTCTCCCTGCCCCTGGCCGAGATGCGCCGCCTGCTGGAACAGGGCGAGCTGATCTGGATCGACCACCACAAGACCGCCCTGCAGGCGCTCGCCGAACTGCACGACGTGCGCGGGCTGCGCAGCCTGGAGCAGGCGGGGTGTGTGCTGACCTGGCACTACTTCTTCCCGCAGCAACCCATCCCGGCGGCCGTACGCTACATTGGCGATCGCGACGTGTGGCGCTTCGCCTACGCGGAGACGGGCCCCTTCTCGGAAGGGCTCCACCAGGAGGACACTGATCCGGCCAACGACGCTTTATGGCGCCCGCTGCTGGAGGATGACGGGCAACTGCTCACCCGGCTGCTGGAGCGCGGCGCCGTGCTGCGCGAGGCGCGCCTGCGCGCCATCGAGCGCGAGATCGCCCGCCGCGGCTTCGAGATCACCTTCGAGGGCCACCGCACCCTGGCCATCAACCAGCGCGGCACGGGCGAGATGGGCGAGCACATCCGCCGCCTGGGCTACGAGATCGCCTACTGCTATTTCGAGGCGCCGCAAAACGGCCGCCTGGTCACCTTCGTCACGCTGTACTCCGACCAACTGGACGTGTCCGAGATCGCGCGCCGCTTCGGCGGCGGGGGGCACCCGGGGGCGGCCGGCTTCTCCTTCGCCCGCCGCGAGGGGCCATTTCCGCCCGAGGCCGAGGTCCATTTCCCACCCAAGTCCACGCGCCAGGCGTAGGCCACAAAGGCAAGCCTCCCGCGGGCTCGGAGCCCGCGGGAGGCCTTTTTCTTTCCACCGGGCAGATCAGTGCCCGCCGCGCCTCCTGCGGGCGCGCAGCCCGACCCAGCCCCAGGCACCTGCCGCGCCGGCCAGGAAGCCGAGCAGCACCGGCAGGAGCCACGCGCTGCGCGCGCGGTTGGAGGATTCTGCGACCTGCCGCTCCAGCTCCGCCAGCCTGGCCTCCTGCGCCTGCACGCGCTCGTTGAGCGCCTGGATGGAGGCGAAGGCCACCCCCTGCGCGTCGACGACGCTGATGTAGCGCGGGTCGGCCCCCACTCCGAATAGCTCATTGAACTCCTGCGCCATGGGCCCGATGTGCCGCGCGCCCTCGTCCATCTCCCGGTAATTCCAGGTGGTGATGGAAAGCCGCATCAGCCGCTCCAGCACCGCCTCTTCGTCCACCGGCCGACGGTTCTCCTTGAAGGACGCGTCGGAGGGAGCCGCGATGGCGAAATCGCGACTCTTCTCGGCGCATGCGCCGCCCAGGCCGTCCTGCGCGCAGGCCTTGATGGTGACGCGCACCGTATGTCCGTGGGGGCTGCTGAAGGGACCGCTGGCCAGGTAGGCCGTCGCACCAGGCGCGAGGGAGCCGACTACGATGCCGATACAGGAGGTTGAAGAGAGGAATTGGTCCCTTGTCCAACTGCGCGTTTCGCTCAGGTCTAGATCTGTAGCGGTCGTGAGGGACGATTCGAGCGGCACGGACCCCGTGTTCTTGATGAGGAAGTTCAAATAGATGTTCGGGCCGCAGGTGGTGACGCTGTAATCCTGGATGGCGAAGTCCAGCGGGACGGCGGTGGCCGTCGGCGTAAGGGTGGACGTGGGCGTCGGCGGGGGGGTGAGCACGGGCAGGCCGACAGTGTCGCCGCTCACGCTCGCATAACGGCCCCACAGCCAGCAGGAGCCGCCTGGGCGATCAGGGTTCTCGATGTACCAATAGGTCGAATCGGCGGTGCGGCCCAGCACCACGGCCTGCTCGCCCTTCAGCAAGGCTCCCAGCAGATCGTAGACTTTGCCCGGCCCGGAGCGGCAGTTGGTGTTCTGGCTCACCTGGACCACGGGCACGGCGGGCGTCGCCGTGGGCGTGATGGAGGGCGTCAGGCTGGGCGTAGCCGTCGGCGCGGGTGTCCCTGGTTCTACCGTCGCGGTCGCCCCCGGAGCTTCGACGGGCGCCGCGCCTTCGGCCGACTGCAGGGTGGCTGCCACCGCGGTCGCCAGGGCCTGGATGGTCTGCGTGGCCGCCAGGCCGGAGTCCAGCGCCGGTGCAGCTCCCGGCAGGTTGCAGGCCATGGCAGCCGCCAGCAGGACCACCGGAACGACGAGCAGGCGCGCGAGAGAGGAGCCCTTCATCATCCACCTCCCGGGGTCCAGGCCGTGGTACCGTTCCCCACACCCCCGACCCCTCATCTCCCCCATCTGCGGGGCTATATCAGTGCCGGGCGGGGCCGCACCGAGGGCGGAACATCAAGAGTATAGGACAGGTCGGCCTGGAGCGCATCCTGCACTGCTCCGCAGGCGACCTTCGAGGAGTCGGTCGTGGCTGAGGCGGTGATTCACTCACAGGGATCGGAGGGCGGGCATTCCCAATCCACCACCCACAGATCGGACCTGCTGTTGCCCTCGATGCGGTTGCCACGCAGGCGCAGGATCTCCTGCGGCGGCAGATCGGAAGAGCCGAAGTTCCAGACGTACAGGCCGAAGTAATTGCCGGTGACCGTGTTGTCTTCCAGCAGGTAGCCGCTCGGGCGCTGGTTGTCCTCGTCGCTGATCTCGATC
>JAJRUD010000253.1 GCA_024277995.1 Chloroflexota bacterium
ATCTCACTGCAAACGACCGGAGGGAGCGAAGGGATCTCCCCCTTCGCGATGACAGACCCCGCGATCCATCCCGCGTGCGCTGGCCATGGCACCAAGCCATGCTTCCCTCGCGGTGAGACTGGCGATCGCTCCGACGGCAGACCTGCCGCGCGATGGCGCTGACATTATCATGGGCGACAAGGCATTCTACGTCTACATCATCACCAACAAATACAATACGGTGCTGTACACGGGCGTGACAAACAACCTGCAACGCAGAGTATTGGAACACAAGAGTGGCAAAGGCAGCAGATTCACCAGTAGGTATGGTCTCACTAAACTAGTGTTCTTTGAAACCACGGATGACATCCATGCTGCCATCGCCCGCGAAAAGCAGATTAAAGCAGGCTCGCGCCGCAAGAAGATTGCCTTGATTGAAATTATGAACCCCGAATGGAAAGATTTGTTTGAAGAGCACTTCGCCTAGCTTGCCGGACCAAGCGATCAGCAGAAGCTAAGCCGTCACCCAACATGGCACTGCGAGCGACCAGTGGGAGCGAAGGGATCTCCCCCCTGCGGCGCGATGCGCTGGCCCCTGCTTCATCGGCGGGCCGTCTCTTGCCACGAAGGAGGAGATTGCTTCGGCGGCTTTGCCGCCTCGCAATGACAGACGGCCTGATGTCATTGCGAGCGACCGAAGGGAGCGTGGCAATCTCCCTCCCGGGGCGCGAGAGCCCCACCATCTCGGGTGGTATAATCCCCCTGATGTCCGAAAAAACATGGCGCAATGCGCTGGCGCGCACCCGTCAGACGGCCTTCGGCCGTCTCGCATCGCTGCTCGGCGCCAGCGAACTGACCCAGGACTACTGGGAAACCCTGGAAGCCACCCTCCTGCAGGCCGACCTCGGCCTGGGGGTGACGATGGGTTTGATCGAGGAGCTGCGCACTGCGGCCGCACAAAACGGCTGGACGCAGGCCCGGCAGCTCCGGGCAGCCCTCCAGCAGGCGCTGCTGAAACGGCTCCCAGCGAGCGTCGAGCCGACCCCCGACCGGCTGAGCGTCCCCTTTGTGACGCTGGTCGTCGGTGTGAACGGCTCGGGCAAGACCACCACCGCGGCCCGCCTGGCCGCCCGCTGGAAGGCGCAGGGCCATCGGGTGCTGCTGGCCGGGGCAGACACCTATCGCGCCGCGGCCGCGGAACAGCTCCAGAAGTGGGGGCAGGCGCTGGCGGTGCCCGTCATCGTCGGGCAGCCGGGGAGTGATCCGGCGGCCGTGATCTACGACGCCTGTCAGGCAGCCGCGGCCCGCAAGATCGACGCCGTCATCGGTGACACGTCCGGCCGCATGCACACCGATCACAACCTGATGGCCGAGCTGGAGAAGATCCGCCGCGTGGCCGGCAAGGCCATCCCCGGTGCACCGCACGAGGTGCTGCTGGTGCTGGACGCAACCACCGGCCAGAACGCCATCTCCCAGGCGCGCTCCTTCACGCAATCGGTGGGCGTCACCGGCGTCGTGCTCGCCAAACTCGACAGCTCGGCGCGCGGCGGCGTCGCGTTGGCCGTGGCTCAGGAACTGAAGCTGCCCATCCGTTACGTCGGCCTGGGGGAAGGCGCCAGGGACCTGGCACCCTTCGACCCTCACGCCTACCTGGCTGGTCTGTTGGACGGCCTGCAGCCCGAATCGGCAGGCTCACCTGCCTTCAGATGAACCCGAAGCGATGACGGGAGAAAGTTTTCAACGATGAACGACCTGGTCACCGGGCTTGAACAAGCACAAGCCCGAATCCAAGACCTCCTGGTGCGCCTTTGACATCCCCGGCCAGGAGGCCAGACTGCAGAAGCTCGAACAGCTCTCGGAGGCGCCCGACCTGTGGGACGATCCCGAGCGCGCCACCAGGACCATGCAGGAGCTCTCGCGCCTGCGCACCAGCGTCGAGGAGTGGCGCGCCCTGGAGCGCCGCGCCGCCGACGCGCTCGAGCTGGCCGCTCTCGGCGACGAGGGGCTGCGCGAAGAGATCCAGCGCGAACTGGACGACATCCTGAAGGAGATCGAGCGGCGCGAGTTCCTGGCCCTGCTCTCAGGCCCCCACGACCGCGACGACGCCATCCTGGCCATCCACGCCGGCGCCGGCGGTACCGATTCGCAGGATTGGGCCCAGATGCTCCAGCGCATGTACCTGCGCTGGGCCGAAGCCCACAAGCTCGCCACCGAAATCCTGGACCTGAGCGAGGGCGAGGAAGCCGGCATCAAGAGCGTGACCATCGCCGTCAACGGCGACTACGCCTACGGCTACCTGAAGTCCGAGAAGGGCGTCCACCGCCTGGTCCGCCTCTCGCCCTACGACTCCGCCCACCGGCGTCACACCTCCTTCGCCCTGGTGGAGGTCTACCCGCAGGTCGAGCGGGACGACGAAGTCGATATCAAACCTGGCGAGCTGAAGATCGACACCTTCCGCTCGGCCGGCCCGGGCGGGCAGAACGTCCAGAAGAACTCCACCGCCGTTCGCATCACCCACCTCCCCACGGGGATCGTGGTCATCTGCCAGAACGAGCGCTCGCAGACGCAGAACAAAGAGAACGCCCTGCGCGTGCTCAAGGCCCGCCTGCTGGATTTGAAGCGGCGCGAGCAGGAGGAGAAGCTGGCGGAGATCAAAGGCGAGCACGTGCAGGCCGAGTGGGGCAGCCAGATACGTTCCTACGTGCTGCACCCCTACCAGATGGTCAAGGACCACCGGACGGGCTACGAGACGGGCAACGCCACTGCCGTACTGGACGGCGATCTGGACGCCTTCATCGAGGCCTACCTGCGCTCCACCATCGGCGAACCGGGCTAGCGCACAGCCGCGCCGGCAGGCGCCCTGGGAGCCCATTTAGCGCCCGCCTCTGAGGCACTGCGCCGCATGTGATCTCCCGCACCGCTCGCCGGCGGACCGCCGCCGCCCATGCCCGCCAAGCCCCGCCTGACGGCCGGCACTTGATGTCGGGGGTGCGGCCTGTTATAATCCGCCCCGCTTTGCACCAAGGAGGGTGTTTGTGGATTTCTACCTGGATCTGGCGATGATCATCATTTCGATCACCATGATCGTGGTCATCATTCTGCAGAGCCGTGGCGCCGGCCTGGGGGGACTGGGAGGAGGCAGCTTCGGCGGCACGGGCTACCACGTTCGACGCGGCGTCGAGCGCCTGCTCTTTCAAGTCACGATCGCTCTGAGCGCCGCTTTCTTCGCCCTGGCCATCGCCACCGTTCTGCTCGTCGGCTGAGCCTTCGCGGCACAGACACCGGCCAGCACCCGACCCCATGCGAAGAATCCGCTGGCAATTCCTGATCTTACTGGGCGGCCTCGCTCTTGTGGTCGCCCTGCTCATCGGGCGTTCCAGCGGCCCTGACGTCGCTGCGCCCGAACCCGTGACGGGCGGCAGCTACGCAGAGGCGCTCGTCGGATCGCTCGTCCGTTTGAACCCCGTCCTCGACAGCCTGAACTCCGTCGACCGCGACGTCGATCGCCTCATCTACAGCGGCCTTGTGCGCTTCGACGACCGCGGCCTCCCCCGCCCCGACCTGGCCGAATCCTGGGCCATCTCCGCCGATGCCACCCTGTACACCTTCACCCTGCGTGAGGACGCCCGTTGGCACGACGGCGAACCCGTGACCTCCGACGACGTCATCTACACCTTCTCCAAACTGCAGGACTCCGACTACCCCGGCCCCCCCGACCTGAACGCCTTCTGGCAGGACGTCAACATCATCCGCCTCGACGACTACACGGTACAGTTCCAGCTCGCCGAGCCCTTCGCCCCCTTCCTGGATTACCTGGCCGTGGGCCTGCTGCCCGATCACCTGCTGCGCGGCGTCAGCGCCTCGGACTTGATCGACCACCCCTTCAACCTCGAGCCCATCGGAACTGGCCCTTTCCGCTTTGACGATTTCATCGTCGAGGACGATTCCATCGTCGGCGTCAGCCTGGTGGCCTTCGAAGATTACTTCCAGGGGCGCCCCTTCCTGGATCGTTTCGAGTTTCGCTTCTACCCCTCGGAGGTCGCGGCCTGGGAGGCCTACGGACAGGGCGAGGTGCAGGGCCTGGGATCCATCAGCCAGCAACTGTTGCCGGAAGTGCTGGCTTCACCTGACCTGAATCTGCACACCGCACGGCTGCCGCGCGTGGGTATCGTCTTCCTCAACATCAAGCATCCCGAAAAGACCTTCTTCAGCGACAAGAAGGTCCGCCAGGCGTTGCTGATGGCCGTCAACCGTCAGTGGCTGGTGGACCGCGCCCTGAACGGGCAGGGGCTGGTGGCCTCGGGCCCCGTGCTACCCGGCACCTGGGCCTACGCCGACGACCTGAAGCCGGTCCCCTTCGACCGCCAGCGCGCGGCGGACCTTCTGCAGTCGGCGGAGTGGGAGCTGCCGCTCGGCGCCGCGCCCGGCGGCGCCGAATACGTGCGCAGCAAGGGCGAGGAAACGCTCACCTTCGAACTGGCTTACCCGCGCGGCGAGCCGTACGAATCTATCGCCCGGTTGCTGGTCGAATCCTGGGCGGCCATCGGCGCCAGAGTGGAACTCGTACCCGTCGATCCGCAGGCTTTGCTCGAAGATTACCTGGAGCCGCGCGCTTTCCAGGCCGTGCTGACGGAAATCGACCTGACGCGCTCGCCGGATCCCGATCCCTACCCCTTCTGGCATGACAGCCAGGCGGAGACGGGACAGAACTACGGCGGGTTTACCGATCGCAACATCAGCATCTGGCTCGAGCGCGCCCGCACCATCCCGGATCTACAGCGCCGGGCTGAGCTGTACCGCAACTTCCAGCACCGCTTTCAGGACCAGGTACCCGCCCTGCTGCTCTACTACCCCGTCTACAACTACGCCATCGACCCTCAGATCCAGGGGGTTGTGATGGGACCGTTGTTCGACCGCAGCGACCGCTTCGCCACGGTGAGCGGCTGGTACCTGCGCGCCCGCAGGCCGTCGGCCGCAGAAACGGCCCTTCCCACGACCGCCACCCCCTGAGCCCTGCGCTCTCATCCGGTTTCGCTTCAAGTAGCCGCAAGGCGTGGTATAATGCTGCCGATTGTGCCCCCGCGCGCAAATCACCACCCTTCTTATGAGGTTGAGTCGACATGGCCGATACACAAGAGACACAAGAGGCGCCTCGAGCGCTGAAAGACCTTAAGCCCGGAACCGCCCTGGAGGGCGTCGTCACCAGGATCGAGCTGTACGGCGCGTTCGTCGACGTGGGCCTGGATCACGAAGGGCTGGTTCACATCTCCAATCTTAAGCGCAGCCATGTCAACCGGGTCGAAGACGTCGTGCAGCCGGGGCAGCAGGTGCAGGTCTGGGTGGATAAAGTCGATCCATCCAGCGGGCGTCTAGCGCTGACTATGGTGCGGCCTATCGCCCTCAAATGGCGCGACATCAAACCCGGCTTCAAGACGCGCGGCAAGGTCGTTCGCCTCGAGCACTTCGGTGCCTTCGTGGACATCGGCGCCGAGCGCCCCGGGCTGGTGCACGTCAGCGAGATGAGCGACGAATACGTGAAGGACCCCTCAGAGCTGGTTCAGGTAGGGGAAGAAGTCGAAGTCAGCGTCATCGACGTCGACCGCAAGAAGCGCCAGATCCGCCTGAGCATGAAGGGCCAGGAGAGCTACGCAATCCCTGAAGACGACAACCACAACGAGCCCCTTCCGACCGCCATGGAGATCGCGCTGCGGCAGGCCCTGGAGCTCGCGGAGCAAGAAGACGGCTCGGCCGCACAGGGCGGCGATTCCGGGCTCTCCGAGAAGGAACGCGCCGAACAGGAGAAAATCCTGCAGCGTACACTCGAGCAGCGCGTTCAGACCTCGACCGAAAGCTCATCCTGATCTCGAGCCACCGGCCCTGCCGACAACCTCCCACCGCCCTAATCAATAAGCCGCTCCCGGACACACACCGGCAGCGGCTCACCTTCTGCTTGACCAGTTCATGCGGAGAGGCCTTCACCTCGTGGGGGTCAGGCGCGGGCCGCCCGCAGCCGCGCTATTCTTCCGCCTCGAGCCAGTCGTCCAGCTCCTCGTCCTCTTCGTCGAAAAACTCATCTTCGAAGAGCTCCTCCAGGTCTTCTTCGTCCCAATCCTCACCCGTCGCGACGTCATCGACACGCGTGAACGTCAGGCACCCCTCATCCAGATCGAGTTCAACGGCCATCGCGCTGCAGTAGCCGTCATCGAGGAAGATGCAATCGATATATCGGCACCGGATCCTCGGCATTCCCTCAACCTCCCATCAAGTTCCCGTGAGCATCTTCGCGCAAGAGGCGGATCAGGCTCAATACCAGTATGCCGATTATGGCGACGGCCGACACGACGCAGAACGGGCAGATGGCTCTCAGGATGGCGATCTCCACGTAAGTCAGGTAGAGGGAGTAGAGCGTCCCGGCCAGCGCCAGGCCGAAGACGGCCATTCGCGAGGCCTCGGCCGATATCCAGCCCCGTCGTTCCCCCACCAACAGAAGCAGGAGCAGCACGTAGGCGCCCGCTCCAAGCAAGGCGATCGGCACCCCCCCGATTTCGGAGAACCGGCTGTTGTTGACGGTCTCGCAGTCGCCAATGCCTGCGCAGGATGCGGCCCGATTGGCCACCTTGATCCACGTCAGGTATACCGAATCCACCAGGCCCACGGCGCTGAGGACGACGCTCGCCCACCAGGCTGCCCCCGCGCCGCCAGCCTTCACTGAACCCGCCGCAAGCGTTGCTTCCCGTTCCTCGAACAATCCCGCTATCCCTTCCCACTCCAGCCGACACAAGCCGGCAGCAGCCAGGCCTCCACCCTAGACCCGGGCTCGAGCCGCCTCACACCTGCCGGAATGATGAGCAAGGCGTTGGCCGCGATCAACGAGGAGAGCACCCCCGAATCCTGCGACCCGGTCAGCCTGGCAATCAGACCATCCCGCGCCCCCCATACGCGTGCCCTGAGGTAGCTTTCCCGCCCATCCGATTCGACCGCACCCTCCAGACGCACCTGAACCCGATCACGATCGAAGGGGTCACCGCCGCTCATCCGTAGCAGCACCGGCCGCACGAAGACTTCAAAGGTCACCAGTGCCGACACCGGGTTCCCCGGCAGCCCCATGAAGGGGATGCCGGCGTAGGCCCCAAACAGCAGCGGCTTGCCGGGACGGATGTTGATGCGCCAGAAGTATAGCTCACCCTGGGATTCTACGACCTGCCGGACGAAATCATAGGCGCCCATGCTCACGCCGGCTGAGGAAATGATCAGGTTCGCCTCAGCCTCCACCGCCCGACCGAGCTTCTGCCTCAGGTCCTGCGGGTCATCCCTGGCGATCCCCAGTCGCAGGACCTCGGCCCCCAGCGCGCGCGCTGCGCTCGCCAGAGCATAGCTGTTGGCGTCGCGGATGTGGGCGGGTTTCAGGGGCTCCCAGGGTTCGAGCAGTTCGTCGCCGCTCGACAACACGGCCACACGCGGCCGACCGTAGACCAGGGGCTGGGCGACGCCCAGGGCCGCCAGCATGCCGATGTCCTGCGGCCTGAGCCGATGCCCGGCGCGCAACACGACGTGCCCGGCACCCACGTCGCCTCCCGCCGGGCGCAGGTAGTCACCCGCGCTGACGGCGCGCGTGATTTCGACCTCTGCGGCGAGTGGCTTTCCCGCCAGCGCCCCGCCCTCCCTGGTCCCTTCCACGGGCACCACCGCATCTGCGCCCTCAGGAAGCGGAGCTCCGGTCATGACGCGCACGGCCTCGCCCGGGCCTACCTGAGGCAAATCGCTCTCCCCCGCAGCGACGTCGCCCACCACGCGCAGCCGCACGGTTCCGTTCTCCGAGGCGGCCCTGGTGTCCTCGGCTCGCACGGCGTATCCATCCATCGCCGAGCTGGCAAATGGCGGCAGGGCGGCCGAGGCGACGACGTCCTGCGCCAGGTGCCGTCCCAGGCAATCCAAAAGATCACAACGCTCGGGAGGGAGCGGATGGAAGTGGGTCAACATCCGCTCGAGCGCCTCTGATACCGACAATAGTTCCATTGACATCATTCAAGTCCACCGCATCTGGAGCGGCGCGGGATTATACCATTTTGCCTCAGCCGGGCTGGACCCGGCGGGCTTCGAGCACGTTGGGCAGGGCCTCCAGTCTGTTGAGAACCCGGCTCAATTGCGCGATGTCCTCCACCCCCATCTCCAGGTCGAAGATGGCCAGACTGTTCTTGGTCGATACATGGATGGAAGACATACTGATCCCTTCGTTGGCCACCAGGGTCGACACGTCCCGCATCAGGCCGTCGCGGTCGTAGGCCCGCAGGCGGACGCGAACGGGATAGGTCTGACGCTCCTGACCCCACGTCACCTGGATCAGCCGTTCCCGGTCCCTGTCGCCCACGCGCAGGATGTTCGGGCAGTCGCGTCGGTGGATGGTCACGCCGCGCCCGCGCGTCACGTAGCCCACGATGGGGTCTCCCGGCGCCGGGTTGCAGCAACGCGCCAGGTGCGTGAGCACGCCTGAAACGCCCAGCACGCTCACTTCCTCGCCGCCCATCGGGCCTGCCCGGCGCGCCTTCCTGCCCGGCTTCTGCAGGCCCAGCCCCGGCTCCTCCTTCTCCACCAGCTTGGCTACCACCTTGCCCAGGTGGATGTCCCCGCAGCCGATCGCCGCCAGCAGGTCCTCGACACCATCGTATTCCAGGTCGCGGGCCATCTGCTCGTAGGTCACGCCCTCGATACCCAGTCGCCTCAGCTCGCGCTCCAACAGCGAGCGCCCGTGGGTGATGTTCTGCTGGCGGTCCTGGCGCTTGAACCACTGGCGGATCTTGGAGCGGGCGCGCTGGCTCTTGACCATCTCCAGGCTGGGATTGAGCCAGTCCCGGCTCGGGCCGCCGCGCTTGGCGGTCAGGATCTCGACCATCTGGCCGGTCTGGAGCTTGTAGTCCAGCGATACGAGCTTGCCGTTCACCTTGGCGCCGCGACAGCGATGCCCGATCTCGGTGTGAATGTGGTACGCGAAATCGATGGGCGTGGAGCCGGCGGGCAGGTCGATGACATCGCCGCGCGGCGTGAACACATAGACGCGATCGTCGAAGACGTCAGATTTCATCGCGTCCACGAAGTCGCCGGCGTCATCGACGTCCTGGCGCCATTCCATCAGCTTGCGCAGCCACAGGATGCGCTGCTCGTATGCCTCGTCGCGCCGCCGCCCTTCCTTGTAGCGCCAATGGGCGGCGATGCCGTATTCGGCGTTCTCGTGCATCTCGGGCGTCCGGATCTGGACCTCGAGCGTCTTTCCGTCGTCGAAGATGACCGCCGTGTGCAGCGATTGGTAGAAGTTGTCCTTTGGCGTGGCGATGTAGTCGTCGAAGGTGCCCGGGACTGGTTTCCACTCGTTGTGGATCATCCCCAGGGCCAGGTAGCACTTCTGCTCGTTCTCGACGATCACGCGCACACCACGCACGTCGTACACCTCGTCGAAATGCACGCCCTTGCGCTCGATCTTCCTGTAGATGGAATAGAGGTGCTTCGGGCGTCCGCTGACTTCGGCCTTGATGCCCGCCCTGGCGAGTACTTCCTGCACCCGCTCGCAGATGACCGCCAGCTCCTTCTCGCGATCTTCGCGCCTCTCAGCGACGAAGCGGGCGATCTCCTTGTATTTGTCCGGGTATACGTAGCGGAAGGCCAGGTCTTCCAGCTCCCACTTGAGCTGCCAGATCCCGAGCCGGTTGGCCAAAGGAGCGAAGATCTCCATGGTTTCGCGCGCGATGCGCTCGCGCTTCTCGGCCGGCAGGTGTGAGAGCGTGCGCATGTTGTGGAGACGGTCGGCGAGCTTGATCAGCACCACGCGCACGTCCTCGCCCATGGCGAGGAAGGTCTTGCGCAGGGTCTCCTGCGCCAGTTCGGCCCGGCTGGTGCGCTCTGCCTTGCCGCGCCCCTCGCGCTTGCTCACCCGCGGCAATTGGGTCAGCTTGGTAACCCCGTCCACCAGGCGGGCGACTTCGGCGCCGAAGTCGCGCTCCAGGTCTTTCAAGGTGATGTTGGTGTCTTCGACGGTGTCATGCAGCAGCGCGGCGGCGATGGCCGCCGGCGGCGCACCCAGGTTGTTCAGGATCGAAGCCACCGCCAGGCAATGCTGGATGTAGGGCTCCCCCGAGGCACGGTCCTGACCGCGATGGGCGCGCTCGGCGACGCGATAGGCGCGCTCGATCAGCTCCCGGTCTGCGGGGCTGACGTGTTCGGGCAGCGATTTGAGCAGAGTCTCCAGCTTCATCGCGACAGGTTCACCCTTCACCCTCACGTCCAGTATAGTCGCTGGCCCACTCACCTTCAAGGTGAACGATGCCGGATGTGCTGCGGCCAGCCCCGCGCGGCGTCGCTAAACGCAATGAACGCCGCTCTGCCGCGCCCGCAAGGGCCACCACGCCATCTGCTGCGGCGCGTCCCTGGCAGGCCCGTCGAGCAGCGTCGCCAACAGAAAACGGGGCAGCGCCGAATGAGCCGCTGCCCCGTCCATTTCGTCCTGCCGCTTACGGCGCCCCCGGGCCCGCCGGGTTCACGTCGATGGCATCCGGCAAGAACTCGACCCAGGTATCCGAGACGTCGATCTCCGCCTGCTCGCGCAGGTCCCTCAGCAGGCGATTGTATTGGATCTGAACCGCCTGATCGAAATCTGCGTCGTCCAGCGGGCGTTCGGCACGCTCGAGCACCTGAATCACATGCCAGCCCTGCGGGCTCTGCACGGGCACGCTGTATTCGCCGACCTCGGTTGCCAACACCACCACCTGAAAAGTGGGCCCGTACTGCTGGGCCATTTTCTCCTCAGTGAACCAGCCCAGATCACCTGCCTCGTCCTTGGTGACCTCGTCCAGCGTGTAGGCCTGCAACACCTCTTCCCAGCCCTCGCCAGACTGCAGCTTCTGAAGCACCTCATCGGCCGTCTCCTGGTCTTCGACCAGGATGTGTCGGAAATGGGTCTGCGGCTGTTCGCGCGGGACTTCATCGCGCATATCCTCCAGCACCTTCTCGCGCAGCAGTTGGACTTCGAAACGTGCCCGGAAATCCTGCTCCGTGATGCCTCCCGACTCGGCCAGCCGCTGCAAGTAATCCTGGTAATCCTGTTCAAAGGCTTCCAGCGTGTAGGTGGTGGCCGTGGGAGCCGGGGTCGGGCTGGCTTCGGGCGTCGCCGCCGCTTCGGAAGCGATGCGCGTGGGGTCTGCGCCGGCCGTGGCCGTTGCGGCCGCCATCAGCGTCGGATTGGCGGTCGGGCTCGGGCGCGGCGTGGGGGTGCCCTCCGGGAAGAAGCCAAAAGCCTCTTCGATGGCTCGCTGGACCTCATCCTCACTGATGGTTATATCTCGGCGCTCCGCCTCCTGGCGCAGAAGCAGCTCGTCGATGAGTTGATCCAGCACGGCCTGACCGAGCGCCTGCGGGTTCTGGAGCTGTGCGAACAGTTGACTCAATTGTTGATCGAGCGAGGCCTTGATTTGCGGGTCCGAGGCGAAGAAGATCTGCATCTGCTGCAGGGTCTGCGCGCGATTGGCTACGTCGAGCTGCGCGAGCATGACGCGCGCCTTGAAGCTCGCGCCGGAGACGGTTTCGCCGTTCACCGTCAGAACCGGCCTCCTGGCGCGCAATACATTGATATCGTACCAGCCGTAGGCGATGAGCGACAACACCAGGATCAGGCTCGCCACGGTCCCGCCCAGGATCCATCGCCGTTGCCGCTGCTCGCGCTCGACGCGCGCAAGATGTTTTCTCGTGAGGCGGGGCACACCACGCCGACTGGACATAGACCCGTTCTCCTAGTTCGCTGCTAATGTGAAAGGGGCATGGGGAGTCATCCCATGCCCCGCAATCATCCCGGCGTCCACCTTACCGCGAGCGGTCCACGGTGAAAGGAAGCAAGGCCATGTGCCGGGCCCGCTTGATCGCCCGCGCCAGGACCCGCTGGTGTTTGGCGCAGGTGCCGGTCTCTCGTCGCGGGCGGATTCTGCCGTGCTCATTGACAAAGCGCTTCAGCATGTCGGACTGCTTGTAGTCGATTAGCTTCGCCTTTTCTGCGCAGAACTGACACACTCGCTTCCTTCGCCCATAGCGCCGCGGCGAGCGCGACTGTCCGCCGCGGCTGGGCCGCGACCCCGAACTGCGTGATTCTCCGCTCGACTGGGTGGTGCCTGTCCCCGTGGTCGTAGTTTGCTAGGTCACTGGATGCTCCTTCGCCGACGAAGCCATCGGCGCACAATTTCGATATCCCGTGGGTTGCTAATCGGCGAAAGCACTTTCTTCGTCTTCCGCCACATAATGGTGGCTGGGTTCTTCCTTGCGCTCACCGAGCATGATCATCTCGCGCGCGACCAACTCGGTGGTGTAATGCTTGCGGCCATCTGCGTCATCCCAGCGGCGGGTTTGCAGCCTTCCCTCGACGTATACTTGCTGGCCCTTCCGCAGGTGCTGGTTGCAGATCTCCGCCAGGCTGCCCCAGGCCACCACATTGAACCATTCCGTCTCCTCGTGCCGCTCGCCGTCGGAAGAGAGCCATGTGCGGCTGGTGCCCACGCTGAAGGTCGTGACGGGACGCCCTGAGGGCGTATATCGCATCTCCGGATCGCGCCCCAGATGCCCGATGATCATCACTTTATTCAGCCCGCGGCTCATACTCCACCTCCTGCTGCAGACGCCCCGGAGCCCTTCAGGCAGTCTCCTGCAAGGTGATCAAGTAGCGCAGGATGCTCTCGTTCAAGCGCAAGTCGCGTTCGATCTGCGTGCCCGCCTGGGGAGGCAAGGCCGCCTGGACGAAGATGTAGTAGCCGTCGTTGCGTTTCTTGATGGGATATGCCAGGCGACGCCTGCCCCAGCGGTCGACCTTCTCGATCTTCCCCCCGGCGGCCTCGATCCAGCCTTGAATCTTCTGCTCGATTTCACGCAGACCGGCCTCATCCAGATCCGGGTCGACGATGTACGCCAATTCATAACTGCGCATGAAGATACTCCTTCCCTCGGGATTGCCCCCGCTTCGTGCCGGGCGGCACGCGCTGGGAGCGGAAAGCGCGCCCCGCACGGGGCGCGGTGATGCGTGAAGTGTATCACGTGAAGGTCCCTTTGACAACGATGCTGGCCGTCCCCCCGCTTTCAAGGTATAATGTGACCCGCTGGGGGTTCTCGCCCGCCGTCTGCGGCCCAAGTCGCTATGGCAGCCCAACGGCGCCCCATACCAGCTTGGCCAGGTCCTTCCGAACCTGGCCCGCTTGCTGTCAACAGACCTGCCGTATCGTTTCCCAGAGGGAACTGGAGGGATAATGGCCTCAACGCCCATCCGCTTCGGCACCGACGGCTGGAGAGGCCGTATCGCCGAGAACTACACTTTCGACGCTGTCAGACGCTGCGCCCATGGCTTCGCCAAGTATCTGCTCGAAGTGGAAGGCGACACCCGGCCCGTCGTCATCGGCTACGACAAGCGCTTCGCATCGGAGCACTTCGCCGCCGCGGCGGCCGAGGTGCTGGCGGCCCACGGCCTGCACGTGCTGCTGACGGACACGGCCACACCCACGCCGACCATATCCTACGCCGTAGTCGCCCAGCATGCGGCGGGCGCGGTGAACATCACCGCCTCCCACAACCCCGCGGGGGACAACGGCTTCAAGGTGCGCGATCGCCACGGTGGGGCCATCGATCCCGAGGGCCTGAAGCGCATCGAGGCCGCCATCCCCGACGAGGCGGACGACGTCCCCCGCATACGACTGCAGGATGGCCTGTCGAGCGGCGCCATCGAACACTTCGATCCAAAGCCGGCCTACATCGAGCAGATCAACCGCCTGGTGGACCTGGAGGCGCTGCGCAGCGCCGGGCTGACCGTGCTCGTCGACAGCATGTGGGGCAACGGCGCCGGCTGGTTCCCCACCCTGCTGAACGGGGGCAGCACGCGCGTCATCGAGATCCACAACCAGCGCAACCCCATCTTCCCCGAAATGTCCCGCCCCGAGCCCATTCCGCCCAACGTCGACGTGGGCCTAGCGGCTACGGTCCAGCACGGGGCCGACGTCCTGCTGGTCACCGACGGCGACGCCGATCGCATGGGCCTGGGTGATGAACACGGCCGCTTCGTCGACCAGCTGCGCGTCTTCGGGCTGCTCGCCTACTACATGCTGGAAGTGCGGGGCGAGCGGGGGCCGATCGTGAAGACCCTTTCCACCACCTCCATGCTGAACAAGCTCGGCAAAGCCTACGGCGTGCCCGTCTACGAAACCGGCGTCGGCTTCAAGTACGTCGCCCCCAAGATGCTCGAGGTGAACGCCCTCATCGGCGGCGAGGAGTCCGGCGGCTACGCCTTCCACGGGCACGTCCCAGAGCGGGATGGCATCCTGGCCGGGCTCTATCTGCTGGACATGATGGTCCGTCTGAAGCGCAAGCCCTCGCAGTTGGTGGACCTGCTCTTCGAGAAAGTCGGCGCCCACTTCTACAAGCGCATCGACACGCCGCTGCCCCCCGGCGGGCGCGAACTCTACGAGCCGCGCATCCAGGCGTCCAAGCCCGAGACCATCGGCGGGCTCAAGGTCGACGGCCTGCAGACCACCGACGGCTACAAGTTCAACCTCGAGGACGGTGGCTGGCTCCTGATCCGCTTCTCGGGAACGGAGCCCCTCGTGCGCGTCTATTGTGAAACCACCCACGAGGACCGCGTCGACGCCATTCTGCAGGACGGCCTGCGCATCGTGGGCATCGCATGAGCGATCTCGCACGGACCCTGGTGGACACTCACTGCCACCTCACCCTGCCCGATTTCGCCGAGGACCTGGACCAGGTCCTCGAGAACGCGCGGCGCAGCGGTCTGGCGCGCATCGTCGTCCCCGGGATCGATCTCGCGACCAGCCGCGCCGCCGTCGCGCTGGCGGAAAGCCACCCCGGGCTCTACGCCGCCGTGGGCGTGCACCCCCACCATTCCAACGCCTGGACCCCGGCCACCGCTCACGAGTTGCGCGCCTTGGCCGCCTCCGCCAAAGTGGTGGCCATCGGCGAAGCCGGCCTGGATTACTACAGGGACTACGCACCCAGGGACGCCCAGCGCCGCGCGCTGCGGGCCCAACTCGAGCTGGCGGCGGAGACCGGACTGCCCATCATCGTCCACAACCGCGAGGCCTCAGCCGACCTGCTGCCGCTGCTCGCAGAGTGGACGCAGGACCTCCCCGAGCCCATCGCCGCGCGCCCCGGCGTGCTGCACGCTTTCTCGGGCGACCTCTCTACCGCCTCTCATGCCATTGAAATGGGTTTCTATTTAGGGATCGCCGGTCCGCTGACCTATAAGCAGGCCGCATCCTTGCGCTCCGTGGTTAGCTCCATCGCCAGGGACCGCACTCTGATCGAAACCGACGCCCCTTACCTCCCACCGCACCCACATCGCGGGCAGCGCAACGAGCCGGCGTACGTGTCGCTGGTTGCCGAACGCCTGGCCACCGAATGGGAGACAACCCCGGCGGACTCGGCAGCCATCACGGGCCGAAACGCCGGAGCCATATTTGGTTGGGATCATGGAATCGAGAACGGCCACCTTCTTTGAACTCGTCCGCCCTCTCATGCCGGAGGTCGAGGCGCGCATGCGCGCCAATCCCGG
>JAJRUD010000254.1 GCA_024277995.1 Chloroflexota bacterium
CCAACCCGGAACAGGAGCGCAGCATGCGCGGCCAGTAGGTTCATCCTTTGTCCTTCCCCTGGGTGCCGATGCGCTTGCGTATGCTGGCAGCCAATTCCCGCGCCCGGCGCGGGGCCAGGCCCACATAGCCGCGCACGTCGATCAGATCGCGCAGTCGAGCCGGCTGCAGGTAGCGCAGCAGGGTGGTGTCGGCGGTGATGCGGTCCGCCAGGGGATTCGGGCGTCCTTGCTGGATCGCTTCCCAGGCGTGGGTGCTGTGCCGCCGCAGCCGTTCGTGGACCTCCTGGCGGTCCGCGCCGGCCCGCACCAGAGCGGTGAGCACGCGCTCCAGGGCGGCGAAGGGCCCGAAGGTGTCCAGCCAACGCGCCGCGCCTTCCGGGTCGACCTGCAGGCCATCGACGATCTCGTAGGCCGTCTTCAGCATCTCGTCGCAGGCCAGGAAGGCCTCCGGGATGGTGCTGCGGCGGTTGGCCGAGTCGTCCAGCGTGCGTTCCAGCAGGCTGTTGGCCGCGTTCTCCCATGCCACGCTGCTCGCGGCCAGCACTAGGCGCGCCAGTGAGCAGATCTTCTCGGCGCGGACGGGGTTGCGTTTGAAGGGCATGGCGCTGGACCCCACCTGCAGTTCGCCGAAAGGCTCGGAGGCCGCCCGAAAGCCTGGCGACTGCATGAGGCGCATATCGGCGGCGAATTTGTGCAGCGAGGCGGCCATCGCCGCCAGGGCGCTGAGCAGGCGGTAGTCCTGCACGCGCGGGTAGGTTTGACTGCTGACGGGGTAGGCTGTGATGCCGAGCGCCTGCATGACCGTGGCTTCGAGCCCCTCCGGGTCGATGGGTGCCTCGATCAGCATTTCGCGGAAGGGGGCGGAGGTGCCCACGGCGCCTCGGATGCCCTTGCCGCGCAGCGATGCCCGCAGCCGGGCGAGCGTTTCCAGGTGTTCCATCAGGTCCTGGGCGTAGAGGCTGAGGCGGTATCCCAGGGTGGTGGGCTCGGCCGGCTGAAGATGCGTGTAGCCGAGGACAGGGAAGTCGGCGTGGTTGAAGATCTGATCTGCGAAGCGCAGCAGCAATTGCCTCAGGCGGCGCAGCAGCAGTGTGAGCGCCGCCCGCTGGCGCACGATCTCGGCGTTGTCCTGCACGTCGGCGGAGGTCAGCCCCCAGTGCAGCACGCCGCCCGCCGTCGGGCATTGCTCGGCGAAAGTCTTCAACTCGGCCATCAGGTCGTGGCCGATCTCGGCCTCGATCTCCAGCGCCCGCCGCAGGTCGATCTTTTCGACGTTGGCCTTGATCTCGTCGACCTGCTCCGGGGTGACCAGACCTGCGGCGGCCTGCGCCTCGGCGACGGCAGCCCACACCCGGCGCCAGGTGAGCCGCTTGGAGCGCTCGGACCAGAGGGCCCGCATATTTTCAGAACCATATCGGAAGGAGAAGGGCGATTGATAGCTCATGGCTCAGGTTTGTGGTACCTCCAGAGACTGCTCGGCGGCCGCGATCCTCGTTCGGGCAAGATCGCAGTAATCCTGGCGCACTTCGTAGCCCACGTAGTGCCTGCCGGCTCTGAGCGCGGCAAGGCAGGTCGTGCCTGATCCGCAGAAGGGATCCAGGACGACGTCCCCGCGGAATGTGTACAGCTCGATCAGGCGTCGCGGCAGCTCCTCGGGAAAGGGGGCCGGATGCCCTACCTGCTTCGCGGAGGCGGCCGGAAAGCTCCATACGCTCTTGGTCCATTCCAGGAAGTCATCGCGCGTGATGGAGTTCTCGCGGCCCTTGGCAGGTCGCGAGAAGGACTCTTTGGAGAAGATCAGGATGTACTCGTGGACGTCGCGCAGCACCGGGTTGCTGGCGGAGCGCCACGACCCCCACGCGGTGGAGGCGCCGGCGCTGCCGGCCTTGTTCCAGATGATCTCGCCGCGCATGAGGAAGCCCAGCTCGAGCATCACCTCCACCACGAAGGCGTGCAACGGGATGTAGGGCTTGCGGCCCAGGTTGGCCACGTTGACGCACGCCCGTCCGCCCGTGGCCAGGACGCGATAGGTCTCTTTGAAGACCCGACGCAGCAGGTCCAGGTATTCATCCAGCGTGAGATCGTCGTCGTATTCCTTGCGCACGTTGTAAGGCGGCGAGGTGACCATGAGGTGGACGCTGTTGTCGGGCAGTTCCTGCATGGCCTCGGAGGACCTCGGAAAGATCTGGTCGCGCACTTCCGGCGGCAGGGGGTTCTCGTGGAAATCCTTGGGGTTGATGGGCTTCTGATCCTGATAGAGACGGCTGGCGTAGAAGCGCGAGGCGTCGTGGCTGATTCGCCCCGGCGCTCCGAAGGAACTTGTGCGTGTGCCCCTGGATTTGCGCTTGGTCAACGCTCAACCCGCTCCTGGGTGCTGCGCCGCGGCACCCTGTACCCCAGCCGCTTGAGTGCCTTCTCGTCGTTTCGCCAGCGGGGGAGCACCTTGACCCGCAGGTCCAGGTAGACCTTGCGCCCCGACATGGCCTCGATCTCGCGCCGCGCCATGATGCCGATCTCGCGCAGCATGGCGCCGCCTTTGCCGATGACGATGGGTTTCTGACTCTCGCGCTCGACGAAGAGCGTGGCCGCGATGTACGCGCCGCGCTCGCCGCGCTCCTTGTAGTCGTCGATACGGACGGCGATGCAGTGCGGCACTTCCTGGCGCAGGAGCGACATGGCCGCGGCCCGCAGCAGGTCGGCGGCGATGTCGCGCTCGTAGAAGTCCGTCACCTCGTCCTCGGGATAGTAGCGCGGCCCTTCGGGGAGCATGGCCAGGATGCGCTGCAAGAGCAGATCGCGATTGTCGCCGCGGGTGGCGGAAATGGCCAACCACTCCGCCTCCGGGAGCAGCGGCTGGTAATCGGCCATGCGTTCGGGCAGCTGCTCGGCTGGCAGCAGGTCGATCTTGTTCAGCGTGGCCAGGACCGGCGGCCGACGCTCGACGGCCTGGATGCGCTCTGCCACGCGCCGGTCCCCCTCGCTGGGCGCCTGACCGGCGTCGAAAAGGACCAGGATCAGGTCGGCTTCCTGCAGTGCCTCTTCGGCCGTGGCGTTCATGGCCTGCCCGAGCTTGTGGGCTGGCTTGTGGATGCCGGGCGTGTCGACGAAAACGACCTGCGCCTGGGGCAGGGTGAGGATGCCTAGCTGGTTGCGCCGGGTGGTCTGCGGTTTGGAGGATACGGCCGCCACGGGCTGCCCCAGCAGGCTGTTGATGAGGGTGGATTTGCCGACGTTGGGGCGCCCGGCGACGGCGACGAAGCCGGATCGATGACCCGCGGGCAGTTCGCTGTCCGATGACATAGCCTAATTCTCAGGGGAAGCGCGCGCCCTGTCAAGCGCATTCGTCCCCTCGTCCCCCCGAATCCGATTTCGCCCATGCCTTGACGGCTGCAGGGCATCGCGCGTATGATTGGCGCCGTTATGACTGACAAACATAGCGATACCCGTTGGCAAGTTCTCCCTGCCGCCCGCCGGGCACGACGCCTGGCGGAGACCCTGGCCGCAGCGCTCCTCCTGGTCCTGTTCGCGTCGGCCCTCTCGGCCTGCGGCAGCCAGGCGCCGGGGACCCTGCGCCTGGCCACCACCACCAGCACCTATGATTCGGGATTGCTGGATGACCTGCTGCCGGATTTCGAAGAGACCTACAGCGTGCAGGTGGAGGTGATCGCAGTGGGGACTGGGCAGGCCCTGGCTCTGGGGGAGCGCGGTGACGCGGACGTGCTCCTGGTGCACGATCGCCGGCGCGAAGAAGCTTTCCTGCAGGCCGGCTATGCCGAGTCGCGCGATCCGGTGATGTTCAACGACTTCGTGCTGGTCGGGCCGCCCTCGGACCCGGCCGGGATTGGAGGGTTGGACAGCGCGGCGCAGGCCCTGGCGGCTATCGCCGGACAGCAGGCCCCCTTCGTCTCGCGCGGCGATCAATCTGGCACCCATGGGCGTGAACTCTCGCTCTGGGAGGCGGCGGGCCTGGAGCCCGACCCCGCTGGTGGATGGTACTTCGCCATAGGCCAGGGCATGGCCGCCACCCTGCGCTTTGCCGACGAGAAGGCCGCCTATGCCCTGACCGACCGGGGCACTTTCCTGGCTCTGCGGGACAAGCTTCCTGGTCTCGTGATTCTGTTGGGTGGTGGGCAGTTGAGCGAGAACCCCGATCCGGAGCTGCGCAACCCCTATGGTGTGCTCGTGGTGAAAGCGAGTGCAGGCCGGGAAGTTCAGAGCGATTTGGCGCGCACCTTCGCTGCCTGGTTGACCTCTCTCCCCACCCAGCAGCGCATCGCGCGCTTTGGCCTGGAGCGTTATGGGCAACCGCTCTTCTACCCCGACTCGCTGGCATGGCGGCAGGCTCGTGGGGAGTGAGGATGTCGCTCGGGGTTCCCCTGTCCTGGCTCTCTGAAGGTGTCGCGAATCATGAACTGTGGGCCATTGTGCTGCGCACGCTGCAGGTGTCGGGCACGGCACTGGCCGTCAGCGCTCTGATCGGCATCCCCCTGGGAACGGCCCTGGCGCTGACGCGGTTTGGCGCCCGGCGCTGGATCGTGGCTCTGGTCTATACGGGAATGGGCTTCCCCCCCGTCGTGGTGGGGCTGAGCGTCTACCTGTTGCTTTCCAGGCAGGGCCCCCTGGGCGGCCTGGAATGGCTGTTCACGCCATCGGCCATGGTCATCGCCCAGGTGGTGATCGCCTTGCCGCTGGTGGCCGGGCTCACCATGGGCGCTGTGGAGTCGGTGGACCCCGACGTGCGACTGCTGCTGCGGGCGCTGGGGGCTTCACCGGTGCAGGAGGCTCTGGGCCTGGTGGCTGAGGCGAGGCAGGGCGTGGTCGCTTCCCTGGTGGCCGGCTTCGGTGGGATCATCTCGGAGGTTGGCGCCGCCATGCTCGTGGGCGGGAACGTGGAGGGGAGCACGCGTGTGTTGAGCACGGCCATCGTGCTCGAGACGCGACAGGGGGCCTTCGGAATGGCCCTGGCACTGGGTGGTGTGCTGCTGGCGCTGACCTTCCTGGTCAACCTGATGCTCATGCGTCTGCAGGGGACGCCGTGGTGGAGCAAGGGATGAGCGCTCCGTGCTATGAATTGCACGATGTGAGGAAGGCCTATGGTGGGAAGACGGTGCTGGCTGTCGACCACCTGGTGGTGCATCAGGGCGAGACCCTGGCCATAGTGGGGCCCAACGGGGCGGGCAAGACCACGCTCCTGCGGGTGCTGAACTTTCTGGAGCAGGCTGACCAGGGCCGGATCTGGTTCGAGGGCAGCTTGGTTCCCTATCCGGCTCCGCTGCATCTGCGGCGCCGGATCACGACCGTATTCCAGCGCACGGTGCTGCTGCACCGCTCAGTGCGAGACAACGTGGCGTATGGCCTCGGGCTGCGGGGCGAACACGACGAGCGGCGGGTCGACCAGGTGTTGCGCCACGTGGGCATCGAACACCTGGCGAGCATGCCCGCCCAGCAGCTTTCAGGGGGTGAGGCCCAGCGGCTGGCCCTGGCGCGCGCGCTCGCCCTGCGGCCGGACGTCCTGCTCCTGGATGAGCCGACGGCGAACCTGGATCCTCCAAATGTGGCGGCAATCGAGGCTATAATAGGAGACCTGCCGCTGCAGGACGGGATCACCATTGTGCTGGTGACCCACAATCTCTTCCAGGCCAGGCGGCTCGCCGACCGGGTGGCCATGCTGCTTGGGGGGCGTCTGGTGGAGGTTGCTGAGACAGCGCGATTCTTCGCCGGTCCGGAGGACCCGCGCGCAGCGGCCTTTGTTCGTGGTGAGATGATCTACTAACTGAGGGACAAGGTGCCATGAGGCTATTCTCCCGCAAGAAGCGTCAGAATCGGTTCATTGAGTTGTTGATCAAGCAGGCGGAGCACACCAGTAAAGGGCTGCAGTCCTTGCTCTCGTACGTCAAGGACCCTGATGACACGCTGGCCCATGAGGTCTCGCAACGCGAGAAGGAAGCCGACGAGGTGCGGCGCATTCTGATCGATGAGTTGAATCGCACCTTCGTGACGCCCATCGATCGCGAGGACATCTTCGCGCTCTCACGCGCCATCGACGACGTCCTGGACTATGCCAACACCACCATCGAAGAGATGGCGCTGCTGGACATCAAGCCCACCCCGTTCCTGGAGAGGATGGTCTCCTTGCTGGCGGATGCGGCGCGTGAGATCCACATGGGCGTGCTGCGCCTGGAAGATCATCCCAACGTTGCCGTGGATCATGCCGTCCGGGCGAAGGCTTTGGAAAACCGTGTCGAGAAGGTCTATCGCGAGGCGATCGCCGATCTGTTCTCACTGCCGCAGGACGTCGAGCATGTGGTGGAGATGCTCAAATTGCGGGAGGTTTATCGGCACCTGTCCAACGCTGCCGATCGGGGGGACGAGGCCGCCAACGTCATCGGCGACATCGTCGTCAAGCGGCTCTAGGCGCGTCTAGGCGGTCTGAATCGCGAGCCGGTCGAGCTTGTTGCCCACCTCGCGCCATTGGATCTTGGAGATCCCCAACTTCTGGCGGATCTTGTCCCTATCCATTCCTGCCTTGTAGTCCAGCAGCGCCGCTGTCCAGCGGCACATATCGAAGGAAAGGTGCTTATCCAGGCCTGCGGCTTCGCCGATATCCTCGAGCAGGTATTCCAACCGGCGCGGGGACCAGGGGAAGAGGCGGTCGGTGGGTTGGTACTGTGCCAGGTACTCTCGGTATGCGGGGACCCAATCCGCGCTGAGGGGCAGTTTGCGTTCCTTGTAGCGCTTGCGCACGTCGCTGTAGCGGACGAAGAGGATGGGGCCGGCGGGGGCGTGCAGGTCGACGTGATTAAGGTGGAGGTTGAGGCATTCGCCCTTCTTGATGGCTGTATCGAGCAGCAGTTTGACGAGGGCGTAGGGGCGCGCGTCGGGCTTGCTGCCTCGCCGGGCGGCCTCGGCTGCCTGCAGCACGGCCTGCACCTCCTCGGCCGTGAGGGTGGTGGGAAGCGGGCTGAGAACTGTCTGCTGTGGGATGGGAAGTGCGGGGTCTTCGTCCAGCACACCCTGTTCCTTGAGCCAGCGGAAGAAGGCCTTGAGGGATGTGACGCGGCGGGCGTAGGTCTTGGGGCTGCAGGGGACGCCGCGGTGGTTGAGCATCCAATCGAGGAAGTTCTTCAGATCGTGGGTGCCGATGTCGCCCACGGCCTGGCCGGCGCCGATGAACCTTCCCAGGAGGCGCAGGTCGCTGGTGAAGGCCTTGACGGTGTGGATGGAGCGGCCTACTGCTTGCAGAGCCTCACCCCAGGCGGCGATGGCGGCGTTGAGGCTGCTGGTGGCGCGCAGGGTGGGCGCCTCGGGGCCGGTTTCCTGGGCGGTGGACTGTGTGAAGAGCGGCAGGTCCTTGCCTATGTCGGACATGGGTGTCTCCCGATCTGCTGCGTGTAGCCAACCCCAGGTGCCAATCGTAGACCCGGAAGATGAAAAAGTCAACACGCTCCAGGGAGCTGCAACCTGCTCATGGTCGTTGTCTCATGGGCCGCGGGTGGCATTCTTCGGGGGAAGGCAGCGGGCGTCACGAGGCGCCCCAACGGGCAACAGAGACCGGGCTTCGCGGCGGGGAAAGGTGATGGTGGAGCCGTGCCCCCGCCCACGCGACGTTCAGCGGGCTTGGTCGCGCGTGGGGTTGAAGCAGGGATCGTAGTCGTCGCCCACTTCCAGCCGGAAGGAGAAAGGCGATGCTGGTTCGGCCTGCTCGACGACTGCCGAGACCGGCAGGCGCAGCGCGGCCAGCAGGCGCTCGCGCTCGCCAGGGGAGGCACGTCCGAAGTCGATGAGCCGCGTGCGAGCCGTGGCACCCGCAACGACCTGGCTCAGGTGGGCTGTGAAGCCGGCGTAGTTCAGGCGCTCGACGGCCAGCTCAGCCCAGCCGGGACGGGAAGAAGCGTTGACCACCTCGATGGAAGTGGAAGCCTCAGGGGCCAGCGGGTCCGGCTGCTCGAAATCGAAGGCGCGCTCCAGCAGGGCACGGATCGCCTCGGGCTTGGGGAGCAAGACCTGCCCCCCCGAAGGGGTGCGCCAACTGATGACCTCATCGCGACCGATGAAAACGCTGCGCACGCGCGCCAGATCCACCTGGCCGGCCAGGGGAGCCAGGGCCAGGATGTCGGCCAGGCCCATGTCGCTGGTGATGGTCTGCGCGAGCTGTGCGTAGAGCTCGGGGATGCGGGGGATGATCTGCAGCCGCAGCGCCTGCCGGTAGATGGCGCGCAGCACTTCCTGCTGTCGGCGGGCGCGATCGAAATCCGAGGAGTGCATGCGTGAGCGGGCGTACCACAGGGCATAGTCGCCGTTCATGTGCACCACCCCCGTCGGCACGGTGAACAGGACCCAGTTGTCCTCGTCGTTGAGCGGCAGGTTGGGCGACTTCAGGCGCCAATCGGTATAGGGACAGGTGACGCGCACGTCGATGCCCCCCAGGGTATCGATGATCTGGCGAAAGCCGCTCATCTCCACCCGCGCGTAGTGATGGATGGGGATGCCCAGGTTGTAAAGGATGGTATCGGCCAGCATGGCCGGACCGCCTCCCGGGTAGCCGTAGGTATCGCCGTACAGGAACGCGGCATTGATGCGCTGCACGGTGAAACCCGGGATATAGACGTAGAGGTCCCTGGGGATGGAGAGCAGCACGGCGCTGCGCGTGTCGGGGTCGATGGAGAGCACGATGATGGTGTCGGTGCGGAAGGACCGGCCGCTGCGGCGATCGGATCCCAGCAGCAGGATGTTGACCACGTCCGGGTCGAGGAGCAGGGGCTGCGCCGGCGCGGGCATGGGCGTGGCCGGGGTGGGCGGCGAGCCGTAGGTGAGCGGGGCGGGCCAGGCGCGCATCTGCAGGATGGGTGTGGGGCGCGGCGTGACCGTCGGCGGCGGGACCAGTGTGATCGCCTGAGCCGGGGCGCCGGGCCGGGCTGTGCCTTTGGGCAGGCGTCCCGCCCCCACCTGGGCTAGACCGCGGCCGCTGCACGCGGTCAGGATGAGCGCCGTCAGCACGAGGGCCAGGGCCCTGGGTTTCATGGGGGGAAGGCTTCGCTCAGCATGGCCTGGATGGCCTCACGTTTGGGAAGCAGCACGGCGGCGCCGCTATAGGGGACGCGCCAGGCGGTGGTCATTGAGGGGGTCACGCTGAACTGGCGAATGCGGGCCGGATCGGCGCCGATCCTGGCGGCCAGCGGGACAATCGGCAACATGGCCTCCACAGGCATGTTGGTCTCGACCATGCCCTTGAACTGGGAATAGAGCTGGGGCAGGCGAGCCAGCCCCTGGATGCTGAGCACTTTGCTGAAGATGGCGCGCAGCACCTCCTGCTGGCGTCGCAGGCGGTCGAAATCGCTGCTGCGCTTGCGCATGCGCACGTAACACATGGCAGTCCAGCCGTCCATATAGTAGGTGCCGGGGCTGTATTCATAATACGTGCCGCCGCACTCGTCGTTCAGGTAGCCGGTCACCTGCACCTCGATCCCGCCCAGCGTGTCGATGGCGTTGACGAAGGTCAGATAGTTCATGCGCGCCCAGTAGTGGATGGGGATGCCGAAGTTGTAGAGTATCGTCATCATGGCCAGCTCGGGCCCGCCGCGCCCATCGGCAACGTTGATGCGATCCACCCGCCATCCGGGGATGTAGACGTACAGGTCGCGCGGGAAGGAGATCAGCGTCGCGGTGCCGGCGGAGGGGTCCAGCGAGACCACGATCATGGTGTCAGTGCGGTGGCCGGCGCTGTTTGGGCGCTGATCGGATCCCAGCAGCAGTACGTTGATTGTGCCCTCGTGCAGCGGGACGCGCGGCATGGGTGGGGGAATCTCGATGGCCGAGGGATCGGTAGGCCCGGGGAATTCGCCCCACGGGTTGGCCGGTGTGGGTGAGGGCAGGGGGGTCGGCGTGGCGGCGGGCTGTGTGGCTGTGGGCTGTAGAGGGCTGAAGGGGGTCCCGGTGGGCGTGGCGAGCGGGTCGGCCGTCACCAGTGGAGGCCGGTTCGGCGCCATAGGCAGAAAAGCGCTGATCGGGCCGCTGCAGGCCGCCAGCAGGAGCGTCATGAGAGGGATCAGTTGCAGGCCTTGAGGCATCGTCCTCCGCCATTTGGGCGAGATATCTCTATTACCCTGACGTCGCGATCGGGCACGCGGTTCCGCTCCCTGCCTGCTCATGCCGCCTCACCTTCGCCTTGGCTCGGGATAGACCCCTGGGCGGAGTTCGCCCCAGGCGAGGGGCTTGGGGCGGGGCTCTCGGTCGGATTGCCGTCGCCGGAAGCGGCGGCTGGTGTCGGGGTAGAGCTTGCGGTTGGCGCGGGGGTGGGGGTGGGTGGCGCGTAGAGGCGGGCTCCTGGAAGGGGCTGGCTCGCCGGGTCAAGGCAGTTCGCCTGGCGCAGGGCGGCTTCGCTCACGCCCAGGCGTTGCGCGCGATCCGACAGGCTTTCACCCTCGGACAGGCGGAAGAGCCTCCAGCCGCGGGGCGGCCCACAAGGGGTGGGCGTGGACGTGATGGTCACGGCCGGCAGCAGCACGACCGATCCCGGCCCGGGCGAAGTCGCAATGCAATTCCTTACCAGCAACTCGTCCAGGGTCAGTCCCGCTGCCTGAGCCAGTTCATCCAGGCTCTCGTCTCCCCGTATCTGGTGTGGACTCCAATCGGCAGGGGGCGTGCACAAGCCGAGCAAGCTGCGCAGGCCAGCGGCCTCGGGACTCTGTAGACGGGCGTCGGCCAGCGCCTGCAGAAAAGCGCCGCCAACGACCACGGCAGCGGCCAGCGTCAGCCCCGCTCCGATGGCGAGACGCCTGAGCATGCTCATGGCACCTGGTAGACGTCGCCCGATTCGGCGACCTGGCTTGGTGCCAGGGGCATCAGCACCGTAAAGGTCGTGCCGGTGCCCACTTCGCTATCCACCCAGACGCGGCCGCCCATAGCCTCGCTCAGGGCCTTGACGATGGAAAGTCCCACGCCCCGGTCACCCAGGCCCTGGACGAGTGTGTTGTCGGCGCGGTAGATGCGCTTGAAGACGCGGCCCAGGTCTTCCGACGGGATGCCCTCTCCAGCGTCGGAGACGGAAAGCATGGCGAAATCGCCCTGATCGGTATTCTCCAGGCGAGTGGCCAGGATGACCTCGCCGCCCTCGGGCGAGGCGCCGATGGCGTTTTGCAGCAAATGGACCAGGATCTGGATCGCGGCGTCTTCATCGCCCAGCACGGGCGGCATATCGTCAGGGATGTCCATACGCAGTGCGATGCCCCGATCACGCATGAGGACGCTGGTCTGCATGACGGCCTCTTCCACGCAGTGCACCAGATCCACGGGCCCCGGGGTGAGGCTGAGCGTGCCGGTTTCGATTGCGGTGACCTGGATCAGGTCGTTGAGCAGCGCCCCCATGCGCTCGATCCCGGAACGTACCCGCTCCAGGAACTTGCGCTGCATGGCGCCCAGCAGGCCCACAGACTCGCCCAGCAGCAGGTCGGTGTAGCCGAGGATGGATGACATGGGTTGGCGAAGTTCCTGCGCGATAGATGCGATGGCCTCCACATCCGGGCCTTGGGCGGCCGATGCGGACCCGGCGGTGGGCCATGCCCCCTGTTCCTCGAGGGCGCTCAGCCTGGCGCGCGCATCGGCCAACTCGGCCAGGGCGAGCTGCAGTTCGCCGGCCAATTGTTCCATCTCAGGCGGAGAGCTCTGCTGAGCGGCGCGCAGGGTCTCGAGCTCGTCCTGCAGGCGACGGATGGTCTCCTGTGCTTCCTCGTTCATGGACAACAGAGCCGCCAGGTTGTCGGCCTGCGCACGACCGTCTTCTGCCTGGCCGGTCTCGTATTCCTGCTGAAGCCGGGCGTTCTCCTCTTCCAGGGCTGCTATCCGCTGCTGCGCTTCGGCCAAAGCCTGCTGCAGGTCCTGCAGTTCTTCGCTGCTCTGGCTGGCCGGCTCCATCAGGCGCGAAAAGCGCGCCCCCAGGTGGGCGGCGGCAGCTTCGAGCGCCTTGCGGTCATCGGGTTCCCAGTGTTGACGGGCATATGGCGAGAGCAGCAGCACGCCGCCGTGCAGGCGACCCTCGCCTGCCACGGGGGCCAGCAGGGCGGGCCCCGTGGCATCGAGGCCCAGCACCTTGCGCAGGACCTGCATGTCCGGCGACTGGCTCTCGGCGGGGAAGGCGAGCGTGCGCCTGCGGTTGAGCGCGGAGGCGATGACGGGACAGCCTTTGCTGTCCAGAGCGGCGCCGGGAAGGTGCTGTTCGCGGATCAGGTCATAGGCCGTGGCGATGGCGAATTGGTCTTCGGGTTCGGGCGGGGTGAGCAGCAGACAATACTCGGCGCGCATATGGTGGGCCAGCGCCTTGACGGCGCTCCTGGCGAGCTGTTCGCTGTCCTCGATGACCAGGAGCTCGGTCAGGCGAGAGAGGCCCTCGCGCAGTACGCCGGCGTGCGTGGAGGCCGTCAGCGGCCCGGTGCTCTTTGCCGGGAGCGGTATGACAGACCATGCCAGGGCGCGGGCGCCAGCGAGGGCGATCAAGGGGTAGGCGGTGAGCTCTGCCAGGCGAAGAAAGCCAGCCAGAGAGCCCCCCGGACCCCCGAAGGCCAGGTGTGCCCCCGCCCCGGCTGCGATGAGCAGCAAGGGGCCGAAGGAGAGTTCCCATTGTGGTGGCCGGGTGAGTACGAGCGCCAGGCCCAGGGAGAGCCCCAGCAGGAGGATCGCGCCGCTCCAGGTCAGGTCGGAGAGGGTTCCGTTGAAGGGTGCGCCGGCTCCGACGGCGAGCCGCAGGAGAAAACTTGCCAGCAAACCGAGGATGGCGCCGCTGACGGCAGCCATGAACAGGCGGTCCTTGCGTGGTGAGGGTTCTGGGGCGAGCAGGGACCAGGAGAGGACCAAGGGGGTCAGAAAGGAAGCAAAGCGATCCAGCGGAGGCAGGATGAGTTGACCGTCGATGAGCGCCAGCCATGCCAACCCGGCCGCGACCATTTGGACGAGGCGTAGGGCAAGCAACCCGCCGGCGGCCAGGCTCCATCGTATGGTCAGGGGCGCTTCCACTCGCTCGCGCAGCGCGCGCGCGAAGCTGAAGAGCAACCCCAAGGTGACGGCCATGACGAGATGGTAGACCAGGCTGCCGGGTGGGGCGGTAAGGAGCGCGGCGGCTTCCTGTAAGAACATGGGTTTGACTGGTCCTTGGACCTACCGAAGGATTATAGCATGCAGCGGATGAATGGCCTCAGGCTCTGCCGTTCCTGTTGCAAGTTGCGCACCAGGGGGATCAGGAGGTGGGGTCCTGGTCTTCGTCCGCCGCCTGCCCCACCCAGCGAATGGCGAGCATGCCGTACAGCAGAGGAAGCCAGAAGGTGATGCCGCGGTATGCGAGCGCGATCACGGCGGCCGCCCCGAGCGGCACCCGCAGTGAGCCGAGGGCGATGGTCATGGCGCCTTCCACGAAACCGATGCCGGAAGGGGTGGGGGAGACGATGAGGAACAAGTAGCCGATGCTGAAGCCGGCGATGAGCGTGCCCACGGAAAAGGGTTGCTTGAAGCTCATGAAGACCAGGAAGAGGATGGTGATCAGCAACGCCTTGTTGCTCAAGGCCAGCGCGCCGGGCAGCAGCCAACCGTCGCGCGTCTGGCGTGCCAGGGCGAGCCCTTCGGCGATCTCGTGGGCGAAGGAGTGGGCGCGCTCGATGCTCAGGTAGTCCCGCCGCAGGATGGGGTACAGGGCGCGGTTTACCACTCGACCGAGCCAGGCCAGTGTGCGACCGAGGCGTTCGGCGGACTTCATGCCCAGATAGAGCAGCGTGGCCAGGAAGATCGCCACGCCCACCAGGATGAGCGAAGCCACGATCTCACCGGCGTTGAGTTGGTTGCGGCGAAAGAGGACCAGCAGCCCCAGGGTGAGCACGGCCAGGAAGCCGGCGTAGTCGAAAAGGACATACAGTGCCACGGCCGTGGTCACGCGCGCCGCGGGCAGCCTGCGCCTGCGACCGTCCACGATGAAGATGGCCATCCCGCCCATTCCCATGCTGGGCGCAACCACGTTGACGAAGTTCGCCGCGGCGGCCAGAGGGACCAGGCGGTTGATGTGTTCCTCGACGCCCAACAGGCGGTAGAGCGCCCTGAAGGAGGCGGCGACGTTGACCATCCACGCTCCCTGAACCAGGGCTGCCAGCAACAGCCATCGCCAATCGCCCCGCTGCAGCGTGTCGACGACCTGCTGGACTTCAGCGAAGCGGCCGATGACGAAGAAGATCCCCAACAGCAGGCCCAGGGCGATGATGAACTTGCGCATGGCCAGATTATAGCCTTTCGGGGGTGCCCAAGGCTCGGAGGACGGGGTGAGCGATGGCTTGCAGGGGGTGTGCTCGGAGCGCCATGGCTGTGGTTCTGTCAGGCCTCAGCCCAGCAGGGGCTCGAAGCTCTCAGGGGTGTCCAAGGGCAGGCAGGCGGCCTTGCGATCCAGCCGTCGGAGCAGTCCGCACAGCACGTTGCCAGGGCCCAGCTCAAGGAAAGTGTCAACGGCGCTGGAGAGCATGAGTTGCATGGATTCCGTCCAGCGGACGCGGCTCGTCAATTGTGCCGCTGCGTCGGCGCGCACCGCCGGCGCGCTTCGCAGGGGAGCCGCGCTCACGTTCCCCACGACCGGCACTTCAGGGTCGTGGAATTGCGCCAGGGCCAGCGCACGATCGAACCTCCTCTTGGCGGGTTCCATCAAGGGGGAGTGGGCGGCGATGCTCACCGCCAACCGCACCAGACGTCGCGCGCCGGCCTGGCGCAGCAGTTCCATCGCGCGTTCCAGGCCGGCATCCTGGCCAGAAATGACTGCCTGGCCGGGGCAATTGTCGTTGGCGAGCGTGACGACGGCGCCGGTGTCCTCCGCCGCCTGGCGGCAGGCGCTTTCCACGACGGCGGCCTCCAACCCCAGGACGGCGAGCATGCCGCCTGGTCGTTCTTCCCCAGCGGCCTTCATCGCCTCGCCGCGCGCACGTACCAGGCGCAGCGCCTCAGGGAAGGTGAGTGAGCCGGCGGCCACCAGGGCGCTGAATTGCCCCAGCGAGTGGCCGGCGACGAAGGTTGGCTGAAGATCAGGAAGACGGGCTTGCAGTACCCGCAGCACGGCGATGCTGTGCGTCAGCAGGGCGGGCTGGGTGTTTATGGTGTCGTTCAGGTCCTCTTGAGGGCCCTGCCAGCACAGGCGCGAAAGGGGGATGCCCAGGATCGCGTCGGCCTGCGCGAAGACCTCAGCCGCCAGCGGTTCGGCCTGCGCTAGTTCCCGGCCCATACCGACGCGCTGCGAGCCCTGGCCGGGGAAAAGGAAGGCGGTGTTTTCGAGTGAGGGGGGCATGAAACGCGATAAGGGCCGTGCGTAAGCACGGCCCGAGAAAGACGTCAGCCGCGCTCGATCTCAACCACCTCACGCCCGCCGTAGTGTCCGCAGCTGGGGCACACACGGTGCGGGAGGTGCTTCTCGCCGCAGTTCGTGCAGGTCACCAGATGGGGGGCCTGCAACGCATGCTGCGCGCGGCGGCGGTTGCGCCTTCCTTGGGAATGCTTACGCTTCGGGACCGGTGGCATGGCACTACTCCTCGTCGTTACATGACAACGCCTGCCCCCCAGGCAGGCGCAGACCATTATAGCAGCCGCGCATGGGGTGTCAAGGCGGGCTTCCTGTATAATTCCCCGTATGGCAGACCAAG
>JAJRUD010000255.1 GCA_024277995.1 Chloroflexota bacterium
ACCAACCCCAGGAGAGCACGCACATGTTCGACTTTATCACCGAAGAACACCGGATGATCCAGCAGGCGGCGCGGGACTTCGCACGCAAGGAGATCGCGCCCATCGCCGCACACCACGACGAGACCGGCGAGTTTCCCATCGACACCATCCGCAAGATGGGCGAACTGGGCTTCATGGGCATCGAAGTGCCGGAGGAATATGGCGGCGTGGGCATGGACACCATCGCCTACGTGCTCGCGCTCATCGAGATCTCCAAGGTGGATGCCAGCCACGGCACTATCATGTCGGTCAACAACTCGCTCTTCGCCAACGGCATCATCAAGTACGGCTCGGAACACCTGAAACAGACCTACCTGGTCCCCGTGGTCACGGGCGAGGCCATCGGCGCCTACAGCCTCACTGAACCCATGAGCGGCAGCGACGCCGGCAACATGAAGACCCGGGCCGTCCTCAACGACGCCGGGACCCACTACGTCATCAACGGCGTCAAGTCGTGGGTCACGTCCGCGCCCTACGCCGACTACATCGTCCTCTTCGCCATGACCGACCCGGAGAAGAAGCACCGGGGCGTCTCCGCGTTCCTGATCGAGACCGACGAGCCCGGCTTCTCCCGGGGCAAGACCGAACCCAAGCTGGGCATCCGCGCCAGCGCCACCAGCGAGATCCACTTCGACAACTACGAATGCCCGGTAGAGAACCGGCTGGGCGAGGAAGGCCAGGGCTTCAAGATCGCCATGTCCGTCCTGGACGCGGGCCGCATCGGCATCGCCTCCCAGGCTCTGGGCATCGCCGAGGCCGCGATGGAGGCCAGTATCGCCTATTCCAAGGAGCGGGAGGCCTTTGGCAAGAAGATCGGCCAGTTCCAGATGATTCAGCAGAAGCTGGCGGACATGAAGACCCGGGTCGAAGCTTCTCGCCTGCTTATCTACCAGGCCGCGCTGGCCAAGATGGCGTCCAGGGAGACCGGCGCTCGCTACACCATGGAGTCGAGCATGGCCAAGCTCTTCGCCAGCGAGACGGCCATGTGGGTGACCACCCAGGCCGTCCAGATCCACGGCGGCATGGGCTACAGCAAGGAGCTGCCCCTGGAACGCTACTTCCGCGACGCCAAGATCACCGAAATCTACGAAGGCACCAGCGAGATCCAGCGCATGGTGATCGCACGCGGCCTGACGGGGCTGCATTGATGAGACATAGCTGATCAACGGTCACAATTGGAACGCGGATTTTGACGGAGGAAGCCGGATGTTCACGGATTTTTCGTATCTGCTCAATAAAGCGGGGAAGTCCGTCACACTGACCGGGCGTATCGAGGAAATTCGGCCTGGCTTGGGTCAGTGCAAATCCGCGTTCCAATGATGCCTGTCTAGACGATCAGCTTGTCAATACCGGAGTGAACATGAACATCCTACGCACGCCCGACGAGCGCTTTATCGACCTGCCCGGTTATTCGTTTGCACCCCACTATGTGGAGGTTCCGGCGGCGGAGGGCGGAGAGCAGCGGCTGCGCATTCACTATGTGGACGAGGGGCCAGGCGACGCCGAGCCGGTGCTGATGCTCCACGGCGAGCCGAGCTGGTCCTTCCTCTATCGCCACATGATCCCGGTGATCACCGGTGCGGGCTATCGCGCGCTGGCCCCGGATCTGGTGGGCTTCGGCAAGTCGGACAAGCCGGCCGAGCAGAGCGACTACACCTACCAGCGCCATGTGGACTGGATGAACGCCTGGATGGAGGCCCTGGACCTGCGGGGCGTCACCCTGGTCTGCCAGGACTGGGGATCGCTCATCGGCCTGCGCCTGGTGGCCGAGCACCCGGAGCGCTTCGAGCGGGTGGTGGTGGCCAACGGCTTCCTGCCCACGGGCGACCAGCTCCTGGGCAAGGCCTTCGAGCGCTGGCGGGAGTATGCCCGGACTGTCCCCGTCTTTCCCGTCGGCCAGTCGGTGGACAAGGGCTGCGTCAGCGACCTGCCCCCCGAAGTCATCGCCGCTTATGACGCGCCCTTCCCCGACGAATCCTACAAGGCCGGCGCGCGGGTCTTCCCGGCCCTGGTTCCGTCCACGCCCGAGGACCCGGCTGCGCCCGCCAACCGGGCAGCGTGGGCCGCGCTCATGCAGTGGGAGAAGCCCTTCCTGACCGCGTTCTCCGACGGCGACCCCATCACCCGGGGCGCGGATTACTTCCTGCAACAGTTGATCCCCGGCGCCAAAGGCCTGCCGCATACCACCATCCGTGGGGCCGGTCACTTTCTGCAGGAAGAAAAGGGTGTAGAATTAGCGCAGGTCGTGGTGGATTTTTTGGGGATGAATCGGAGGCAATAGCTTCGACGCAGAGGCGCGAAGACGCAAAGGAATGCAAAGAACTACAGCTTCAGAAAATGGTTTTCCTCTGCGCACCTCTGCGTCTCTGCGCCTCTGCGTCAAAGTAGTTCGGTCAGATTAAGGAGAAAATCATGCAACCAGACGCCTACATCTACGACGCCATTCGCACGCCCCGGGGCAAGGGCAAGGAGACGGGCGCGCTCCATGACGTGAAGCCTCTGGATCTACTGGTGGGCCTCTTTCAGGAGATCCAGCAGCGCCACCATCTGGACACCAGCCAGGTGGACGATGTGCTCCTGGGCTGCGTGACGCCCATCGGCGAGCAGGGCGCGGATATCGCCCGCACCGCGCCCCTGGTCGCGGGCTGGGACGTGGACGTCCCCGGCGTGCAGCTCAACCGCTTCTGCGCCTCGGGCCTGGAGGCCGTGAACCTGGCGGCCATGAAGGTGCGCGCCGGCTGGGCCAACTTCATGGTCGCAGGCGGCGTGGAGTCCATGTCGCGCGTGCCCATGGGGTCCGACGGCGGCGCGCTCTGGGAGGACCCGGTCGTCATCGACCAGCTTGGCTTCGTGCCCCAGGGGATCAGCGCCGACCTCATCGCCAGTCTGGAGGGCTTCAGCCGCGAGGACGTGGACGCGTTCGCGCTTCTGTCCCAGCAGCGCGCGGCCCGGGCCCGGGAGGAGGGACGCTTCAAGGCCATCGTCCCCGTCACAGACGCGGACGGCAACGTGCTTCTGGACTACGATGAGCACATGCG